>JBKGYS010000044.1:0-17093 GCA_046545955.1 Spirochaetales bacterium | reverse complement strand
AACTCGTCGAAGTAAATCTTCGTAGGAGTGAGCAGCTCCTCCCAGACCTTGTCCGGTGCCCGTTCCAGGGCCTTCCGCGCGAGGCTCAGTCCGTTTGAGTGTATGCCACTCGAAGGTAAGGCGTATAGGTGGTCTCCGGCCCGAATCCGGCCGGTTCGAGGCAGAAGCCTTTCCCGCTCAGCGACTCCAACCGCGAATCCGGCGAGATCGAACTCACCTTCATCGTACACTCCAGGCATTTCGGCCGTCTCACCACCTGCCAGGACGCATTCGGACTGCTCGCATCCGGCGATAACCCCGTCGAGAATCTCTCGCGCGGGTGTGCTCGCCAACCGTCCGCACGCAATGTAATCGAGAAACTGAAGCGGCGTTGCCCCGGCGACGAGCAGGTCGTTTATACACATCGCAACGAGATCGATACCAATGGTCTCGAAGCGGCGAAGCTGCTGTGCAACCAATAGCTTTGTGCCGACCCCATCGGTGGTCGAAAGAAGTACCGGATGATTGTAATCGGAGAGATCGAGCTCGGTAGCCCCGGCGAATCCTCCTATCCCCGCTGAGAGAACAGGCGATGAGAGCCGAGAAATGTATCGTGCAAAATCGTCTCCCGCCGCGATATCTACACCGGCTTTCGAGTAATCCATACGGTATTTCCTTCAGGGATGGCTCTTGTCTCTCGGTTGTAGTGCTTGCTCTTCCGGGGTCAAGGGGACATCCACCGGATAGTTACCGGTGAAACAAGCAAAGCAGAACCTTGTTGACTCGGGCAGGACCCGCTTCAGGAGTTCAAGGTCGAGAAAGCGAACAGAGTCAGCGCCAACGAAATCGGCGACTTCGTGCGGTGTCAGCTGGTTGGAAATAAGTTCGCGTCGGGTCGGGATATCGATTCCGAAGAAGCATGGCCAGCGAAGCTCCGGCGAAGACAAACGCAGATGTACCTCGCGAGCTCCCGCGCGGAAAAGCAACCGCACGAGGCTCCTCGCGGTGGTTCCGCGGACGAGCGAATCATCTACGAGAATAATCCTTTTATTTTCGATTATATCTTTCACCGGATGCAGCTTCATACGAACCGCCAGTTCCCGCTCGGCGGTCGTTGGCATAATGAACGAACGACCCGCGTAATGATTCCTGGTCAATCCAAAATCGAACGGGAGTCCCGCCTCGCGCGCGTAGCCGAGCGCGGCGCTGGTACCGCTGTCGGGCACAGGCACCACGACATCTCCACTGAGGCCGCTTTCGCGGTCCGCGCCGGCGAGCGCGGCCCCCATAGACTCACGTGAACTGTGCACGCCGGAGTTGAAAATTCGAGAGTCCGGACGCGCGAAGTAGATAAGCTCGAATACACATTGTTTCGGTGGTGTTTTCGGTTCGATCGACTTCGACAGCTCTCCGGCGTGACTCATATACAGAATCTCACCTGGGTCGAGTTCGCGCTGCTCATGACATTCGAGTACGTCGAGTGCACAACTCTCGCTTGCGACCACTCGAGTTCCGTCATCGGTTGTACCAACGAGTAACGGACGGAATCCGTGTGGATCACGTATCGCAATGAGTCGATCGTTGTGCATCAGAGCCATCGTGAATGCACCTTGGAGTTGTGCAAGCGTCTCGAGCAAGGCCTCGTCGAAGGATTCGCATCTTGAGCGAGAGAGAAGATGAAGCACAAGCTCGGTGTCGGAACTTGTCTGGAAAATCGCGCCTTCATCGACGAGTTGCGATTTCAACGTCTGGGCGTTGGAAATATTCCCGTTGTGAGCGATAGCTATGTCACCCTTATTACAGGTGACGACCATCGGTTGCGCGTTCTCGAGCTTGTTTCCACCGTGCGTGCTGTAACGTACGTGACCGATACCAGTATGGCTCGTCCGCTCGCCTTTCAGATAGCGCTCGAGGACCGTCGATACCATACCGAGGTCCTTGTATGCGACGGTGCGATTGTCTTTCCTGTAGGCTATTCCCGCGCTTTCCTGCCCTCGATGCTGTAGCGAGAACAGCGGAAAGAAGAGTTTCTGCGGGATGTTCGTTCCATCAGGGGAGAAAATACCCGCAATTCCGCATGAATGCTTGAGGCCGGAGATGCTCACGACGCTCATGTGTATAGCACCAGGCTCGCACGACGGTCAAGGCGGCAGCGGCGCCGAGTGTTGCCCCCGACCGCTGCCATCGGTCACGCGTCGGGACCACCTCTGCAGCCGAGTGTCGCTGCGTTCGACCGGAAACGTCGAGTTCACCGGTCTTGAAGCGGACGCTACTGTTGGATCCCGAAGAATCGAAGGCTGTTAGTGTACAGGGTGTCCGCAACCTCTTCTACAGGCTCATCGCGTAGCTCCGCGATGAACTTAACGGTGTCGGCGAGATACGAAGGCCTATTGCGTTTACCCCTATGAGCGCTCGGGACCATGAAAGGGCTTTCGGTTTCGACGAGCATTCTATCGAGCGGCATATTTCGCGCTGTTTCATGAAGATTTCGCGCGTTGCGATAGGTAACGTTGCCGGCAAAGGAAATATAGAGATTCAGATCGAGCGCTTGTTGGGCATAATTCCAGTCCTCACTGTAGCAGTGCAGAACGCCGCCGCGCGTGGGAAGCTTCTCCTGCAGTATCTCGAGGACGTCGTTTCCGGCCTCACGGTTGTGTATAACGACCGGATAATCGAGTCGATCGGCGAGTTCGAGCTGTCGAATGAACAGCTCGATCTGACTGTCTTTATCACCGAATTTGCGGTAATAGTCCAATCCGATTTCGCCAATAGCCACGACACGGTCAAAAGCCGCTCCCTGCTCTATTCTCGACTCCCAGTCCTTTCCGGGATTTGTCACTTCCGACGGGGAAACACCAACACTGAAGTACACATTAGAGGCCGTACGAAGGTTTTCGTATACTTCGAAAAAGTCGTGGAGATTGTTACAGATGCTGAGAATACCCTGTACTCCCTCCTGCTTCGCTTCTTTGGCGATTATTAGCTGTTCTATCGGGTCTTCATTAATCAACCCGATATGGGCGTGGGTATCAAATAATCTCATAAGGTTCGAATTTCCGTAGTTCCAGTGTGGGTGAAATAGATCGAGCTACCGCACCTATATTCCTGTTTACCGCAAGCGACCGTAGTGTATATTTTCTACACGCGAAAGAATACGATGTTTGTATGGGGCAGTCAACTCGTAAACGCAGAAATGACGTGATCAGCGTTCTTTTTATTGTACCAGCCGGCACATAACTAATGCGCCGGCATGGTACAGTATTACGTCGACACCCATTCGTAAACAGTCGCCGGAGAAACCGTATTGCGCGGTAACAGCCGGGCGTCGGTCTGCACGTTGCGCGATAGGGCGCCTATGGGACAACGGGTACAGCTTGTTCCACAGGCCTTTGTATCGGTTTGGCGGCATACGCGCACATTTCCTCTTTGAATCCAGAACTCCAGAGCCATTTCCACATCGCCGCGAGGCGCGTGCAGCTCAGCGGCAAGCTGGCTCGCGGAGGCGACCTCGAGCGCCTTTAGACTACTGCGTACGTCGCGGAGCATTATTCGCCTCCTTCAATCAAACTTGGCTTGTACACGGTCCTGCCGAGTATCCATAGAACAGCAACGGTCACAAGGAGAAGCCCGGTGGCAACCGATACCGGGATGAACCCGGGGGCGGTGCTGAATTGGTAAAATAGTGTCGCGATAGCCCACGCTACGACGGTGGTGTAGGCTGCGAGAAGCCACCCGAGTCCGGCGCCCATTTCACGGATCGCTGCGGCGAGCGCGGCGGCGCAGGGAAAATACAGCAGTACGAACAGGAGATATGCGTACGCCGCCTGTTGAGAAAACCCGCGACGCAGACGTTCGAATACCGTTGTGTCCGTATCGAGCGCGCTGCCGACCTGTCCCGTATCGCCGGCAACGATTCCCGTGCCGAGCGGGTCGGTAAGGCCTTCGGCCGCCCCGGCAAAGGCTTGGGGAATACTTGAGAAAGCCTCCGAAAATCCTCCAACCGGGTCGAAGTCGTATGTTTCCGAGGTTGAGGCTTCAGCCTGACCGTAGAGGGAATTGAGGGTCCCGACCACCGCCTCCTTTGCGAAAATGCCTGTGAAAAGGCCCACGGTCGCTTCCCAGTTATCCTGTTCCAGTCCCAGCGGGGTGAACACCGGGGTTATGGAACGGCCGATTCCTGCGAGCACCGAGTCTTCGCCGCCCTCATTGCCGACCGAACCATCCGTCCCGAAGCTGTTCATTACCGCCAGCACCGTGACTATGAGGGTGATGGTAACGCCCGCTCGCCGGATGAATGCGGCAAGCCGCTGCCACGCCTGGGCCAGGACGAAACGCAGTCGCGGAGCATGATAAGAGGGAAGTTCCATAACGAAGTGAGATACCTTTCCGCGAAAGAGCGTATATTTCAGCAGGAACCCCGTGCCTATGGCGACGGCAATACCCGCGATATAGAGCGAAAAGACGATTGTGCCCGCGCCCGCACCGAATAGCGCCGCTCCGAACAGCGCGTACACCGGCAGACGGGCTCCGCACGACATGAACGGAGACATGAACGCGGTCATAAAGCGGTCCCTTCGGCTTTCAAGCGTTCGGGTGGCCATTATCGCAGGTACGGTGCAGCCGAAGCCCACCATCATGGGCACAAACGATTTTCCGGGCAGACCCATAGCCCGCATGAACCGGTCCATGACATACGCAGCTCGCGCCATATATCCGGAATCCTCGAGCACTGCAAGCGCCGCGAACATCGCGAAAAGAATCGGCACGAACGTAGCGACTGTCTGTATTCCGGAGCCGATACCACCGGCGATTATTCCGGTAAGCCATGGCGGCGCTGCGAGCGCAGAGAGCCCCGCGCCTACGCCGTCGACGAAAACGGTGCCGAAGGCGACATCAAAGAAGTCTATAAACGCTCCACCGACGAACATTGTGAACCAGAACACCGCATACATTACAGCGAGAAAAATGGGAAGCGCGAGCACCCGGTGTAGCACCACGCGGTCGAGGCGCTCTGTGAGCGTTTCGCGACTCAGATGTTCCCGGGTCACGTGGCGTGACAGTTCATGAATCATTCCATAGCGGGCATCGGCGAGAACAACATCAATATCATCGCCGAGCCTCTCGCCGACAGTGGCTCGCAGGTCGGCGATCGACTCACGGCTGATGTTGGAAGTCCTTGTAAGCTCATGTATAAGCCATTTGTCTCCGTCCAGCGCGGCGAGGGCCGCCCACCGTGGGGACGCCCCGGTCGACTCCGCCACCGGCTCGGTATGCGGTTCGAGTTCGGATATCGCGTTTTCTATTGCCACCGGGTAGTCGATGCGAACGCGCGACGCGGGTAATTGCCCTGCGTTCGCCGCGATTGCCTGTTCCACCCGCTCAATGTCGGCCGGACGAGTGCCCACGATCGGCACGATCGGACACTGAAGCTCCTCGCTTAGACGCTCAACATCGATAGTAATCCCGAGTTTATCGGCGACATCCATCATATTTAAAACAATTACGACCGGGACACCCATTTCTATGAGTTGAATCGTCAGATAAAGATTACGCTGGATATTGGAGGCGTCGACAACGTCTACGACCAGGTCTGGTCTGCCCGACAAGAGGAAGTCCCGCGCAATCGCCTCGTCCTCCGTGCCGGTTGAAAGCGAGTAGATTCCGGGCAGGTCGACCACCCGAATCGATTGCATATCGCGAATCTCGCCGGTTGTCGCCGTAGCCGTGCCGGTGCTCGTGCCGGTTGTGAAGGGGGCCACGAGGAGTTGCTCGAGCGCTTTGGGTTTGAAGCTTCCCTCAGACAGCTCCACGGTGACTCCCGCCCAGTTGCCGATTCTCTGCTTGCCTCCGGTGAGGCCGTTGAAAACCGTGGTTTTTCCGCTGTTTGGATTCCCGACTATAGCGACCGTATGCTCGCTGGAAGAACCGTACTTACTCATGATTTCGTGCTCCCGCCCTCGCGTGGCGTCTCGTTAAAGGTTTGTCTGTCCGGGTGTTGCCCTTGTTGTTGCCGCGGTTGTGTCTTAAAGGTGCCTCTGCGCCCTTGGCCGTTGCCTTTCGATCCTCTTCCACCGCGGCCACGACCACGCCAATTCCGGGCGCCCGGTCCTTTGCGCCAACGCCCTCGGCTCCGGCAGCGCGCACAGAAGCCGAACGCTTCGGGTTCACCTTCTATTGGTTCAAGAATAATGGCATCGGCCTCGTCTCGACGTAGTGAGAGCTCGAAGTCTCTGACTGTTATATGAATGGGGTCTCCTAACGGTGCGATCCGCTGAACGAATATGGGTGTTCCGCGGGTCAGGCCCATAGACAATATGCGGCTGCGATACGACTGATGTGTTTCGTCGATTCCCACTACTCTCGCCATTCCCCCGACGGGGATATCGCGTAAACGGCACTGTGCCATAACGGAGCTCCTTTTCGTACAAACGCTCGTTGATCGACGCCTGCGACCGCACCCGTCGTTCGACCGGTAACGTCCAGGCTCTGTAATTTAGACAAGGCTAACAGTAGATGCCTGCACTAATGCGGTCAATGCTCGAATTACCCGCGGCCGTGCTTTTTTTAAGGATTGGTTCTGTTTCCTGTGCCGGAAACGGCGCGAGGAACGAGACGCGCATTTCGGTGAAGAAACTGCCTTACGGAGCCCACGTTCCGCATCGACGCAAATCTCAATCTCGTGAAAGAATGCTGAAGCGTGGGGCGATTGCGGTGTAAGGCGCCGGTGCGCTCGAGGCGAAGCAGCCGATTGTGGACACAGTTGCTACCTTACGAGCCGAGATGCCGATTATTCGTTCCGAAATCCGGACGCCGGGCATCGCCGCCAAGGGCAGAAGAGCGCGATAGTTGACAATAAATATCCGTTACTATATATTATCGATTAAATACAGGGCTGGGAAACAGCACATACTTGTTTAAGGAGATCCAATTTATGGCAAGTGATAAGAAGGTAATTGAATATCTGAACAAAGGGTTGAAAATGGAGCTTACGGCAGTCAATCAGTATCTGCTTCATTCGCGGCTCGCGTACGACTGGGGGTTCGATATTCTCGGCGCAAAAGAGTACGAGGAGTCCACAGAAGAGTGGGGTCACGCCGACCAGTTCATTCAGCGAATTCTCTTCCTCGACGGAATGCCGGAAATGCAGGAAATCGAGAAGATTCGTGTCGGGTCGAACGTCCGGGAAGTGCTCGAGGGCGACCTTGCAGGCGAGCACGATAGTCTCGCGTTCTACCGCGAAGCAGCACAATACTGTGTCTCTGTAGGCGATTACGGGTCGCTGAACATTTTCAGTACCCTCATCGCAGATGAGGAAGGCCACGCCGACTGGCTTCAAACACAACTCGATCTGATGGAAACACTCGGTGAGGGTCGCTACCTGTCCTCACTCGTGAGCAGCATGGACGGTGGAGCCTCCGACGAGTAGCGTATTTCGCTGCATAGCCTCGACGGAATCGACCCGCATCAGCGTACCTCACGTAACACGCCGCTCGAACCGGTACTTCCCGTGTTCGGGCGGCGTTTTGTGTTCGGTTCCATTCCCTCCTGTACATACATCCCGCAAACCCGTCCGCGCGCTCCGAGCGGCGGTGTTAATGCACGGTTTCGCGCTTTGACACTGCAAACAGCTGCATGATACCGTCAAAGTTAATCAGCTAAGAGGATGTATTGAAACGTTCATCGTCGCCAATGCGAAAAACATCACAAGCCACCGTAACTCGGCGTCGACGACAATCGCGCGAAGGAGCGGGCCGCTTCACGGTCATGCTCATTCCCCACTCCGAAAGCCGTATCATCAACCTGAAAGTGACTGCTGCCGCATTTCTCGTGCTGGGTGTTATCGCTTTCGCCGTCATCTCGGCGTTTTTCTACGCATCTACAATTTACTCGAGCCGAACCCGTGCGGTAGACGAGCGTACGCAGGAGCTTGAAGAAATGCAGGAAGGCCTTCGCAACGTCAATGAGTCGGTTAACGGGCTACGCGGTGGCGCAGCCGAGTTCCAGAGCGAAC
Organism: Spirochaetales bacterium; assembly: GCA_046545955.1. Taxonomy (GTDB): domain Bacteria; phylum Spirochaetota; class Spirochaetia; order DSM-27196; family SKKC01; genus SLAN01. Next base: position 9,103 of record JBKGYS010000044.1, on the reverse strand, counting down.
TCGAGCCGGCTCTCCAACGCCTTGGTATCGAGGTACCAGGCGGGAGCTCCCCCGACAATAGCATCGGCGATTTTTCGGAATTGCGGGATTTGCAGGAGGTCAGCGATGAAGACCTGCTCGAGAGTCTGTACGTCTCCTCGGTTTCCGGTATGCTCGACGATATCGCCGGTCCGCTCGAGCAACTTGCCGACCGAATTGCGCAGGAGCAGGAGTTTCTTACCGAGCTCCCGGTGCTCTGGCCGCTCGAGGGTGGACGCGGGAGAATAGACAGCGGATGGGGGCCGAGTATTGATCCGGTTACCGGAGATTTTTCCATGAATCACGGGCTTACTGTGTGGGATGTCCCGGGTGCTCCGGTGGTTTCGAGCGCGCATGGGCGAGTAACGCGGGTGGACTTTGACCCGGACATTCACGGCTGGTTCGTGGAGGTTGAGCACGGATTCGGGTTTCGTACGCGGTACTCCCATTTGCAGCAGGTTCGGGTTCGCTCAGGAGATCAGGTCAGCCAGGGCCAGACGGTGGGAAGCGTAGGATCGACCGGACGAGCCGTTGAACCTCAACTGGGTTTCGAAATATGGCTCGGCACCGAAAATGTGGATCCGGACTCGTTTCTTATGATTCGCTCGGCGTTAGGCGAGTTCATGCGGGATGATCTGCCCGCTGATATCAGTAGTCGCTGATACACACAGGAGAGTAGAAAAGAACGTGCTTGGTTCGAGAAACGATTCAACAGAGGGTAAACTCGTTAACTCTCTCGTCGGCGAGGGGACACACTTCCGTGGCGATTTGGAATTGTCGGGATTGCTGCGAATCGACGGCGACTACAGCGGTTCGATCCGGACTTCGGGCAAGGTAATTCTCGGCCACGCCGGTCGCGCCGACTGCAGTATAGAGGCGAGCGTGGTGGTCATCGGAGGTATACTTCGAGGCGAAGTATTCTGTACCAGTAAACTCATCGTGCTTTCCTCGGCGATTGTCATCGGAGACCTCCACGCCCCGCGCATGGTCGCTGAGGAGGGAACGATGATTCACGGCCGCTGTATCGTCACGGGAATGGAGGAGTTCGAACGCCGGCTACGTCGCCTCAAGGGAAGTGGCTCGCCGGTGCGGCAGGGTGTTTTCCGACCCGCAGAGTCCTTCGCTATGGGAGGCGAGGACGACCCGTTCGCGAGCGTAGAGTATAGCGCGGAGGATCGCGTGCCGAGCGCCACGGAGTTTGATCCGGATCGTCACGAGTGAGGAGCAGCCGATGCTCGATCGAATAGAACCGGGAAGCTACTTCAATGCGTTCCAGGAAGCCGGCAAAAAACAGGGTGAATCGCAAAAAAAAGAAAAGAGCGAGCGATCGGAACGGGCACGATCTTCCCGGTCGAAAACGACCGGTTCGGCTGACAGAGCGGCTTCGAGGTCTTTCGGCGAGTTCATCGCCTCGCAAACCGTGGAACTCGAGAAGGCACACGAGCAGCTAGATGCTATTCATTCTTTTGGTGAGCGTCTGAAACGTGACCCGAATCTGTCGAACTTGCAGGAGTATCGCAGGCTCGTTCAGGAGTTCCTGAATGACGTTGTCTCCGGCGCGTATGCGCTCGACCGGCAGGAGAGCGGGCGAAATATTCTCAAACGGAAACGGTTCACGCTCGTTTCGCGGGTCAATCAGAAACTCGATCGACTCGCTGTAGGGCTCATGCAGACGCAGACCGAGCAGCTCGATTTGCTCGCGCGGATCGATGAAATAAACGGTCTGCTCGTGAATCTCGTTCAATAAACGCTTCCCATCGCATCCTTGCCGGCGGATATAGATTCTTCCGCGAGGAACCATCAACCTTCGATATCATCCTGATACTGTAATCGGTACAGGTTGTAGTATAGTCCGCGTTCGGCGATAAGCTCCTCGTGGCTTCCTTCTTCGACAAGCTGCCCGTGACTCAAGACGAGAATTCGATCGGAATGACGAATCGTGGAGAGCCTATGCGCGATCACAAGACTGGTTCGCCCTTCCATTACCGCGAACATCGCTTTTTGAATAAGCTGTTCGGTTTCGGTGTCGATGTTGGAGGTTGCCTCATCCATGATTATGACACCGGGGTTGTGCGCGAGCACGCGGGCAAAGCTTAAGAGCTGTCGCTGACCGGTCGAAATGTTGGTCGCGCCTTCGTTGAGTTCGGTTCGATAGCCGTCGGGCAGCGACTCGATAAACTCGTGCGCCTGCACTATGCGGCATGCTTCCCGCACCTGCTCGTCGGATATATCCGACCCGAGACGAATGTTGTCTTCGATCGACTGACTGAAGAGAAATACGTCCTGTTGTATCGGCTGCACGTTCGCCCTGAGATCGGCGAGCCGCACGTCGCGGATATCGACACCGTCGAGTCGAATAGAGCCATCCTGAATATCCCACAGCCTCGTAAGCAGGTTGGCGATCGTTGTCTTTCCAGCGCCCGTATAGCCGACGATCGCGACCGTTTCGCCGGGCTTGATCGAGAAACTGAGGTCTCTCAGAACCGGTGTACCGGGCTTGTACGCAAAGTGTACCGATTCGAACTCCACCTCGCCGCGAAGAGGTCGGGGCAGTTCGCGCGTTCCCGTATCAGGGATTTCCTCACGGTCATCGAGAATCTGAAACACACGTTCTCCACCGGCCATCGCCGACTGCAGAATGGTGAACTGTTCCGAGATACTCATCACCGGCTGGTAAAAGAGCCGGATGTAGTTGATGTAAGCGATGACAATTCCGAGGCTGACCCAGCCTTGGATAAAGAATGCGGCGCCGAAGTAGATAATAACGGCGATCGAGACGTTGGACAGAAGATCGACAATGGGTCTGAAGGTCGCCATTACGTACATTTCGCCGAGGCTTGCCTTCATCAGCTGCTCGTTATCCTCTTCGAAACGCTCTTCGGTGGATTTCTCCTGGGTGAACATCTGCACGACGCCCATTCCCGATAGACGTTCGCTCAGATACGTGTTGACTCGGCTGACCCATAGACGGACCGCGCGGAAGGCGTCACGCGCGCGCCGGCGGAAGTACGCGAAGGCGATTATGACCGGTGGCAGGGTGAGTGCGGTAACACTACCGAGCTGGATGCTCAGGATGAACAAAGCGATAATCACGCCAATCATTCGAGTCAGATCACGAATGAGGTTGCTCAACACGTTCTGAAACAGCTCATTAATTGTTTCCACGTCGTTGGTTATGCGCGTGACCATTTTACCGACAGGATTACGGTTGAGATAGTCGAGATGCTGCGTGGTTATATGGCGAAAGAGCGCGAGGCGCATATCCTTCATAATGCCCTGGCCTGTGAGCGCAAGAAGGTATACCTGGGTGAAGCTCAGAAGCAGTACGGCCACGAGGACGAACAGAAACACCGTGGTCATAAACACGAGGCCGTCGAGGTCGTCACTGCGTACGATAGCGCGTTCCTCGGCAGGAAGCGAACTTAAGTCTTCACGAAGAATGGCCGCGTAGCCGCCTGCATCGGATGCGTCGCCCTGGTCTGCGTTGTATTCCGTGCGGAACAGCTCGGAACGGTCGGAGATTACGGCTGCTTTGGCGTCGGAGTTGACGGGGAACAGGTAAAAGCGCTCGTCATCGATTATGCCCTGCTCCTCGAGCCGCTCGCGTTCCCGCTCGGTGAGGTCGTTCATGCGCTGCTCGGCAACGTAGATGTAGCCGGCTACCCGGATGTCTTCATCGGCGAGATCCACGCTGTCGAGGTCTTCTCGATCGACGGCTTCTACCGGCATTCGGGCCCAGTTGCGGACCAGATAATTGTCGACCGTGCGCTGAATGACAATCGGTATCGACAGCTCGCCGATCGTTGCGAGTACCAGCGCGGTTACCGCGATGAGAAAGCGCCACTTGTACGGCGCGAGAAAGCGCAGCAGTCTGCGCATCAGTTCGGGGTTGTACCCGGATATTATCTTTTCCTCTTCCATCTCTACTCTTCTTCAAGCCGCTGCAGCGCCGCAATCTCGGCATAAAACCCGTCTGCTTCCGAAATGAGCTGTTCATGCGTTCCCTCTTGGATCACCCTGCCGCGGTCGAGCACGATAATTTTATCGGCGTTTTTGAGGGTGGAGACGCGATGACTGATCACTATGCTTGTCTTTCCGGCGCGCTCTTCGAGCAGCTGGTTCAGAATCCGCTCTTCGGTTTCGGTATCCACCGCACTCAACGCGTCGTCGAAGACGAGTATATCGCGCCCGGTCGCCAGCGCCCGGGAAATACTCACTCGTTGCTTCTGGCCGCCGCTCAAGGTAATGCCGCGTTCTCCAACCTGTGTATCCCAGCCAAGCGGAAATATTTCGATATCACGGTCTATTGTCGATACCTCGGCGACGTGTTGGATTCGATCGTCATCGAAGTAATCCATACCGAAGCCAATGTTTTCTTTTACTGACTGTGAGAACAGGAACGTGTCCTGGGCTACGATCGCGAACCGGGATCTTAACCATTTCAGATCGTAATCGTGCACGTCGAACCCGTCGAGAAAGACGGTGTTGCGAGGTGGGTCAAGCAGCCGGGGCAACAACTTGACAAGCGTACTCTTGCCGCTTCCGGTCCGTCCGAGTATTCCGAGAATTCCTCCGGCCGGTACGTCGAATGAGATACGTTCGAGCACCGGCTCGTCGGCGTCCGGGTACGCGTAGGTCAAGTCTCTTATGCTGATGTCTCCACCGATCTCCGGGCTTACGCCGTTTTCAGGGCTCTGAATATCCGGTTCCTCCGCGAAGATCTGGTTGACTCGCGCCAGGCTTGCCCCACCGCGTTGAATGAGGTTTACGGTGAATCCCATGCCGAGCATGGGCCAAATCATCATTTCGAGGTAACTCAGCGTGGCGACGAAGTCGCCGGCGCTGATCTGTTCGAGAACCACCGACTCGCCGCCGAATCGAAGAAGGAGAAGAGACGTAATGCCCGATAGAAAGGTAACCGTAGGCATGAACATTCCCCAGATTCTTACGAGCCGCATGTTGCGGTCCTGATACTCGTCGTTCACGCGGCGGAATCGTCCGAGGAAATAGGTGTTTTTTACGAAACTCTTTATGACGCGGACGCCGGAGAGCGCCTCCTGCGACTGGTGGCTGAGCACCGAGAAGCCTTCCTGAACGTCACGAAACCTCGCGCCGATCAGCTTTCCGAGACCGAGCACGAGGAACGTTATCAACGGCATGGGCATTATGACGATGAGCGCGAGTCCCGGATTCTGAATAAACAGTATCGTAATAATCGCGACGGTCATCATGACGCCGTCGGTCAACGCAACAAGAGCCATACCGCTTGCCATGCGAATCGCGTTCATGTCGTTGGTTGCACGCGCCATAAGGTCGCCGACGCGATTCCGTCCGTAGAAACTGCTCGAGAGGGTAAGCAGATGGTTGAAAAGCCTGTCGCGCAGTTGCTTCTCGATCCTTCGGCTCGCTCCATGGATAAAGTAGCGCCACCCGAAGCGCGAGATTCCGATAACGATCGCGACACCGACCAGGCCGCCCATCAGGCCCGCGAGTTCTCGTAGGTCAATTTCGCCCGAGGCGATGATGTCGACCGAGACCCGAATGAACTGTGGAATCAGAAGCTGTCCTCCACTTGTGACCATCAACATCGCAATCCCGGCGACATAACCCCAGCGGTAACGCTTCATGTAGGGAAGAAGCGTTCGATATTCTTTTAGCATTCACGACCTCTAAGCTTGTAATTCCTGTGCGTGCCACGTGCTGACACGCTCGCGGATCATTTCCTCGGCCTGTGCAATATACTCATTCAGCTCGCTGCGTGTAGTCGGTGGCGGAAGCTGAGCGAGAATACCCACGTAGTACACCGTGTTGTCGAAGTTACGCGCTATCATTCTAAGCGTTCGCAGACGATATCCGCCGTGAACCGCCGTTACAAGGATAGGCATGGACTGTTCTGAAAGAATAACACGCAGGGCGCCCGTGCGGAACTCGAGCACTTCTGCACTTCGCGATCGGGTGCCCTCCGGGAAAACAACCGGACACGCGCGCTCGGTCCGTGCGAGACGGGCGAGCCGCCTGAGTTCCGCGAGTCCACTTTCGAGGTGGCCGCTACGTGGAACGAGCGCATGCTGCTGCAATCTCAGCGCCTGTGAGACACCGGGAAACCCGCGTCGAAGCTCTGCTTTTGCAACGAATCGAACGTTCAACTCGGGAAGCGCAGCGCTCACCGCCACAATATCTATGAGGCTCTGGTGGTTTGATACGACAAGGACAGGTCCCGATAGCTTTGTATCGGTATCGCGTTCGAATTGAACCTTAAACCCCGTGCAGAGGTTAGCCACACTCAGGAGCTGTCGGCACCACGTAGACAGCCTGCGATTGAGATATCTTCTGGCCCAGCGGCGGCTCACCGCGTCTCTGAGTTTCATTGATAAATCCCAGTAGACCAGTGCCGAAAGCAGGTATACCATGAACAGCACCTTACCCAAAACGATTCCCCCGAAAGCCAGGACTGTAACGGAAATCCGTTCAACTTGCACGACGGTTTCTTTCATCGTCGAAGAGGATTCAGGTGTTCGCGTTAAGCGTTGACACAAAACAACTTATTTGGTAGCGTTCGCGCTCATCATCTAAAGCCCAACAGGTATGGAGGTTTTTAACGTGGGAAAGAGTTCAGCGCAAAAGCGCCATGAGCAGAGCGAAAAGCGCCGCGTGCGTAATCGTAGCGTACGCAGTGAAGTTCGCACCGGAATTCGTAAGTTCAAGAGCGCGATCGCCGCGAACGACGCGGAAGCGGCCGAACAGCAGCTCGCCAAAATAACAAAATTAATCGACGCCGGAGCGGGTAAGGGGGTATATCACCGCAATACCGCTGCTCGCACCAAATCCCGACTGAACCGCAAACTCAAGACACTGCGCTGAATATGCGCCCTCCGCGTTCCGCGCGGAATCGCGTGGGGTGCTTCGGACGAGCCCCGACTTCAATTATCTTCCGCAGTATAAAGGAGAGTCAGGAGTGCCGAATAATCAGGATAAACTAACGAAAGCCGAGATCGTCGAAACTATTGCCGAGACGTCACGGTGCAGCAAGAAGGATATACACCATATTGTAGACTCCTTTTTCGAGGAGATAAAAACGGCGCTCATTGAGGATCGGACCATCGAGTTTCGGGGCTTCGGTACGTTTGAGGTTCGGACGAGAAAAGGGCGTGAACGGGCTCGCAATCCAAAAACCGGCGAAACCGTTCAGGTACGAAATCATGGTGTAGTCGTGTTTCGCCCTGGAAAGGAATTAAAACAGGCAGCCTGGCCGTTGCGCGAGTAGTGCCGCCGAGTAACTTTTTTTAAGCGAGGAGCAGTATGGCGGCAGCTCGTAAGACAGGAAAACGCAGTTCGAGGCAGGTTGCGAAGCGGAGATCCGGCCTATCGGAACATTCGCAACAGAGAGAGCAAGCGACCGGCCGCGGAAAACGGCTTGTTCTCGACCTTCTTCTGCTTTCCGCTACAGCATTTGTTTTCACCCTGAGCTTTCCGAGTTTTATCGATGACGGTGGCTGGTGGCCGCTCGCCTATGTAGCACTCGCTCCGGCGATCTATGTTGTAAATCGCAGCTCCGTGAAGCGCTCGATCTGGTACGGCCTTTTTTGCGGCATGCTCACGTATATGCTGCATAACTACTGGATCGGAAGCTTTCACGTGCTCGCGACGCTGATTGTCCCGGGAATTTACGGTATATACTACGTAGTCCTTTTTCCGGTCCTCGCTTTTGTCGGCCGACGGTTCGGCCGTTACGGCTACCTCGCTCAGGCAGTCGCGTGGATTTCCTATGAGTATCTTCGAACGCTTGGGTTTCTCGGATACGCCTATGGCATTATCGGGTACACTCAGTACCACCACCCAGCCCTGGTACGACTATCGAGTCTTACCGGGATATGGGGCATATCGTTGCTTGTTATTATCCCTTCGTTGCTCATCGCACAGGCTGTCTCCCGCGCGGAGCTCCCGTCCTCGGTCGCTTCCGACTCATCCGTATCCGACAGTGAAAGTCTGCCTCGAAACACTGTTTCCCGCTTCATTCGGCCATACGCGACCGATATCACGGTGTACGTCGCTGCATTCGTCGCATTACTCGTGGTAGGCGGAGTATTTCTTCGGATCGATTACAGTGACAGCGACAACTGGCGAGTCGCGCTCGTTCAGCAGAACGTCGACCCCCACCGGGGGGGAATCAGCGCGTATCGTGAAAGCCTTGACCGTTCGATCCGACAGAGTAACGCCGCGCTCGAGCGCGACGATAGTATAGAAGCGGTCATCTGGTCGGAAACAAGTTTCGTGCCGCCGATCGAGTATCACTCTCGATTCCGGGAAAACCCCGATACCCTGGAGCTCGTCAATCGTTTACGCGAGTTCATGGGGCAGCAGTCGGTCCCGTATATCATCGGAAACGCCGACGCGCGCCGGGAACGACGGCCGGACGGTTCCGTCGAGCGCGTGGATTACAACGCGAGCCTTCTCTACGAAAACGGCTCGATTCAGGACGTGTACCGTAAGGTGCATCTTGTCCCATTTACCGAGCATTTCCCGTACCGCGATTCTCTGCCCTGGGCCTACAACTTGTTACAGGATTTCGACACGTACTTCTGGGGTAAGGGCAACGAGTACACGGTGTTTGAAACCGATAATGGCGTGTCGTTCGCGACTCCGATCTGTTTCGAGGATACCTTCGGGTATCTATCGCGAAATTTCATCCGTGAGGGTGCCGACGTGATCGTAAATCTGACCAACGACCGGTGGGCCGACAGTGTCTCCGCGGCGATGCAGCACCTGGCGATGGCGGTGTTTCGCAGCGGCGAGAATCGAAGGACCATGGTCCGCGGGACGAACGGCGGCATGACGGCTGTTATCGATCCGAACGGCGTTATAACCGATATGGCTGAGCCGCTTGTCGAGGGCCATATGATCGCCGACGCGCCCGTCTACGCCGAAAGCTCCACGGTGTACACGCGTTTCGGCGACTGGTTCGCGTATCTTGCCGTTTCCGTTACGATCGTCTTGCTCGGCTCCGTAGTGGTTCAGAAAATGCGCGCGCGGCCGGCCGGATAACGCCCGGCCGGATAACGCCCGGCCGGATAACGCCCGGCCGGAT
>JBKGYS010000043.1:0-17453 GCA_046545955.1 Spirochaetales bacterium | reverse complement strand
TGCCTGTTTTCCTGGCTTGTCGTTGCCGGTGAACACGCCGTACAGTTGAGCGGATGAGCGAAACCGCCGCGCCGACAACCGCCGATAAACGCCGTGTCATTCGCCTTACGGCAGGATCTCACTTCCTCGTTCACCTATTCGAAGGGGCAGTGCCGCCGCTGATCCCACTACTCGTTGTGACCTTTGAGACCAATTACTTCACCATGGGGATCATTGTGACGGTGTCCTCCTATCTTTTCGGGTTCGGCGCGTTACCCGCAGGGTTTCTCGCGTCGCGGATAGGCCCGAGGAATCTCGTCACCGGGTATCTTTTTCTGACCGGAGTCGCGTTCATGCTCATTCTCGGGGTCGAATCACTGCTTCCCTACGGAGTCCTCGTAGGTGTGGCCGGCCTCACGTCGAGCGTGTATCATCCCGCTGCCAATACGCTCATCAGCTATGCGGTAAAGGAAAAGGGGAGAGCGTTCGGGTTACACGGTATTACCGGAAGTCTCGGCACAGCGGCTGTTCCGGTACTGACCGCTGCGATCGCGAGCGGATTCGGTTGGCAGGCGCCCCACGTCGTTTACGGCGTCCTCGGGGTTATGCTCGGGGTGTATTCGCTCAAAGTGCGCGAATACCGCGTTGCTGCCGCCGATGCTCAGCCGGCCGCCGACGGCGACAACACTCTTTCGAAAGCACGTCTCGTCGGCGTAGTTACGCTTATCGTTTCCGGCGCCGCCCTTGGACTTGCCTACCGTGGGATCATAACATTCCTTCCAAGCTATATGGGAGAGCACGTACAAATCGGATTGCTCGGTAACGACGCGGTGACGATCGGCGGCTTCGTTACGACCCTCGCGCTGCTCTCCGGCGCGGTCGGGCAGTATATCGCCGGAAAACTTGTCGACCGCTATTCGCCCGAACGGTTGTACCTCGGGGTTGTCGCGGCTGCCGGTATCTTAGTTCTGCTTATCGCCGGAACCACCGGAACGATTCTTGTGGGTGTCACCGTTGTCTTCGCTCTGTTTAATTTCGCAACGCAGCCGCTTCAGAACTATCTGCTTTCGCACTATATGCCGTCGCGACACCAGGGAGCAGCGTTCGGAATTCACTTCTTTGCGGTGTTCGGCGTTGGGTCGCTCGCCGCGGCTATCGCAGGTTATATCGCAGATACCTTCGGGCTCGAAGCGGTATTCTTCGCCATGGCGGTGTGTTTCGCGGTCGCCACGGTCCTCGCCGCCTCGCTCGTCGCCTTCGCCGGGCGGATCCGCGCGGCGTAGAGAGACATAACACCAGAGTGGTGGACAGCAGGCACGGCCGCCGGCGCGTTGCCGGCCTCCTGTCTACGTAGATGGGCGAAGTAGATGGGCGAAGTAGATGGGCGAAGTAGATGGGCGAAGTACACGGACGAAGCAGATGGGCGAACAATCGCATAGGCGGTGCTGCGGTAATTCGGCCAACGGTGGGTTCGTGAACGTTTGTTCGCCGGGAGTCGATTGTGGTAGCATGCAGGCTCTTCCGGGCCGACTGTGACGGCTCGGGCAAGGATAGATAATTGTGATAAACGGACGCGAAATTGCTCTGCTGACCGAGCGCATGCGCAGGGTCCACGAAGCCGGCGGTACGCCGGCGCTCGTTACCTTGCTTCACGTCAAGGGCTCGGCGTATCGCAGACCGGGAAGCAAAATGCTTGTCACTCCCGACGGAGCGACTACCTGCATGATCTCCGGGGGTTGTCTCGAACAGGAGCTCGCCGAACTCGCTGAAGGCGTCATTGAATCCGGGCGGGCACGGCGGGTTCACTACGACCTCAACGAGGATGAAGTCTGGGGGCTGGGGCTCGGATGCGGCGGCGAGATCGATCTTGTAATCGAGGCTGCTCCCGCCGGGAGTCCGGTATCCGAGTGGGTGCAGATGCAGGCTCGCGGGCTCCGCGCGGTGTCGACGCTTCGGTTGTCGGACGATGGACTCAGCCGGAGTGTCGTGCGCGCGGGGACGGAGCCCGACGATAACGGGGACCCGGGCGGCGTTTCCGCCGGCGCGGTCGGCCGTGGTCGCGTGGAAGGTGATCCGGTCGCCGCGGGAGTGCCCGGGTATGGTCCGGATGTCGGTGATCCGGTTACCAGGAGGGCTCTGCAGATCCTTCGCGGCGGGGAGGCACGGTCGCGCCTGGAGCGGGTCGGGGAATCCGGGGAGAGGGTGTTTTTCGACATCAGCCTCCCTCCGATTAACCTCGTGTTATTCGGGGGCGGCCCGGACGCGGTTCCGCTGGCTCGGTACGCCGCCGATATCGGCTGGGCGGTTACGGTTGTTGACCCGCGCGCGGAGATCGCGACGCGCGAGGCGTTCCCGCGTGCGACAATTGTCCAGGCGCATCCGCCAGAGTTTTCCGACAATGTGGCGATAGGCGAGAACAGCGTGGTTGTCATTATGAACCACCATCTGGAACGCGACCGGGAGTCGTTGCGGTTTGCGCTCGCGCACTCGCCGGCGTACATCGGCTTGCTCGGGCCGTACAGCCGATTCGAAACGCTTGTTGCTGCGCTCGAACGCGAGGGCGACGCGCCATCTGAAGAAGCGCTTTCGCGCGTGCATACGCCGGTTGGACTGGATATCGGCGCCGAGGGGCCCGAAGAGATCGCGGTCAGCGTGTTATCGGAGGTGCTTATGCTTTCGCGCGGGCACCGCGGCGGCCAACTTTCGCACAAACGTGGTGCGATCCACGAGCGGGATACAGGGAATCAGGAACAAGGGGTGAGTGAGAATGGAAATCAATGACCATATGGATCCGGACATGCTCGCGGTAGTGGCGCTGGGCGGAAACTCGATTATCGACAAAGGACAGAAAGGGACGTTTACCGAACAGTTCGCCAATACCCGTAAGTCGGTGAAGCCGCTGGTGGGCCTGCTGCGCGAAGGCTACAACTTTATCGTTACGCATGGTAACGGACCACAGGTCGGAAATCTCATGCTTCAGAGCGATAGGGCACGCGATGCAGTGCCCGAGATTCCCCTCGGCGTCGCAGATGCGATGACCTGCGGGTCTATGGGATACATGATCGAGCAGTGCCTATACGATATGATGATACGCGACAACATGTGGCGGGAAGTGGTGACAATACCGGCACAGGTTATCGTCGATCGGCACGATCCGGCGATGGAGAACCCGACCAAGCCGATCGGCCCGTTCTACAGTGAGGAACAGGCAAGGAAACTCGAAGAAGAGAACGGCTGGATTGTTCGTCCGGACTCGAACCGCGGGTATCGTCGGTACGTTCCCTCCCCGTATCCGATAGATATTGTCGAGAAAGAAGCGATCAACCTGCTTCTGAAGCAGCAATATGTTCTCGTCACCGGCGGCGGTGGTGGAATTCCTGTCTATTACGAAGAAGACGGTACACTCGAAGGTCTCGACTGCGTCATCGACAAGGACCTTGCGAGCATGAAACTCGCTATCGCGGTCGGGGCGAGAACACTCATAATAATTACCGGTGTTCCCCAGGTAACGCTCGGCTTCGGAAGCCCGCAGCAGCGCGAGCTTTCGAAGCTTACCCTCTCCCAGGCCCGCTACTACTACCAGCAGGGCGAATTTCCGCCTGGGTCAATGGGACCCAAGATGCTTGCCGCGATAGAGTTCGTGCAGGCGAACCCGAAAAACCGCGTGGTCATCACCGACGTAAACCACATCATCGAGGCGATGAAGGGAAAAGCCGGCACGCAAGTGGTGTCGTATTAGGATTCGCCGAGGCCTCGCGCCGGCTGCGGTACGCCACCGCTGCTGCTGCTGCTGCTGCCGCTGCTGCTGCCGCCGCCACCGCGCCACGCGCTGCTGCCGGAAGCGCTTCGAATAGCGTTTTCGATGGTTTCGTAGCCGGTGCAACGGCAGAGATTGCTTTCGAGCCACTCCCGTGTGGTATTCACATCCGGGTCGGGGTGTTCGGTAAGCAACGCGAAGGCGTTTACAATGAAACCCGGCGTGCAGTAGCCGCACTGGAATCCGTATTCCTGTGCAAAGCCTCGTTGCACGGCGGTATCTCGCAGTCCCTCGATGGTCGTGAGCTCGCAGTCATCCACATCCACAGCCAGCGTGTAGCAGGATTTTACCGGCTTGCCGTCGACGAGGATCGTGCACGCGCCGCAATCACCGTTTTCGCAGCCCAGCTTGGTGCCGGTTAGCCCGGCCCCGTTACGCAGCGCATGGAGTAGCGTGTCGCCGGCATCGCAGCGAATGGTCGTCGGTTCACCGTTAATCGTCAGCGTCAAGCGAATAAGATGTTCATAGCGTTTCACGATTCATACTCCCTCGCGGTTAAGATCGGCTGCGCCGTCGCGTATAGCCCTATGAAGCAGCGCGCGGCGGTACTCCGACGACCCGCGCATGTCTTGAAGGCAGCGCTTGGGAAGCGCGGCGACCGCCGCGTCGGCGATAGCCGAGGCGCCGGCACCGGCCTTGTTCATGGCTTCCTCGGCCTCGCGTGTGCAGATCGGATAGCTGTATGCTCCGCTCGCGGCGAATCGGAGCCGGTCGTCGGTCTTCGCCATACATACGGTGGCGAGAGGATAATCGACCCGCGAGTCCCTGGTATGGCGCCTGTAGAACGTCGGCGCGCGCTTTGCAAGCGATTTCGGCATTCCGAGCCGAACAAGAAACTCGCCTTTGTTCAAACGAAGGCGCTTGTCAAACACTTCCCTGAGCGCTACGGTACGCCGCGTTCCGCCTCCTGCGACCTCGGCAACACCGTCGAAAAGCAGAAACGGAAGGATCGCCTCCCGGTACGGCAGCATTCCGGCGATATTGCCACCGAGCGTGACCGAGTTTCGCACTGTGTGGTCTGCTACGCCTGCGGCAGCCCTGTTGAGCAGCGCGCACCGATTCGCCTCGATTACTTCGTTAAGCCGGAGCGAAGCGCCGAACCAGTAGTGCTCGCCGTCTTCCTCGGTCGATCGGGTTTCGGGAATACGCTTGAGGTCGATGAGCGCATCCGCGGTCAACGCGTGATCGCGCGCCTTGGTCAGAATCTCGGTACCCCCGGCGAAGTATCGGGCGTTCCCGCCGGCCTGCGACACCTCCTCGAACGCCTGGGTTGCTTCCTCGATCGTTTCGGGACGGATATAGCTCACGGTAAAGGGTATCACTGGGCTTTCTCCTCGTTCATCGCCCACCAGAGTTTTTCCGGAGTAATCGGCATATCGTTCAATTGAGTCCCCACCGCACGCGAGAATGCCGCCGAGAGCGCTCCCGGCATACCGATGATTCCCTGTTCGCCGAGTCCCCGCGCTCCAAACGGACCGTCATTCTGAGGCGTTTCGACGAACTCGACGGTGTACTCCGGATGCTCCCCGTAGCGAAGCAGCTTGTAGTCGCGCAGTTTCCGGTTGAGCACACGCTGTCGCGAATCAAACTCAAAGGCTTCCCTCAATGTATATCCGATTCCCATCGCCATCGCGCCGACGATCTGTCCACGCGCAAGCGCGGGGTTAATAACCCGTCCGACGTCCATCGCGCATACCGCCCTGAGAATACGGTAACTTCCGTCGCGGCGGTCAACGGTAAGCTCTACTCCCTCGGCGCCGAGCGTCCACTCGAGTCCGGGTCTGCCTTCGCCGGTTTTCGGGTCCAGGTTACTCAAATGCCGTGCGATGTATTTGCCGCTGCCTATAATCGGCCCTCCGATTGCGTTTCCGTTGGGGTACACATAGCCGTTTGCCACCTCGGCGAGCGACAGACCGTGTGAAGGATCGTCTGCGATGAAAACCCGGCCCCCGTCCACGGTAAGATCCTCTTCCGGGCAGCGAAGCGGTGCGGCCGCAACCCGCTTTATCTGCGCCACCGCGTCATCCACCGCCGATATCGCCGCGCGACCGCACATCATGAGCGTTCTGCTCGCGGCGGTCGTCCAGTCGTGCGCCGAGCGGTCGGTCATTACCTCGGTCACCACGTGCACGTCGTCCGGAGTCACGCCGAGCCGTTCGGCGACCACCTGCGCGAGGCCGGTGTAAATACCCTGTCCGATCTCGACTGCGCCGGTTACGAGGTTTACGCTTCCATCTTCATTGAACGAGATAATGGCCCCCGCGTCGGTAAACGTCGGAATCGCAGGCGCTTTCCAGTAGCAGCTTATGCCTTTGGCGAGCACGGTGTGCTCGTCGACGTCTTCGACCGCGCCGTCCTGCCAGTCGAGCGCCCGCGCAACACGGTCTATACACTCGGGTAGATTTCCTGTGTTTGCGTCGAGCTCGGCCTGGCTCGGCGTCGAGTCTCCGGGCAGCACCGCGTTCTTCCTGCGAAGGGCGACCGGATCCATCTTAAGCTTTTCGGCGAGAAGCTCCATTGTTCGCTCAACGCAGTAGGTCATTTCGATGTGGCCGAAGCCCCGGTATGCGGTCGCGAACGGATGGTTGGTGTACACCGACATCGAATCGGCTTTTACATTCGGAATGCGATACGGACCGGTGCACGAATAACCACCGGCACGGGCAACGTTAACCGCGTAGTCGGCGTAGCCGCCCGAGTCGTAGAGGAACTCGATCTCGGCTGCGACAATCGTGCCGTCCGATTTTGCGCCAAAGCGCACGCGCGACTGCATGCCTGGTCCACCCGGCGAACTGACCATGTCCTGCTCGCGGGTATTCGACAGGCGTACCGGCCGACCACCGACACTTCGCGAGAGAAGGTAGGCCAGCGGCTCGAGCTGCACGCCCGCCTTCCCTCCGAAGCCGCCGCCGATCTCGGCGACCTGAACGGTTATTTTTCCAGGAGGTATTCCGAAGCAGCGACTCATTATTCCGCGCACCCCGTACGGGGATTGCGTGGAACTGCGAACAACGACCTGTCCGTCGGAGTGGATTTCCGCCGTGGCGATTCGCGGCTCCATCGCCGCATGGTCCTTCGGCGGAAAGCGATACTCGCCTTCGACGATGGTATCGGCGTCGGCAAACGCCGCGTCCGTGTCACCCTTACGGATTCTGGTACGGTGACTGATATTTGTTCCCGGTTCGGGAAGAATGGCCGGAATGCGTACATACTCGTCGAGATCCGGATGGAGTACCGGCGCATCGGCCTCGAGCGCCTCGCGCGGGCTGCCGATCGCAGGTTTTTCGTCGTAGCGGACCTTCACAAGCGCCACCGCCTCGTGCGCGGTGCGTTCGTCGTCGGCGACTACAGCGGCGACCGGTTCACCGAAGTAGCGTACTCGGTCGCGGGCGAGCGGTGGCTTGTCTCCGAGGTAGATGCCTACCAGATACGGGAAGTCCTCTCCGGTAAATACCCCGCGTACGCCCGGAAGTTCGCGGGCTTTGCTGATATCTATAGACTCTATGACCGCGTGCGCCACAGGACTCGTCACGAGCGCTGCGTACAACTGCCCGGCGAGGAGGTGATCATCGGTGTAGCGGATCCTGCCGTGAACCTTGTCCGCGGCGTCTTTCCTTGTAACGCTTTTCCCGAGGTTGGACCTCTCTATCATACCCTCACGATCCATGATATCCCCTTCCGCTCTCCCAAACGTAATCGAAAAATACGCCTTATCGCTAAATCGTGTCAAAAAAGCTTATCAAGACGGCTGTGCGATCGAACGAACCCGCGAAAATGTTTCGGCGATGCCGGCACAAGGTTCCGGCCAATGAAGTACGAAGGCATTCTGTACTATACTCGCTGAGTCATGGTTCAGGTCGATGGGTATCCGACGGTTGGCCCGGCGCCCGTGCGTGCTGTCGGCACGCGCGTTCCCGCGCGCTTCACGGGTAGCGTTTCCGCAGTATTCGACAACGCGCTCAACGTTCGCGTAGACGGCGATCGGATGATTGTTTCGCTTGTGACCCGGCGATCGGGTCTCAGTGCCCGGGCAATCCTTGTCGGTCGGTTGCCGCAAGGGGTTCCGGTGGGCACCGTATTGATCGCCTCCACAGGGGCAGTGCGCGCGCTCGAAGCACACCGGGCGCGCGCGTCGCCGAGGCCTTTGCTGCGATGGGATCCTGACCGGCCCCCGGGATACGACGGCCGAGTTACCGTTGTAACCGGAGAGAATCCCGAAACCGCCGCTTGGACCGAGGCAACCGTCGATGCGCTTGGTAACGGGACCATGCGCTCGGTGGCGCGAACACTCCGAAGTGTGCTATCCGCCTCGTGCGCGGGAAAAGGCGGGTTTCTTTCGCTTCTGGGAATGGGCGCGGCGGATGCGTTCGCCTCGAAAGCTGCCGGGGCGCTTTCCGATGGCCGAGGTGAGGAATGCATCGGTCTCGGAATCGGTTTGACCCCTTCCGGCGACGACTTTCTTACCGGGGCTATGCTTACCTGCGACGTGTTGGGGGTCAAGTGTACTTCGATTTCACGCGTACGGATCGAGGAACGGCTACGCGACCGGTCGGCGACTACCGAGGTATCGCGCACGCAGCTTCTGCTCGCACTCGACGGTCACGCTCCGGCGTTTCTCCTCCCCCTTCTCGAGGTGATCGCCTCAGCTGCCTTCCGGCCGCCGTCGGTCGAGGAGGTTCGTATCGCGGCTCTCAACGCGGTAAGCCACGGGCACAGCTCCGGGTGTGACGCGGTCGCAGGAGTTGTATGGGCGATCGAACGCATGAATACCGAATAGAGTCCGACCCTGGCCGGGTGCGACGCTTTGACAGTCACGTGAACTCGGTATAGCGTGACGCATCTAAAGGTAATGTCTGCCTCAATACATACCATGCGCGATCTGTCCCTATAGGTTTATGGCCGGTGGTTTCGACGCCGGCTTTGTTTTTCACCCAGGAGGTAACGAACGTGACGAGAATCATAGTTCATAAAGATTCATACTACGACTCGGTCGTGCTGATGTCGATCAGCGCGGAGGTAAGCAAAGTAGGGGGTGTGAATGACGCAATTGTCGCTATGGGAACCGGCGTGAATCTTGAACTGCTTAAGGATATGGATCTCAAGAGCAAAGAGATCGATGAGGCCGGCCCCAACGATCTTATTATCGCACTCGACGCCGAGTCCGAGGACGCCCTCGAGGCAGCCGAAAAAAAAGTCGGCGAACTGCTGCGCAAGAAAAGCTCCGGCGGCGGTGAGCAGTATCGGCCTGCATCGCTCGACGCTGCCATTCAGACCATGGCGAGCGCGAACCTGGTCGTTATTTCGCTTCCCGGGCAATACGCCTCGCGGGAAGCCCGGAAGGCGCTCAAGGCAGGTCGGCACGTTATGCTGTTTTCCGACAATGTGCCGGTTGAGCAGGAGGTCTCGCTGAAACAACTTGCCCGCGAGAAGGGGCTCCTTATGATGGGGCCGGACTGTGGAACCGCGATCATTAACGGGATGCCTATCTGCTTTGCCAACGTCGTGCGCCGCGGTGATATAGGCCTCGTATCGGCAGCGGGAACAGGGCTGCAGGAGGTCGCCTGTACCATCGAAAAGAACGGCGCAGGTATTTCCCAGGGGATCGGAACCGGAGGTCGCGATTTAAAAAGCGAGAAAGTCGACGGAATCATGGTAAAAATGGCCGTCGAAGCCCTTGCGAATGATCCGGCCACGAGTGTTATCGCGCTGGTTTCCAAGCCCGCCGCAAAGGCGGTGATTCCCGGCGTCATGGAAACGCTCAGGAAAGCGGGTAAGCCCTGCGTCATCCATTTCATAGGAGCGGAGGCTTCCTCGAGCGACAGCAATATTCACTACGCCGAAAGCCTCGAGGAAACCGCCCGCATGGCTGTCGCGTTGTCGAAAGGAGAGACGTACAGGCCCTACGTATTCGATATGCCCGAGAGTGAAGTCGACGAGATTGTCGAAAGAGAGATTTCGGGTATGTCCAAGGATCAAAAATACGTTCGGGGCCTGTTCGCCGGCGGAACGCTGACCGACGAGGCGGTCTTTACGCTCCACGGACCGCTCGGCGGCGTGCACTCGCTCGATCCGGTCGATCCGGCATACGAACTGAAGGATCCGCATAAATCGGTCGAACACACAATCGTCGATCTTGGCGAAGATGTATTCACGGTCGGACGCCCGCATCCGATGATAGACGCCTCGATTCGCACCGAACGAATCGAACAGGAAATGGAGGACGCCGAGGTAGCCGTAATGCTTCTCGACTGCGTAATCGGATACAGCTCGCATCCGGACCCCGCCGGTGCGATGGCCGAGACTATTCGCGCTGCGAAAGCGCGCGCGGGTGAGCGCGGCGGCCATCTGTCGGTAGTTGCATCGGTAACGGGTACCGAAGGCGATATCCAGAATATTCATGCGCAGAAGCGGACGCTTGAATCAGCCGGCTGCGTCGTTATGCCGTCGAATCACCAGGCCGCAAAGCTCGTCGAGCGTATGATGGCACGGAGGGCACAGTAATGAGTGTAGAGAACATCACACGTCTGTTCAGCGAAGAACTCAACGTTATTAACCTGGGTCTCGAGACGTTTGCGGATAACCTGACCGAGCTCGGTGTTCCCACGCTCCAGGTCGAGTGGAAGCCTCCGGCCGGCGGCGACGAAAACATTATCGCGCAGTTCGACAGGCTCGAGGCGAATACATCGTTAGATGTGGACGCGGCCAATGAGGAAGCGGTGAAGCGCGTTCTCGCCGGAAAGCCGACGCTTATAGATATTGGTATTGCCAACGACGTTGTTCCCGGCATGCATAAGAAGCTCGTAATGCACGCCGGCCCGCCGGTAAGCTGGGAGCACATGTCGGGTCCACTTCGCGGCGCGGTCATCGGCGGGCTTATGTACGAGGGGCTTGCCAACAGTCCCGAGGAGGCCGAAAGACTTGCCGCCTCGGGTGAAATTGAGTTCGACCCGTGCCATCACCACGACGCAGTGGGTCCGATGGCTGGGGTTGTAACCGCGAGTATGCCGGTCTGGATTGTCGAAAACCAAACTTACGGTAACCGTGCCTACTGCACGATGAACGAAGGTCTCGGGAAAGTGCTTCGATACGGCGCGTACTCGCAGGAGGTGATCGACCGGCTGAACTGGATGGCGAGCGACCTTATGCGGGTCATGAAGAAAACGCTCGACGCGCATGGCCCTGTCGATATGAAGAACATTATCGCGCAGATGCTGCAGATGGGCGACGAGGGGCATAACAGGCTTCGAGCGGCGACAAGCCTTATGATTCGCGAGTTTGCGCCATATATGGTGAAGCTCGATGAGCCCGACGAGGTAATCTCGACGGTGCTGCGCTTCATGCATTCGAACGATCACTTTTCGTTGAACCTGACCATGCCGTCCTGTAAGTGTACGATTGATGCAGCGCGCGATATAGAAGGAAGCTCGCTTATTACCGCTATGGCGCGAAACGGCACCGAGTTCGGTATTCGGATTTCCGGGCTCGGAGATCGGTGGTTCACCGGGCCCGCCTCGGTAGTGGACGGGCTGTATCTGCCGGGATTCACTGCCGACGACGCGGCACTGGACATCGGCGATTCTGTTATCACCGAAACCACCGGGCTCGGAGGCTTTGCCATGGCGGCAGCCCCGGCCATTGTAAAATTCGTCGGTGGAACACCTCGGGATGCGATAACGTTTACTCAGCAAATGTACGATATAACCGTTGCGGAGAACGATACCTATCAGATTCCGGCGATGGACTTCCGCGGTACGCCCACTGGTATTAATGTGCTTAAAATCGTGGAAACCGGCCGTCTTCCGAACATTAACACCGGTATCGCCCATAAGGACCCCGGCGTCGGTATGGTCGGTGCGGGACTGGTCAAGCCGCCGGAAAAGTGTTTCCGTGAGGCGTTCGACGCGTTCGTCGAGCGTTACGGCGCGCGGTAACGCGCTAAGTGAGCGAAGGTTGGGGTACTGCTGATTGTAGACCCCTATTATAATGAGAACATTGCGCGGGAGGTATTCTTTCGCGCGGGAGGATATATATGAAACTTATTGACTTGAGTATTCCGACCGGAATAGGTACCCCTGCATGGCCGACGTACGAGCCGCTTCAGGTGAAGTACTTCAAACGGCTTGCGCCCAACGGCGCCAATGGTCAGCTCCTGACTCACTCCAACCACGTAGGCACTCACTTAGACGGCGAGATTCACTTCTACTCGCCCGGCAAAGACATCGCGAGCCTCGACTTTGACTGGCTGGTACACGACGCGGCGATCGTGGACCTAAGCGACGTAGCCGGCGATTATGATATCTATGACTCGAAAATGATCGAAGAGCGCGTGGAAGTTAAAGAAGGTGATATTCTCATTATCTCTACGGGTTACCACCAGTACGGCTGGGATCAGCCCAATGCGGACGAGGTTCGCTATATGGTGCAGCACCCGGGGCCGGACCGTGAGTTTGCCGAGTGGGCAAAGCGCAAGAAGATTCGTTGGATCGGCGTCGACTGCGGAAGTGCCGACCACCCGATGAACACGAAGATCCGTGACTGGATGCCCGGGTACGCCGAAGACTGCGACGAGCATTTCAAGAAGAAGTACGGAAAAGGGCTGTACGAGGTGTTCACCAAGGACAAATATCAGCTTATGCATCTTGAAATGTTCCCGCACGGTATCGTTCACGCCGAGTGCCTCGGCGGCGACATTGATCTATTGCTTAATCGAAGGGTTCAGGTAGGCTGCTTTCCGTGGCGCTTTGTCGACGGCGAGGCGTGCATGTCGCGAATTGTCGCTTTCGTCGAAGATGACGAGTACGAAGCGCTTATGGCCAAGAAGGCGAAGTGCACGCTCACGAAGCACGGCGATGTGTCCCGCGCGGATAATCCCTGGCTTATCGAAGAGGCGCACAAGAGATAAGCGGAGCTGCCATGAGACCTGAAACCGTCGCGCCCGTGGATCTGCTCGCGCTTGCGCGTGCGCTTGAAGACGGCTCGGATTCGCCCCAGGAGTGTGTCGATCGCGCGCTCGAACGAATGGAGTTGGTCGATGATACGGTAGCCGCCTTCCTCGAGGAGCCGGACCGCCGTTCGAGGCTGGGGGCGGCGGTGGTTGCGCTCGAGCATTCCCGTGAAAGCGCTCGAGGGGCGCTTCACGGGGTGCCGGTCGGCGTGAAAGATCTCTTTCGCGCCGACCGGCTCCCGACTCGCGCGGGGTCTCGCCTGCCTGCCGAAGTATTCGCCGGCGACCAGGCGGAGTCGGTGAACCGTCTCGTAGAAGCCGGGGCGGTTGTCCTCGGCAAGACGGTAACGACCGAGTTCGCTTATTTCGAACCCGGACCCACCGCCAATCCATGGAATCCTTCCCATACACCCGGTGGGTCAAGCAGTGGCTCCGCCGCGGCTGTGGCGGCCGGGATCGTGCCGCTTGCACTCGGTACGCAGACAATCGGTTCGGTCTGTCGTCCTGCAGCGTTCTGCGGAATTGTAGGGTTCAAGCCGACTATCGCCCGCGTGCCCACCGACGGCGTAATTCCGTTTTCTCCGACAGTAGACCACGTCGGAACGTTTACCGCCAACGTCGCCTCGGCCCGGCTCGCAGCGCGGGTGCTCTGCGACGGGTGGAACCATCAATCTGAAAAATTCTTCGAAACCCGTCGCCCGAGAATTGCGGTGGTTGCCGACGCGTATAGTGCGCAGGCAGAGGATTATGCCAGGAAGGCTGTCGACCGCGTTGCCGGACAACTCGAGTCGGATGGGTACGACGTTCAGCGTATTGAGCTGTTCCCCGATATCGAGGAGCTAAACGCGCTGCATAACGATCTGATTGCCTCCGAGTTCGCACACGTGCACGCGGATTGGTACGCTGAGTATAGCAGGCTGTATTCGCAAAAAAGCCGGGAACTGTTGGAATCGGGGCGCGAGGTGGACTCGACGCGAGTGCAGACCGCGCGCGATCGGATTGTGGAGGTGCGCTCACGAGTCGAACGGGAAATGGATCGATTCGGCGTTGAGCTACTCCTCTCGCCGTCGACCGTAGGAGAAGCGCCGGAGGGGCTGCACGCCACGGGAAGCCCGATTATGAACCTTCCATGGACGTTTACCGGCTTACCCGCGGTGAGCGTGCCCGCCGGCGTCGGTCCGCGCGGGCTGCCATTGGGCGTCCAGATTACAGCTCGCAGCGGAGCAGACGAAGCGTTGCTTGGGGCCGCGGAGGGTGTCGAGCGGGTCATCGGAGCGTTCTTCGAGGATCGGTGATCGGCTTCGGGTCGGCTTCGACGAATCGTAGGCGAGCGCCTCAAGTCCGGACCGTCGGCTCATGAGGTGCGCGACGGCTTCGCTCCGCGCCCGCGACACGCGCGCACCCGTGACACTCCCGCCCGCGCACCCGCGACACTCGCGCCCCCCGCGACTTCTACACTATCCCGTTTTCTCTCATTGTGCTGATCTCCCGCTCGCTGTAACCGGCGGAGGCGAGGATCTCTTCGGTCTGTTCACCGAGGGCGGGGGCGGCTTGCTCGACAGCCGGAGGCGTGCGACTGAATTGCATTGGATTACCTATGGATCGCACGGTTCCCGCGACCGAGTGTTCCATAGTTTGAATCATTCCACGCGCTTCTATGTGGGGATGTTCGAGCGTTTCTTCGGGCCGGAGAATCGGACCGCAGGGAATCCCGGCGCCCTCGAGGCGTTCGATCCATACCGAGACGGTCTCGCGCGAGAAGTACTCGTTGAGCCGTCGCTCGAGCTCTTCGCGGTTGGCCACTCGATCCGCGTTGCGCTCGAAACGCTTCTCGTCGCCTGCGAGTGATTCGCCCGCGTCCGGATGGGATTCCTGTACGATGTTCACGAGGCGTTGCCAGTGGGTTTCGGTTCCGGCTGCGAGAATAAACCAGCCGTCCGCTGCCTGGAACGGTTGATACGGCGCGATGTTCGGATGCGCGTTTCCCCGCTTCGCCGGTGGCGTTCCCGTTTCGAGATAGGCGGATGCAACATTGGCGAGCCACGTAGTCTGGCAGTCGAGTAGTGCGAGGTCCAGAATCTGACCTTTCCCGCTTTGCTTTCGCTCGTAGAGCGCTGCGAGGATCGCAATGGTGGCGTACATCCCGGTGCTTATGTCGGCCATTGGCGTGGGAAAGCGCATGGGAGGAGATCCCGCCTCGCCGGTGAGCGCCATGGTGCCGCTCATGGCCTGCGCGATAACATCGTAGCCGGGTTTTTCCGCCTCCGGGCCGGTGAGACCGAAACCGCTTATCGAGGTCCAGACAATGCGCGGATTTCGTGATGTTACCGTGTCGGCATCGATACCCAGAGATGCTCTTCCGCGTTCACTCGGTACGTTGTGAATGAGCACGTCGGCGCCGTCGATAAGCCTGTTCAGTACTTCCCGGGCTTCCTTCTGTTTGAGGTTCAGGGTGAGACTCTTTTTATTGCGATTGGTTCCCATGAAGTAGGTGCTCTCGCCGTTTTTAAACGGTGGCCCCCAGCCGCGAGACTGATCGCCTGTTCCGGGCCGTTCGATCTTTACGATTTCCGCGCCAAAATCACCGAGCAGCTGTGTGCAGTGCGGACCGGCGAGCGCCTGGGTAAGGTCGAGTACTCTGATGCCGTCGAGAATCGTGCATTTCAATGGAAGCCTCCCGAGGATTGGTACATCGAAGCGTAATTCATCGTTGACAGGTAGACAAGGTTATTCCAGGCTCGGTCCTCGTACCCAGGACATCGGCGGGCGCAGAAGTGTCGCCGATACACATTTGAAGCTACTATGTAAGGGGGCTGATCAATGTCAGATCAGGAGAGGGATTTCGAACAGGACTTCAGGGCCGGGCGCGATATTTCCGATCGTTTTTCCACCGCTCAGAAGGTCTTTCTCGGACTTCAGCACACGTTCGCAATGCTCGGAGCGACCATTCTGGTACCCGTGCTGACCGGACTAAGTGTATCTGCGACACTCTTCGCTGTCGGCGCCGGTACGCTTATTTTTCACTTTTTCACTCGCATGAGGGTTCCGGGATTTCTCGGATCTTCGTTTGCATTTATTGCGCCGCTGATTATCGCCAGTGAGCAGCTGAGCCTTCGCGAAGCGCAGGCGGGTATTATGGGTGCCGGTGTGGTCTATATCCTGGTAGGCTTCGTAATCCAGGCGATCGGTCCTGACCGTGTCGCCAAGATCTTTCCTCCCATTGTTACCGGTCCGATTATTATGGTGATCGGCCTCGGCCTTGCGCCGGTAGCTATGGAAAGCGCTTCGGCCAACTGGGGCATCGCGGCGGTTACGTTTCTCGCCGCTGTTCTGATAACCATGTTCGGCCGGGGGCTATTGAAGGTTATTCCGATTCTCGGTGGTCTGGTGATCGGCTACGTTATTTCGATGATATTCGGGCTGGTTGACTTTTCCGGCGTTGGTGAAGCGTCGGTTATCGGCTTTCCCGGATTCACCTTGCCTCAGTTCAGCTGGCAGGTACTGCTCATTGTAACGCCGGCTGCGATCGTTTCGATCATCGAGCACATCGGCGATATTCTTGCGATCGGCAACACGATCGATCAGGACATGAAAGTGGACCCGGGTATTCACCCCACCCTCTACGGTGCCGGTATTGGTACGATGGTCGCCGGTTTACTCGGTGGCTCCTCGCTGACGACCTACAGTGAGAACGTCGGCGTTCTCGCGATTACGCGAATCTACTCGGTGTTCGTCGTTTCGATGGGTGCTGTGTGGGCCTTAGTCATGTCGTTCCTGCCGAAGGTGGAAGAGATCATTCTTTCGATCCCTGACCCGGTGCTCGGCGGCGTCTCGACGCTATTGTACGGAATGATCGCAGCGGTTGGTATCCGCACACTTCTGGAGGGTAATATAAGTCTTGCTGTTCCGCGAAACCTTATTATCGCCAGCGCGGTGCTTATCGTCGGTGTCGGCGGCATTACCATTGAGCCGTTCGAGGGCTTCGAGGTGAGCGCAATGGTTATTGCTGCGCTGCTCGCGATTATCCTGCACCAGGTGCTTCCCGCGGAGGATCAGGCCGCCTGAGCCCGGTAACCCAGCGTGTTGCTCTCGCCGGTGTTTCGGCCCGACAGGCCGGCACCTGCGTACGCTACGCGGCCGACCGGAGGCGCGAAGGCTTCCGGTCGGCCGCGTTGCCGCCGTGCGCTGCACGCGTCGTGCATCGCGCGCGCAGCGGTTTCGAAGCTTATAGATTCATGAGCCGTTTGTTTACCTTCAACTCAAGCCACCGCCGGTTCACGATCGAGCGTACGTGCTGACCGCGCCCGACAAGGCCGGAATCGTCCCAGGCGGTCATTTCGAGGTAGATGTGATATCCATCAAAATCGGTGATCCGGACTTCAAGCCGCAGATTTGCACCGAGCACCGTCGGCTGTTCGTGGGTGACGGATGCACTTTTCCCGACCGAGACGAACCCGTCGGGAAGGGTGGGGTCGATAAGCCCGACCGAAGCTTCCATCATCATCGATACGAGACTCGGCGTTGAGCAGAGTTTCTCGACTCCGGTGTCGAAAAAGTTGTCCGCCGTGTGCGATTCGGACACGGTCTTCGGCAGCGTCAGCGCATTGCCGACTACGACTCCTGGAAAATTCATTCTGCGACTCCCTGGTGCGTGCCGATACCCGCGGCGATATTGGCCGGATACGCTCGGTATGGGTACACCTTTTCTGATGG
>JBKGYS010000042.1:0-17899 GCA_046545955.1 Spirochaetales bacterium | reverse complement strand
AACAGATCGAAGTGACAATTAACAACGAGCGATACCGTCGCGAGGTTCCCGAGCACAGAACACTGCTCCACGTATTACGGGAGATATTCGGGCTGACCGGTACGAAGGAAGGTTGCGGCATGGGCGAGTGTGCCGCCTGTACCATTATGATGGACGGAGTTCCTGTCAACTCATGCCTCGTCCTCGCGGTTGAGGCCGATGGGGCAACGATCGAAACAATCGAGGGCGAGTCGGCCGACGGTAAGCTCACAGAGATTCAGGAGGCGTTCGATCGGCACCACGCTGTCCAATGCGGCTTCTGCACTCCGGGCATGATCATGGCGATCAAGGATCTGCTCAATCGACACCCGCATCCGACGCGCGAACAGGTGATTGAAGGTATCGAGGGAAACTTCTGCCGTTGCACCGGATATGAGCAGATTATCGAGGCGGTACTCGATGTAACCGGTGGGCTCGAGAAGAAAGGGGAGCTTAAGCATGCTTGAACAGATACCGGCTAAAGACCTGAAGTATGTGGGAAAGAAGACCCCGCGAATCGACTCGAAGGAGAAGCTCACCGGGCAGGCGATCTATGTCAGTGATATGGAAGTCGCCGGAATGCTCTACGCCCGGGTGAAGACCAGTCCGCATGCGCGAGCGAGGATCGTGAGCATTAACACGAGCAAAGCGAAAGAGCTTCCGGGCGTTCGCGCTGTGGTCATCGGCGAAGAGCTCGATTACCGGGTCGGTTTGTACGTCGTCGATAAGGCGGTCCTTGCGAGGAATGAGGTTCGCCACTTTGGCGAGGCAGTCGCGGCGGTGGCCGCCGATACAATCGAAATCGCCAACCAGGCGGTTGAGCTGATCGAAGTTGAGTACGAAGTTCTGCAGCCGGTACTCCATCCGATCGACGCACTCAAGGAGGACGCTCCGCTGGTTCATCCGAACCTGGGCGAATACTCGTACATGGAGGCCGCCTTTACCCCAAAGCCGGGAACAAACGTTGCCAACCACACCAAGCTCCGCAAAGGTGACGTGCAGAAGGGATTCGAGCAGGCAGAGTGGACAATAGAACGCGAATATACGAACCCCTCGGTACAGCACGTCCCTATGGAGACCCCCTGCGCGATCGTGAAATGGGGATACGACGATCAGGTAACGATCTGGTCTTCGGCCCAGTCTCCGTTCACGCTACGCAACCTGTTTGCCAACGCGTTCCGACTGCCTCACCGAAATGTTCGCGTTATCGTGCCGTACGTCGGAGGTGGGTTCGGCGGTAAAGCGGGTATCGGTATCGAACCGCTGGTTGCCGTGCTCTCAAAGCGGGCCGGTGGGCGTGCGGTGAAAATGACGGCGACCCGCGAAGAGGAGTTCAGTCTTCTCCCGTGCCGTAGCCAGCTGACCTACAGAATAAAGAGCGGCGTTTCGAAAGAAGGCAAGATCATCGCGCAGCAGATGACAATGTACTGGGACGCCGGCGCGTACGCCGACTACGCGGTAAACGTAACGCGGGCGTCGGGCTATTCTGCCGGCGGTCCGTACGAAATACCGAACGCCCAGGTCGACGCGTACACAATATATACCAACAAACCATTCGGAACCGCGTATCGCGGCTTCGGTCACGTGGAGTTTCACTGGGGACTCGAACGGCATATGGATTTGGTTGCGGACGCCATTGGCATGGATCCGCTTGAGTTCCGCCGTATTAACGCGCTGCGCGACGGGTCTATTAGCCTGACCGGGGAGAAGATTCGCCATAGTACCGGGAGCGTTCTTAAGTGCCTCGAGGCGGCCGAAAAAGCGATCGGCTACGGCTCGCTTACCGAAGAAGAGAAGAAGCGTGAAAAAGAGACGGGGATGAAAATCGGAAAGTCGGTTGTCGGTCTGCACAAAGCGCCGGCCATGCCGCCGTTTACTGCAACCGCCGTTATTCTGCGGATGAACGAAGACGCGTCTGTCACGGCTACCCTGGCGCTCACCGACTATGGGCAGGGGACGTATACCTCTATTGCGCAGATGATCGCCGAACGACTTGGATTTCCCATCGAGAAGGTGAAAATTGCCTTCGACTCGGATACCGAGCACGACCCGTACGACTGGCAGACGGTAGCCTCGAAAGGACTGCTTCTGAGCGGAAACGCCGCGATACTTGCTGCCGACGATCTTCTCAAAAACGCATACGACGTCGCTGCCCAGGCGCTGCGCTGTCAGACCGTGGATCTCGATCACGACGAAGAGAAGATCTTCCTACGACATCACCCGGAGTCATTTGTTACCTTTCGACAGCTGTCGATAGGGTATGCCTTCCCGAACGGTAACGCCATAGGCGGTCCGATTATCGGGGTTGGTCGCTACATTGCCCAGGGCCTGAGTCATCTGGACAAGGAAACCGGGCAGGGGAATCCAGCGTTGGACTGGACCTACGGCGCACACGGCATGATCGTCGAGGTCGACGAGAAGACAGGTGAATATAATGTATTAAAGGTCAGCTCGGTATTCGACGTCGGTAAGGCTATAAACCCCGATGCCGTGCGCGGCCAGGCTATCGGTGGAATGTTACAGGGGCTCGGAACGGCCACGTGCGAGGGGTACATATACGATCAGCAGGGACATCTATTGAATCCGTCGTTTACCGACAATAAGATTCCGACGTCCAAGGACCTACCCTCCGAGGTGGAAGCTATTGTGGTTGAAACGCCGCAGATTGACGGACCTTACGGCGCGCGCGGTGTCGGCGAGCATTCAATGATCGCGGTTGCCGCCGCGCTCGGCAACTGTATTCAGAACGCGACCGGAGCCCAGCTGACCCATATGCCGCTTCGCTTCGAAGACGTGTGGCGCGCTGTCCAGCGTCACGAGCCGGTGGACAACTGGATCACCAAGAGCCCGTACGGAAGCTGCCGGTCCGCGCCGGAAGTGCGAAAGCACGGTCATAACGAATCCTGCTGACCATGAAGGGCTTACGGCGCGAACTGGCCCGAGCGCGACGCGCCGTATTCCTCTATGGTATCGATATCCCGAAAAATCTCGTCGCTGTCCACCTCGTAGCGCTCCGTCTTGTAGCGCGAGAGAAAGGCTTTCATGCCGCCGCGGTCGGCGGCATCTTCTTTCAGCAGGGCTTCGATCACGGTCGCGGATACGAGTACCGGGTGCCCGGTGTATTCGCCGCGGCTGGGAAACAGCGCGTACTCCGGCGGTTGTGAGGCGAGCATCTGATAGAGCAGCGTGGATATGTAGGGCATGTCGGAAGGTGTGACGAAGAAGTAATCCCCGCTGACGCGCGCGGCCCCCTGTTGGATCGAGGTGAGCATGCCCTCTTCCCATCGGGGATTGTGGACAAGCTTAAGCTGATCAAGCCACGGCTGTCCGCGGTCGCGTTGCAGGTAATTGCTCAAGTCGGCGCTGTGATAACCGGTGACAACGATAATCTCGTTGCATACCGGCGTTGCGGCGTCAATGACCCGTTCTATGAGCGTGGTATTGCCGAACGGCAAAAGCGGCTTAAAGGCGCCCATACGCGAGGAACGTCCGGCGGCCGGAATTACGACGCTCATCCGCAGATCGTTCGATGCAGCTTCCATACACCCCGACTGTAGCGCGAACGCCCGCGGTGATTCCAGTGTTGAGAATCGTCGCGAAGCGCTTCGCCTGCCGGCGATATTACGTTGCTTGCTTTACATCTTTGTAGCACAGCTTCTACACTTGCACGCATGAGCGAGCAACCCCCACGCGCCGACGCCGAGATCGAGTGGTGCCGGAATGCCCTCTCGCAATTCGAACAGATATTCAAGAAACTCTCCGGCAATCTTCGAGAAATGCTGTCGGTCGCCGCGATAAACGGCTCGTTCAGTCAGGAAATGGTTCGCTCCAACGAGGAGAATGTAAACTCTCTCGATGGCGTGTATCGCGAGCTACAGGAAAGCAGCGCTCTTTCCGACGCGATTGTGACCCATGTCGGTACGGCGAAAGAACGGCTTGGAGTTGCTAACGAGGTAGCGAGCCAGGCCGACCGTACTACGCACGAGGTTACGAGTTCACTCCGGGAAATGGAACACCAGTTTGCGAGTTTCCGGAAGCTTTTTGATAAGGTGTCCGACGCTTCGCGCAAGATCGGTGAAACGGTGGACGCAATCGAAGACATTTCCGAGCAGACGCATCTGTTGTCATTGAACGCGGCTATCGAAGCCGCGCGTGCGGGTGAACACGGCCGGGGTTTTGCGGTGGTTGCGAGTGAGGTAAAGAAGCTATCCGAGCGAAGTCGATCGCTGACTACGACAATCGAATCTCTGCTCGGGACCCTGGAAAAGGATATGGAAACGACCAGCGAAAGCCTGTCCGGGTTTGAACAGACTAAGAATCGGGTAACTGGTCAGATCGAAGGAATTCAGGAAGAAACCACGCGCTCGGCGAACGCACTGCAGGAAGCCGGGCAGGCGGTCGACGAGATAGCCGTCTCGGCCTCCGATCAGGCCAGGAGTGTCGAAGAGATAGAACGCAACATGCAGACGCTCAAAGAGAGCACGCAGGCGCTTTCGGAGAGTTCGCGCCATATATCCGGGGGGCTCGCACAGGAACAGGATAACGCCAAAGCGCTCGAAGAGCTCGAAGAGAACGCGCGGGCGCTTATTCGCGAAATTCAACAGGCGAGAAACGACGCGAGCGGGAATGCAGCATCCAACGGCGATACGGCCGTACTGCGCGTAGGGCACGACATAGCGTATCCGCCGTGGGTGTATCTGCGTGACGGCGCATCGGCAGGATTAAGCATCGACATAATGAATCTGTTCAATAGAACGCTCGGGTACTCACTCGATTACCAGGCGGACGAATTCGACAGCATAATTAATGAGTTCAAGGCCGGTGCGATCCGGATAATCGCGAACGTGGGCTGGCCGAATCCGCTGTTCGAGGGGGAGCAAGTCGTTGTAACCGACCCGTACGCCACCTTTGAGCCGGTCGTTTTCGTTCACTACAAAACGGCCGAAGCCGGCGATATGCTTTCAAACGATCACTTCCACGGCAAGACATTGGCCGCGCAGCGTGGGTCGTACGCCGCCGACTGCATAGACCGGAATAAGGTCACCGTCGAAGAGGTGAACAACGATATCGAAGGGATGAGTAAGCTCATCTGGCGTCGGGTCGACGGTGTTGTAACCGAGCGAAACGTCGGGCAGCACATTTCCCGACAGTATTTCGCGGGGGACATAGTACCGGCCACCGAACGCCTGACGAAGCTGGATGTGGTGATGGTGCTGCATAAATCCGACAGCGAGCTTCGCGATAGACTGAACGAACTGCTCGCGGATTCGAAGATTCAACAGGATATACAGCGAATTACTCGGGCGCGTTAGGCACAACGCGTATGTTTCTGCTTGTGCGACTTTATGAGCCTGCGTGTACCCAGTCGTCGCTGCCGTCGTCGTAGAACTCGTGTTTCCAGACCGGAAGCCGCCGCTTCATCTCCTCAATTACGTAGCGGCACCCCTCGAATGCCGTGCCGCGATGCGCGGCACCCGCGATAATCCAGATTGACATTTCCCCGATCGACAAATCTCCGGTTCGGTGGACGGCGGAGGCGAAGGTCAAACCGTAGGTCCTCACCGCTTCCCCGAGAATCGCGTAGCCTTCGGTATCGGCGAGTCGCTCGTAGGCCGAATAGGAGAGGCTTGTCACGCGGCGACCTTTGTGCGAGTTGCGCACCCAACCTTCGAAGTGTACCGTCGCACCGGTCTCGGGGTGTGCCGCGACTTGTTGCCGCGTGCGTTCTGCGATCAATGGTTCGATCGCTTCATCCCGCACCTCGAAATGAATATCCTCCCGGCGTTCGGGCATTGTCATCCTCCGGCTACCGGCGGTATGAACACAAGTTCGTCGTCAGGTTGAACCGGGTCGTTCCACCGGGCGTAGGCGCCGTTTATCGCAGGGCGAACCACCGATTTACCCAGCGAGAATCCGTGCGCCGAACAGACCTGATCAAAGAGCGTTTCCGCGGTGGCCCGACGGTCCGGTGGTATACGCACGGTTTCGCGGCTTGTTCCGGCTTCCTCGCGAAACTGAGCGAAATACAGAATGGTTACCGTCCCGGTTGTCGCTGCCTGATCCATTGTTGTGCCTCCGTTGTCTGTGTCCGGCGCCGTTGCTTCTCTATTGTGCCCAGGGGTACACGCGCACGGTACTGCCGGCGCGCACGTGCGCGGTAGCCTGCGGGATCTCGGCCACGCCGAAACTGCCGACAAGCTGATACATGTCGCCCGACCCATGACCTGCAATCGCCTCGACGGTTAAACCGTCTCCCGCAGCTAATCGCACCGCTGGAAAATACGTCAATTCCGCCGGAAAGGATATGTCGCTCGCGAGGATTGCATCAAGTCCGCTAACGCCGAACGCGAGATCGGCCGCTTCGGGCGTCTCGCCGACTTCCCATCCGGCAAGGGCGGGTACGAGGTAGCGCCGCAGGCACACGAGCGAAGAGACCGGATTGCCGGGTAGACCGACGACCAGCGTGCTTCCTGCGGTTCCGAGAAGCAGCGGTTTGCCGGGCTTTTGCCGGACGCCGTGTACATCCACGCGCACCCCGAGCTCTGCGAGTACCGAAGGCACCGAGTCGTAGAGTCCGCGCGACATCGCACCGCTTAGTACGATGATGTCGTGCCCACGCACGAGCTCCTGCACCCGGTCGCGGATCGCGACTGTGTTGTCGTCTACCAGCCCGGACCACGACACGGGAAACCCCCATCCCTCCAGCTCGGCGCGAAGGCTCCACTGGTTCGAGGCGCGAATCTGATACGCCTGCGGCCGCCGGTCTACCGAAACCAGTTCGTCGCCGGTGGACAGGATCGCGACCCGCGGCCGGCGACGCACGGGCACCTCGGTGACGCCGCAGGTAGCGAGGATCGCCGCCGCGGAGCTCGTAACGCGGGTACCCGGCATGAGAAGTGGTTGGTCTTTGCGGTAGTCGGCGCCGCGGGGGTGGATGTGCATCCCCGTTTTCGCGGGTTCCGCTGTCGCGGTAGAATTAAAATACCGGCTTCCGTTGATATCACGCTCTTCGAGCGACTCATAGGGGATCACCGCGTCGAACCCGTGCGGAACGCTCGCGCCGGTGGTAATTTCAACGCACACCGCCTTCGGGTGTCCGTCGGGGGCAGCAGCGCCGGGATCGGCTCCGGCCGCGTGTACGGCGATACGTTTGACCTTTTCTCCGGCCGTGTTCGCGCGATTCCAATCGGATGCCCGTACCGCGATTCCGTCCATCATCGCGCGGTTGTAGGGAGGACCGTCCCGGTCGGCCGGCACCGCTCGGGCGAGAGTGCGGCCTGTGCTGCGGGCAAGCGAAACGCGTTCTTCGGCGGGTGTTCCGAGGCTTTCGCGAACAAGCGCCGCCATTGTCCGTTCGGCCTCGGCGACGGAAATCAGTTCACCGGGACCGCGAAGGGGGGCTTGAGTCTTTGTCTCGCTCATTACCACGCCTCCTTTTCGCCGACGTTGCCTGCAGCGCGGGCGTACGCTTTGGCCCGGGCAAGGTCGCCCGCGTCGTTCGCGTTGTAGACCGCCTGCGGTCTCGAGGGAAGTATATAGTCGGCGCCGCCGTTTCTGAGCATCCAGCGGGGGCAGGTGACGCCTTCGGCAAGGAAGGTGAACATGCGGGTGCGCGCTTTCGGCTCGTAAACGGCGCATAGTGGTTCGGGAAGAAGCTCCGGCGATGCATCCGGGGCCCGTGGATGGGAGCCAGCTGAGGAGCTCCCATCCT
This sequence comes from Spirochaetales bacterium, assembly GCA_046545955.1. Taxonomy (GTDB): domain Bacteria; phylum Spirochaetota; class Spirochaetia; order DSM-27196; family SKKC01; genus SLAN01. The sequence goes on along the minus strand of JBKGYS010000042.1, from coordinate 10,170 downwards.
CGCTTCTGTCGCCTTGGGCCGGCGTGTGCCCCTGGGGCGAATCGGCGGGCGTGGCAAAGCAGGTCGCGAGGCGATACGGGTTGCGCCTCCGGAACAGTTCGCGCACATCGCCCGATTCAAGAAGCGGCATATCGCACCCGACGACGAACCACGCTGCCCGAGGGTCGTGCGCGAAGGCGCTGAGGATTCCGGCGAGCGGACCAAAGCCATCGTAGAGATCGGGAATAACCGGAACATGCTTCGTATCCTCGGGCAGCGGCTGTTCGGCACGAGCGGACAGGTACACCGAATCGCATACCTGCGATAGAAGTTCGGCCGCGCGCCGCGCCTGACTCGTTCCAGGCGTAAACTCAATAGCAGCTTTGTCGCGCCCCATGCGGGTGCTCTTGCCGCCGGCGAGTACCAGCCCGTGCACCGCTGGGATTCGCCCATCGAAAAACCCGCGGACGGCTTCAAGGATCGCTTCGCGGTCTGTCACTGCGAGCACGTGGGCGGCACCGACTCGTCGGGCAAAATCTCGCGCTCTCGTGGCGTCATTCCCCTCGTGGATAACCGCGATCGGGGCCTTACCGGTGCGTATGGACTCGCGAGCGCTACCCTCGAACATTACCAGCGCGGGGATCGGGGGGAGCTCGGCGCCTGCCACCACGAGGGTATCCACCGTCGCCATGCTCTGTTGCATGAGCGAAGTTTCCGGTCCGCGCGGGCCGTTGGCAACGTCAATGCGTGTCCGATCGGAAAACGTCCGGGCCTCCGCCGGCGAGAGAGTCCCTTCTTCCGATTCATTGTCAAGCGCGATAAAACCGCAGCTACGGCCTTCGCCCGATAGTTTGCCGGCGAGCATCTCGGCGAGCGCCGATCGCTTCTCGCGCGATCCTCCCGTAACGCCGATTTCAAAGGGGTGCAGGTACCAGCCCCCCGGTGCACTCTTAAGCTTCATAGCGGTATTCAGCTTCCTTCAGGTTGATGGTTTCCCGTTTCATCGCGGTGCCAGTCGCGCTTTCCTCCGGTTTTCTCGACCAGCTCGATCGAACCGATCGTGATACCGTGCGTCACCGACTTCCCCATATCGTACACGGTCAGACACGCTGCGCTTACCCCACACAGCGCCTCCATCTCGACGCCGGTCTTTGCATCCGTCTCCACGGTACAGCGCACGAGTATCTGCGACCCGGTTTCTCTCTCCATTTCCACCGGCTCCACGCTCACATCGCAGCGCGTTATCGGAAGCGGATGACACAGTGGTATGGTACTCGCTGTGGCTTTCGCTCCCTGAACTCCGGCGATGATCGCGGTCTGAAACACCGGCCCCTTTGGACTCCACCATTCGCGCGAGGTGGGATCCTTATCGAGCGCAACCGGAAGATAAACGCGCCCTTCGGCCGTCGCGCGGCGGAGCGTGGACGACTTTGCCCCAACATCAACCATGCGCGGCGTACCCGATTCGTTAATATGGGATGACACTTGGCGACTCCTTGATCGAATAGGGCGGCTATCCACCCATGCGGTACATTTCTACGCGGTTCTCCTGCTCGCTGTCCGGCGATATATCGCCGCCCGCACGAAGCTCCGAGTACCGGTCTTCGCGGACACCCCAGAACTTTCGCAGTGCCGACTCAAGCTGCTCTTCGACCGGAGCGCTCTTACTTCCTTCCACCGGCTTGCCATCCGGCGTCTCGCTCGACCGCGCATCCGTTCCCTCCGTCCCGGCGGGGCGGTTTTCAGGAACGGTTCGCACCGGCCGTCCGCTCGAGACGGTATCTCGCCCCGCTTCTCCGGGAAGTTCGACAACGCCGCGCCGGAGCAGTTTTCGAATATCGAGCCCGAGACCGGAGAACAGACAGCGATACATTTTCCCATCGGCCGAAAGGCGTAGCCGTGTGCAGCTCCCGCAAAAGGGGACGGTCATACTCGAGATGAATCCGACGCGCTCGCCCCCGGGAGCGTATCCGGTATCCTTATAGCGGTAGGCCTGCGCTACCTCGCCGTAGAAGTCAGGCTCCAGCGGTTCGAGTCCGAACTCAGCGTCGAGCGTATCGCGAATCTCCCGGTTGGGCACGAGAAGCGAATCGCGGAAGTCGTGTCGACGACCAACGTCCATATATTCGATGTAGCGCAGCTCGAGCCCGCGATCACGGGCGAACCGCGCCATTTCGACAACCTCTGCGTCGTTGACGCCCCGCTGGACAACCATGTTCAATTTGATCGGGGCGAAACCGCACTCTTTTGCTCGATCGATTCCCGCTATGACCTGGTCGAGGCCCGTCGAGCGGTCGGCGATCTTTGCGAACGTTTCCGGTCGCGCTGAGTCAAGGCTTATCGTTATCCGCTTCAAACCCGCGGCGCGAAGCCAGCCTGCGAGGCGTGGCAGGTGATAGCCGTTGGTGATGAGCCCGACGTCTTCGATTCCCCGGATATTGTTCAGGCGCTCGATAAGTCTGTGAACGCCAGGTCGTAGCAGGGGCTCGCCACCGGTAATCTTTACTTTGTTCACGCCGAGCCGAGCCCCGATTCGTACGACCGTTTCGATTTCGTCGAAACTCAAAAGCGCGCTCGGGGCGAGAAACGGGTGCCCCTCGGCGAAAAGCTCGCGTGGCATGCAGTAGGTGCAACGGAAGTTACACTCGTCGATTACCGAGATACGCAGGTCGCGAAGCGGTCTTCCCAGGCGGTCTTCCACAAGAGGAAGGGTAACCCCAAAAGCATGCCATCGCAAAGCCTCCCGGAAGCACCGTAGTGCCCGGCGGCCGAAACGCCGAAGCCACACCACGGTGGTGGACAGTAAGCTCCATGAGCGGGAGCGCTATACACCGTCTCATTGACGGTGCTATGGTTCCAGCATCAACCTGATCAAGCCGTGAAGGCACTATGAACAACCATGCCAACGAACGAGTCTTAACCCGGGAACAGCTTGAGCGTTACTCACGACAAATCGCGCTCGCGGAAATCGGGATCGACGGGCAGAGAAAACTGCTCGACTCGAAGGTACTCTGTGTAGGCGCCGGAGGCCTCGGGTCAGCGGTGGCCTTGTACCTCGCCGCGGCAGGCGTTGGAACCATCGGGATCGTCGACGGAGATGTCGTTGACCGCTCGAATCTGCACCGGCAGGTGCTTCACGGAACCGCCGACATCGGGCGGCCGAAGGTCGAGTCGGCGCGGGAAGCACTCGAGGCGTCGAATCCGGATGTACGAGTCGAAGTGTACGACCGCGTTTTGCGCAGCGACAACGCGCGCGGGATCGTCTGCGGCTACGATGTCGTGGTGAACGGCTGCGACAATTTTCCGACGAGATACCTTGTAAATGACGCGTGCATGATCGAAGATATCCCGCTTGTCGACGCGAGTATTCTCCGTTGGGAAGCGCAGTGCACCGTGTACACGCGGGCTACCGGTTGTTACAGATGCCTTTTCCCCGAGCCGCCTCCACCAGGGTCGGTACCAAACTGCGCGCAGGCGGGAGTGTCTGGGATGCTTGCGGGGCATATTGGTACCCGTCAGGCGCTCGAAGCGGTAAAACTTCTTCTTGGAACCGGGCGAGCGCTTACCAACCGTTTACTTATGTTCGACGCACTCGAGGGGGAGTCGCGGGAGATTTCGTGGCCTCGCAATCCGGACTGTCCTGCTTGTGGGGAGAATCGAAGCATAACATCGCTCATCGACTACGAGGCGTTTTGCGGCGTCCGACAATCCGCCGATGTCGCTCATTCTTTGTCGGCGGGCGAGCAGGCGGAGGCCGGCCCTGCCGAAAACGAGCCGGCCGGCGCCACCGAAAACGAGCCGGCCAGCCCTGCCGAAAACGAGCCGGCCGGCGCCCCGCGTGACGTGCGCATGTCTCCCGCCGAGAAGGCACGCGAAGCCGGCCTGTCTTTGGATCCGGCTGATGCGGCCTTGCTTCGAGACACGTACGGCGTGCAGTGGATAGATGTCCGCGAACCTGCGGAACACCGTGCGTGCCGTATTCCGGGAATACGGCTTATTCCGCAGGCAACGGTTCCTGATCGCATGGGTGAGCTCGACCCCGCCGCCCGCACAATCGTTGTCTGCCACAGCGGCGCGCGCAGCGCTGAGGTTAGCCTTTTGCTTCGTGCTCACGGGTTCGATTCAGTGTATAACCTCGACGGTGGTATGCTGGCCTGGATGAACGAGCGGTTGCCGGTCGAACGGGGATAGCCGCGTAGCGTGGCTTACCTGCAGCTCACGGTCGTTTCGTTTTATTGTGCACGGTGTGTCCGGACACGTTTGCTTTCGGGGTTTGGAGCGTCTGTACAAAAAAAAGCCCCACAGTGCTTAGTGGGGCTACAAGGAGCTGTGCCTGCTCTACTTTGTCGTGAAGCTTTTGAAGTTAATGATCAGGTTCAAGAGAATACCGACCACCGCGGCGAGTCCGAGTCCGGTCAGTTCAAATGTCTCACCGGCGGTAAAGGCGGCTTCGCCGGTGCCAATAATCAGGATTGTGGCGACGATGATAAGTATCTTGGGATTATCCATATTAACACGAGATTCCACCATGTTTCGGATACCGATCGCCGCAATCATTCCGAAGAGGAGGATTGAAATCCCACCGATAATCGGAGCAGGAATAGACTGAATCATACCGTTGAACTTTGGAATAACCGAAAGTATGATCGCGAACACCGCGGCTATCCGCATTACGTTCGGGTTGTAGACGCCGGTCAACGCGACCGCGCCGGTGTTCTCACTGTAGGTGGTGTTAGCGGGCCCGCCGAGGAGTGCTGAAACGCTTGTGGCTATTCCATCGCCGAGCAGCGTGCGGTTAATTCCGGGGTCTTTGATGTAGTCCTTCTTAACTACGTTTCCGATGGCGATTACATCACCGAAGTGCTCGACCACAGTGACGATCGCCACGGGAACGGTTAAGGCTATTGCCGTAAACGAAAACTTTGGAGCCATGAACTCCGGAAAGCCGATCCATGCGCGGTCGGCAACGATACCGAAATCAACGATCCCGGCGATGATAGCCACAACATAACCTACGACAAGCGCGATGAGTACCGGTAACTGGGAGGCGAATCTCCAGCCATTGCGATCGAACGCCACCTTCACGACGACTCCGGTAGCAAAGGTGATCAACGCGATAAGCCACGCGCCGTTCCGACCGATCTCGTCAACGATATCGGAGGCGGCGTCTCCGGTTATGTTTCCGATGGCCGTAGGAGCGAGCAGAAGTCCGATAAGAATGATAATCGGTCCTGTCACGTGTGGCGGGAGAATCTTGTGAAGCCAATCGGTTGAAACATAGGTGAATATGAGAGAGACGACTACGTATACGAGACCGGCAACTGCAATCGCCCCGGTTGCGTAGGCGAGATCATCCCCATGGGCGGCGGCTACCGCGAAAATCGGTGGCAGAAACGCGAACGAGCTGCCTAGAAACACAGGCATTTTGAACTGCGTTATGACATGAAAGATCAACGTGCCAATACCGGCTGCGAACAGAGTAACTCCGACGTCCAGTCCGGTGAGTACCGGTACAAGCACCGTTGCGCCGAACATGACGAACGTATGCTGGAGTCCGAGAACAACGACTTTTCCGTTGATTCCTTCTTGAGAGTCGACATCAGACATAAGAAACTCCTTTTTTTGAAGGTGGCGTTCGGACCTGACAGTCCCGTCTACGACTTCTTATTGCAGTGTACATACCGACACGCGATATGCAAGTCGTAACGGTTAACAAAATTCCTGGTTGCACGGACAAAAGACGGTAAGAAAAAGTTCGTGTTCCACCGATACCCCGATTCTTGCGACAAATCCGAACCAAACGTACGCTGTTGTTTGTGGACACTTTAACGAATAGAACGTTTCCGGACCTGCTGAATCGTAGCCTTACCAGATTCGCCGACTTTTCGGCTTTAAGCCTGGTAGACGGCGAGGCACTCACATATCGCGACCTTGCGGTCGCGTCGCAGAGTGTCTCGCAGCGTTTGCGAACGCTCGGGGTCGAAAAGGGCGACCGCGTCGCACTTGTCGGCGAGAATATGCCGAACTGGGCAGTCGTGTACCTCGCGACAACCACGATGGGGGCGGTTATCGTTCCGATCCTTCCGGACTTTTCAGCTACCGAAATTCGAAACATCCTCGATCACGCGAAGGCGAAGGTCGTATTCGTCTCGCGTATGCTCTCCGAGAAGATCGGCCATGTCGGTGACCGCGTTGCGGTCACCCTCAACGATTTCCAGGGCTTGCCGGAGCCGCGACCAAAGGACACCGTCGACGACGGCATCGGCGAACAGATCGCCGATGCCCCGCCGGTTGCCGAAGACGATCTTGCCGCGATTATCTACACGAGCGGCACCACCGGGCAGTCCAAGGGTGTCATGCTCAGTCACGCAAACATTATCTCGAACGCCGAGGCGGCGAGGCCGCTTGCAGATGCGAATCCAGGTGAGTGCGCGCTTTCCATTCTTCCGCTCGCGCACACCTACGAATGTACGATCGGGTTGATCGCCCCGCTCTCGGCCGGCATGACCGTATACTATCTCGGTCGCCAGCCATCCCCCTCGGCAATGCTCACGGCTCTTGCGAAGGTACGTCCTCATCTTGTGCTTTCGGTTCCGATGATTATCGAGAAGATATATCGCAGCCGGATAGTGCCGAAACTCACCCGCAACGCTCTTTTGCGCGCGGTTCAAAAGCTGAGCCCGGTGCGAAAAGCGTTCCACCGGGCGGCGGGGAAACGGCTTCTCGAGACGTTCGGCGGTAGACTGCGGTTTTTCGGGCTCGGGGGCGCTCCCATTGGCCCGGACGTTGAGAAGTTTCTCCAGGAAGCACGCTTCCCCTACGGAGTCGGGTATGGGCTGACAGAGACTTCGCCCCTGATCGCCTCGGGGGTTCCGGCGGCCCAGGTGTATCGCGGAGTCGGCCCCGCGGTGGAGGGAGTCGAGATTCGGCTTGCCGATACGAATCCCGTTACCGGCGAGGGCGAGATTCAGGTTCGCGGGCCGAATGTAATGAAGGGATACTACCGTGACTCACAGCGGACGGATGCCGCGTTCACCGATGACGGGTGGTTTCGTACCGGTGATCTCGGATTCATCGACCGGAACAATCGTCTGTTCGTAAAGGGAAGGCTCAAGAATGTTATCGTGGAGCCGAGCGGAAAAAATATCTATCCTGAAGAGCTCGAGGCGCTTATTAACACGCGCCCCCTCATCTCCGAAAGCCTTGTTGTCAAACAGGGGCAGCGGCTCGTAGCGCTCGTAGCGGTCGAGCTCGACGCACTTCGCGAACAGCTCGGTGAAATCACCTATGACCGCGTGAAGCGGGAGGCCGCCGCTTATCTCGAACGGGTGCGCTCGGAAATCAACGCACAGTTGAGCTCCTTCGCACAAATATCCCGCTTTGTGCTTCAAGAAGAGCCGTTTGAGAAGACCCCGACCATGAAAATAAAACGCTACCGCTACGACCAGATCGTTGAGAACGGAAGATAGAGAGGGAGTCTGATGCATTGCCACCGAGGACCGACGTGTGCGATAGAGCGTGAGCGGTGCTGCCTTCGGCACTTGCCACCCGGGCAGTTGTCGGAAATAATGAGAGCCTATGCTAATGACTACCAAGCCAATGTTCGACCTTGCCTACAGGGGTGGTTTCGGCGTCGGCGCATTTAACGTAAACAATATGGAAATCACGCAAGCGATTATCGAAGCCTGTGCCGAGAGGAAGAGTCCGGTAATCCTTCAGATTTCCAAGGGTGCGCGCAAATACGCCAATATCCGGTTTCTCAAGAAGATCATCGACGCGTGTGTGGAGGAGTATCCGCAGGTTCCTATCGCGATACACTGTGACCACGGGGACACCATCGACCTGATAAAACAGTGCATTGCCGACGGATACACTTCGGTTATGATCGACGGATCGCATCACGATTTCGACGAGAACACGCGGCTTACCGCCGAGACCGTACAGCTTGCCCACGACGCCGGCGTAGTGGTTGAAGCCGAGCTCGGACAGCTTGGCGGTATAGAAGAGGATGTCATCGGACTCTCAGCGGAGGAATACGAGAAGAATCTCGAGAAATTCCTCACCGACCCGCAACAGGCGAGGGAATTCGTCGAGCGTACGGGGCTCGACAGTCTTGCGGTCGCAATCGGTACGAGCCATGGGGCCTATAAGTTTTCCAAAGCGCCGACGCTTGCTTTCGATCGCATAGAGCAGATTATGGAAACCTGTCCCGGAACTCCGCTTGTCATGCATGGCTCATCGAGTGTACCGCAGGAGTACGTTCAGCTCGTGAACAAGTACGGTGGCGCCATGCCGAACGCGATGGGCGTTCCCGAGGAGCAGATCGCGAGCGCGGTTCGCACATACGGAGTGTGCAAGGTGAATATCGATACCGACCTTCGCCTGGCAATGACCGCGAAGATCCGCGAAGTGTTTGCGACCAAGCCCGAAGAGTTCGACCCGCGAAAGTATCTCGGCCCGGCGCGCGAAGAGATTGTGTCGATGGTTAAGCGAAAGCTCGATGTACTGAACAGCGCCGGACAGGCCGACGCAGTCATCGGGCACTGGGAAGAGCAGGGTAAGCCGCTGCCTTCGTACTATAAGGGTTGAGAAATCCGCTCTTCGGTTGCCTCCCGGAGACCGAAGAGCCCGCCTGTCCGTTACAACGAATACACGGTTTTATACAATCTTTAAATGATGTTTCCTGCCGTTTGACATCCGTGCGCCACCTTGTTCCATACCGACAACGAGGAACGAAGCGTTCCTCAAGCTTATTCATCAGTGCCAATCGTTGCCCGTAGCGGTCTTAGCTGCGGGTGTCGACAATTGGCCGAGGAGGTTCTTATGTCCCGGAAATGGTTCATCATCGCACTGGTTATGTTGACTTTCGGACTATCACCATTGTTCTCGCAGGTTGAGCCCGGCGATGCCGACGGAGAAACAGCCGAGGACGTGATATCCGAACACGAAGAGACCAGCGAAGCGGAAGAGCTGTTTGCCGACGATTTTGAAAACGCGCTCGACGGGTCCGACAACGTGGCGTTTTTTGTCCCAAGCGACGACGCGCTCGAAGACATTGACGCCGACGAGGTAACATCCGAAGAGTCAGAGGAGCTCTTTAACGCGCATATCTCCTACGGTATTGCCTCCGAGGAGCCGCTCGAACTCGTAGAATGGTTTGCAACCGGAGACCAGAGCGAGGTCGATGTCGAAACCGACGACGACGACATCTACCTAGAAGATGAAATCGCGGTTGAAGACGCGGTTCCCGCGGAAAACGGTATCGTCTACGTGATCGACGAGCCGCTCGAGTGACCGCGCTCACTTACGAAGACTGTGCCCCTCGCGCGTGTCGAGGGGCATTTTTTTGCGCTCTTCGGCGTGCGGCAGGATCCTGTCGATAGAACCGGCACAAAAGACGGTAAATGGTGGGCAGCTTTCGTTCGAGGCTGACCGGCGCGGTAAAAAAACGCTCGCTCGCGACCGCGAAAAACTCCTCGCGACTTTCGCATGCGTACTCGTCGACGGGCGTACGCCTTCCATGCGAAGCCTCGCGCCGCAACGTTTCGAGGTTATCGTCGAAGGTACTACGCCAGACGCCGGCATCGAGTCCCGCCGGGAGTGGTGGGAGTCCGTCAATCTCGCCGGTAAGTCTGTCGAGCTGGTGTGCCATTTCGTGAATTACCACGTTTGCGCTGCCGCGGCGATCGTTGATGCTTGTCCGCGAGAGTATTACCGATCCGTATTCGAGCACTTCGCCTTCCACGTCTTCCTCGTATTCGTGCACCAGCCCGTACTCATCCTCTTCGCTCCAAGTTCGCCGGTAAGCGTCCGGAAACACGACGATTGTCCACCAGCCCTTGTACCAGTTGATTCCCAGCTCAAGCACGGGAAGCGCGAGCTGGGCGCCAAGCGTAGCTCGTTCGACCGGCGTCAGCGCGGGGCCTTCGGAGACTTTAATGTCCTTGCGGGCGAGTAAGAGTTCGGCCGTGCTTTTGAGCCTCTCACGGTCGCTCGACGGCAGGTCGGAGAATAAGTTGTAGCCTCTCATAGTCGAATCCCATACTGCAGGATCGATCGGCTCGGCGTGCCTTTGCAGTCGAGCGAGAAAGCGCTTGAGCATAACTGCCATGTTACTATAGAACGATGTTCTCGTCCCGGGCCCTTAACTCCGTTGTCCGCGAAAACGCGTGCTGTCGCGCCTGCGGTATG
>JBKGYS010000041.1:0-18033 GCA_046545955.1 Spirochaetales bacterium | reverse complement strand
CGGGAGAATTACAGAAACCGCCGGGTAACTCCCTACTATGCGGCTTGTTAGACACAGCTTTACACCAGGGTGGTGGACAGTAATTGAGGCTTGAGCCTCGTTCCCCGTAGCGAAATCGGTGCATATACCCGATTCGACGGGCACTACATCGCCTTCGTCGGTTCGGCCGGCGTTCTCGGAGATTGACAACGCGCGCGCACGGGAGGATAGTAGAGACGAATATTGTGACGATATGTTTGATATCGTGAAAAATAGTTTTTTATAGCATCTCTTTATTACGCGATAACGAGATGCCGCAAACACATACTCGATGAGCAATGGACTGTCGGCCACCGAACAGCCGGTTGCTGGAAACCGTCCAGCAAACAATGTGTTGAACAGGAGGGTCTATGCAGACGAGCAATAACAGAAGAACGTTGATCGCAGCGATTGCGGCGGCCGCCGTGTTTGCTGTAGGTCTTGGAGTAGGGGTGGGCCTCGCCACCGGGGGCGGGGGGGATCGCGCGGTCGTACGCGAGGAATCCAATGAAAATGATATTGCCGAGCTCGAAGAGGAGCTGGCGGATATGAAGGAAGAAGTTGAGAGCGACCGGTCGTTCGATCCCGAGCAACAACCATGGCCGTACGAGGAGCTCGACGTCGAAGAGGTCAGAAAGGCGGCGCACAAGTTGCACCATGAGAACTCGTGCGCGTACGGGTCTTTCAGCTCGATTGTGGGAACGCTTCAGGAGAAGATCGGATATCCCTACGATCAGATTCCGACCTATATGCTTCATTTCGGTCGAGGCGGCGTAGCAGGGTCCGGGAATGTCTGCGGAGCACTGCTCGGCAGCCTTACGGCCATTAACCTCATAGCGGGTGAAGACTATAATACGCTCGCCTCCGAGCTTATCGAGTACTATAAGGAGACGCCGTTTCCCACTGATACCGCGAACGAATACGCCGAGGAGGGCGCCTACGATACCGAGGACTATATATCCGAACGGTTCGCCCAGAGCGTCGCCGGCGACATAGCGTGTAGCGAGTCGAAGGCTGCCTGGGTTGAAACCTCCGGATACGATGCCGGATCCGAAGAGCGAGAGGAGCGGTGCGCGCGGCTTACCGGGGATGTTGCCGCGAAGGCGACCGAGATTCTGAACGCGTGGGCGGAAGGGACAGACTCAGAGAGATCCGAAGACGAAATAGACGAAGCGCTCGCCGATATTTTCCCCGACGCCGACTTCGAGTCGCCTGAAGATGGTATCTATGAGGCCCGCAAAGACGGTGAACTCGTCGGCATCGCCGGCATCGGCGAGGCCGATGGTCACGAGGGTCCGATAACTGCGGCCGTTGGAGTCGCTATGGACGGCACGGTGCACGCAGCGACCGTCGTCGAGCACAATGAGACTCCGGACCTTGGCGATGTCATTGTCGAGGATGAGTTCTTGAGTCAGTTCGAGGGGCTTTCGGTCGAACAGATTCAGCTCGAGGCAAACGGCGGCGAAATAGACGCCACATCCGGCGCGACGGTCAGTTGCGAGACCGCGACGGAGATTGTCCGTTCGCAGGCCGAACGATGCGGCGAGTATCTCGATCGCTCCGATATCTGAAACGCGGCAGCCCCCGCTTCGGCTCGCTCGGCCGGCCTGACCGGGGCCGGCCTGATCGGGGGCCGGCCTGACCGGGGCCGGCCGGCGCGGTCGGGATGTCCCGGGCATCCAGCGGAGGACGCGAGGTGCGGTGAAGCGTCGGCGTGTCTGGCGGGTAGCTACGACAGGTCGTCGGGATAGTCCACAAACACGCGCGTGTGCTTTTCGTCAGTTTCAAAAAGTACGTTTATCGTCGATCCGTTTCGTTCAAAGGACAGAAACTCGCCACCGGGAACGATTTCGGGCTGATCGTGACGTAACTCCCAGCCGGCATCGGCGAACTCGGCTTTGTACCACGAAATTGCCTCGTCGATGGGTGAGCTCGTAGCTATATCGATCCAGATGCGTGGACGGCCGTTATCGTCAACACCGCGACGCGTTTCGGTGAGAACACCGCCCGGCAGCGGCGCCGCGCTGGCGTCGCCAATCTCCGAGGGCAGATTCTCGCGCCCGGACAACGCTTGGTGCACGGATACCCGCGCGACATCGGAACGGGCACCCGCTTGCGCGTCGGACCTTGTTGTGTCTTCACTCTCACCTCCGGCGAGCGGGCAATCGGCGGTGCACGAGGCACACCCGGAGGCCGAGTCTGTACTCGCCTCAAACGGAGCGAACGAGGCGGCGTCGATGTCGAGTCGGGGCAAGGGGAGTCTGCCGGTGATCGCCCCCAATCCCACTGCGATAAATACCGCCAGTACGACCACTTCGAGCGTTCGGCGCATAACTGTTTCCTTCTGGTTCGCGTTTCGCATTTGTTCTTCCTGTGCGCTTCGCATCAGATTCCCAGACCAAGACTAATTCCTAGAACCACGAGTATGGCGCCGGCCGAACGTCTGAAGATTTTCAGGCGCAGCGGGCTCGAGAACAACCGAGAAGCCCATCCTACCAACGGTCCGACGCCAAGAAGGGGAGTAATGACGGCCGAGCCGAGTCCGAAGGTAAACGCGAAAAGCGCCCCGAGCATCGAGCTCTCGAGCCCGAAGGCGATATAGTTCAAAAGGCCTAAAAATACCGGACAGAATGGAGTTATGCCGATAAGAAGTCCGAGTAGCACCATCGAGACGCTGCTGCCTCGCGGGGCACGCTTAATAAACGCACGGCATATTCGCGTCGACGATATCGAGTGGCTGCGTCCGGCGAGCACGCCGACTCCGAGTATCACGACAAGTGCCGCTGCCGCGTACTGGACCCATTCGACAAGGGAACTTTCGGCAAGGTAGGTGAGGATGTACGAACCGATACCACCGGCGAGAGCACCAAGAAGGGTCAGGCTGAATAATCGCCCCAGGGAAAATAACAGCACGTACTTCAATCCGTCTTTCCATCCCTCTGCAGTCCCGCCGACAAAAAACATAACCGGCGAGCAATGTGCTACGCATATCGTGGTACCCATGCTTAAGCCGGCGAGAAAGACCCCGCCTAATGATCCAAAGAGTTCCGCGTTCATTCGGTCTTCTCCCTGTTCCCCATCATAGGTACGTATCCGGCGGGTACTCAACGTTCGACGGTAGCGGGCAGCGGTAATTCGTTAGCTTGTTTACGAAAGCTTGTTTACAAAATCAGGGGTAGAAACGGAACATAAGCGCGAGAAGGCCTTCCGACCGTTGACCGCCGGTGAACCTGGCAGGCAGTGTATGAAACCTGATATGTCTGTTCGCGCGTTGTTTGCCTCCCGTACCAGTCGTTACCTTATAATCGGAACAAGTCTCACCATGCTTGCAATGGGAGCCTCGCAAGCAATCTACGGGCCGTTTTACTCCCATTTCCGCGCACTTTTTGATCTTTCCGCATCGCAGGTTGGTGTGCTTGCCTCGTTTAATTTCGTGGGAACCACATCCGGCATTATCGTCGGTAGCATGCTTGTGAAGCGCTTCGGGTACCGCCCGGTAATTCTTGTGTCGGGTGGCGTGTTTACCGTAGGGTTCGTCATCATTTCGGTCGGCACGAGCTGGCCCGTTGCTTGCGCGGGAGCTCTTTTGATAGGGCTGGGGTTTGGCGGGCTTGTTCCCCTGAATTTTCTCGTTGACGAAGCATTCGGGCAATTTGGCCCCGCGGCACTCAGCCTTGTTAACTCCGGGTTCAGCGTCGGTGCGATTGTTGCCCCGCTTATGGCGAGCGTATCTCTATCACTCGGAGGTCATCGAATCGCGTTCGCGTTCGGTGCTCTGCTCGCGCTCTCGGCGGTCGTATTCGGCCTGTTTATGCAAACACGCCCTGCGGTGGTCGAGCAGCGCGAGCCGTCACGCGGGAAAGCGCTTGCCGGCACAGCGGTATTCTGGCTCCTCTACGCTCTGTATGTAGGCACGGAGGCTTCCGCGGCGCATTGGATTCCCACCAATCTGGAATTGACGTTCAGCGAGACCGGAGCCGCAGCGGTCACAACGCTCTTCTGGGTTTCGTTTACTATCGGGCGCCTCGCCGCGGTGCCGTTTTCAATGAGGATTCCGCCGGGGAAACTTCTCATTGTTGCGACGCTGCTTGGAGTCTGCTCGGCGGTGCTCGCCGGATCACCGGGAATGGCACCGGTCGGTTTCGCGCTCACCGGGTTCTTTATCGGACCGATTTTTCCAGTGGGTCTGTCCTGGATTCGCCGCAGCTTTCCATCAAGCGCGTCGGGAATATCCGCTGTGGTGATCGCTGGTGGAGGAATCGGGGGTATTATTCTCCCTCCCGCGGTTGGATCAGTGGTCGATTCATACGGGCCCGTCGCGATTCCGTACTCACTCGCGGTAAGCATCGCCGCTGCCGCAGTGGTGTGTGTGGCGATTGCCTTTGTGTTCTCTACCGGCGCTGTTCGAGACTCCGGCGCTATCCGGGGGTAAAGCGAGTGAGTCGAGACACCGATAGCGTGTCACTTCTCGTCGGTCAATGCACTCGGAGGAGTGGCGAATAGGTCGCGGTGGCCAATCCAGGCGCCGAGCTGCTTCGTCTCCACGTCGCTCAGTCGACGTCGGCACCAGGCCTCGATGCGTTCGCCCGCCTCCGGCGACTGCTCGCGTGCAGCCTCGGCCCACCCTTGCAACAGCTGCATGAGAAGCGGATAGTGGGTGTTGATATCCGCCCGCAGCCGCCAGGGGGTGTCATCCTCATCGAGTGTGAACCCGGCTTTCCGCAGAGCCGCCGCGAGCGCGTCGTGCGCTCCTCCGCCGAGGGCCGCACCCAACCCTTTATCGCGTTGCTGATGCGCGACGAACAAGGTATGGATGTACGTGTCCTCGGGCCCTTGTCGGTCGTTTCCCTCGCAGTCGGTTATTCGCCAGTCTCCGGTGACACTCAACGCGATGAGAAGAGCCTGGTGGTGAGCGGCACAGCGAGCGACGAGCTTTTCAATCCATTCCCGCGAAACCAGATCTATAAGCGCCGAGGCGGTGATCAGGTGTGCATCGGCGGGCCAGCGCTCGACCAGTTGAGAGAGTGAAACGCATTCGGTCGCCACGCTCAACGCCCGCCCATCGGCGTCGTGTACCGAATTGCCACGCTCGTACGCCTGATTCAGAAGCTTTGCATCATGATCAATTAAGCTCCACCGCTGTGGCCCGGGCAGGTGCGGTGCGAGAAAGCAGAAGTTGCTGCCCCTGCCGGATCCGAGGTCGACCAGATGCGGCTTCGAGCTTCGTGATTGAAGCCATTTCGAGGCCAACCCGGTCAGACGAAGACTTCGAGCCTCCCGATCCACGGGCTCGCGCAATGCGAGCCATCCGGCCTCGAAGTGGGCGCCTGCGGGAGCTTGCAGTGCCTGCCCGAACGCCCGCGCCGCTTCGCGCCAACCCGGCAATCGCCGGCGGGCGTCGTCGGCGCCGCGCTGCAATTGCCGACGTAAATCGGAATCAACGATAACTCGCTCGAGCGCCTGCGAAAGCGCATCGATATCCCCGGGCGAGACGGCGATGCCCGCGCGCTGAGGCAACGTATCGGCGAGCGCGCCACCGGTCGTCGTAATTACCGGCACGCCGTGGGCGATCGCCTCCGTGACCACCATTCCGTAGCCCTCGTACCAGGAAGGCAGCACGAGTACATCGGCTTGATGATACGCGGCCTCCAGTTGCGTATCGTCGCATTCGCCGCCAAGAATAACGCGGTCATCGAGCCCACGCTCTTCGATGAGAGCGCTGACCCGTGCGGCAAAATCGCTATTTCGGATCCGGCTGCCGTAGCAGATGCATCGCCAGTCGAGATGCGTGAGGCGGGCGAGTGCCTCGACCAGCAGATCCTGTCCCTTGCGCGGTGTCAAGGTACCGATACACAGCAGGTTCACCTCGGCGTTAGAGGCCCTCTGCGTCACGGCGACAGGCTGTTTAACGCCCGGCTCCACAACGTGGACGGGGGGCAACGACACCCCGAGCGCTTTGGAAAGCGTATTCAGGCGACGGCGGGTGAACGCACTGGTCACGATTATCTGTCCGACAGCAGCAAGCGCGCGGATTTCCAGTCGGTGAAGCCGTTCCTGGTCATGTACCTCGAGACCGCGCTCATCGCAGAGGGGATGATGTACGAGCGCGGTGATCCTGCGTTTGTCACTATATCGTTCGATTAGCTCCGGTAACGCGCCCATGGCCAGGCCGTCGACGACCACGTCGGATTGTTCGGGTAAACGGGAAAGCGCCTCTTCGAGCGCGGCGCGGGCGCGCTCATCAGCATCCGGAAAGCGCCCCTCGAGCCCGATAACGTCCACCTCCCAGTTCTGTTCGCGCAGGTGAGCCACGATCTGTGCGTCGTATAAATAGCCGCCGGTACGCTGATCGGGTGAGCCTGCCACCAGCAGCGTAAAGTGCCGGGTTACCGGACCTCCTTGCAGACGGTCATTACCTCTTGACTGGTGCATAAACTCCCCTTTTGTCGCGAAAGAATCGGTACGCTCGTATTGGACGACGCGACGGTATACTATTTCGGGCGTCGTCGGTCTCGAGGCGTCGCCACGGGTCACTGAGCGTTCGTATCCCCGAAAGAAGGAAATACTAGTATGTTCTATCGATGGCAAGCGACCGATTTGCGTCGGTCTCGGTTCAGGGTGCCACGCGTAGCCAGGTATCGCCTGACGGCAATACTGGGCCGCCATCGGTGATTATCAGTCAAGGGAACTATTGGAGGCGTCATTTGCTTACCGACCGGACAGGGTCATCGTTACTGTCTCTCTCCACAACCTCGATTACACTCGCTGAAGTATTCGCAGGAAGTCTTTTTTTGCTTCTTACGGGTATGGCGCTGCCCCGGATTATGGTCTCGGCGGTCGCCTGGTTGCCGGCCGTTTCCGTGTATGCGCTTATCAGCATACTGGTGCTCGGCTATTGGCGCCACGGCCCGCTCGCCTGGGCCAATCGAGTGACTCTGATCCGCGCCGTGCTCATAAGCATAGTGGCCGCGGGCACAGCTGTTCCGCTCTCATCGCCCGGTCACTGGCAGTGGTTGGGCGTAGCGCTCCTGGCCCTGACCCTCGACGGCGTGGATGGCTGGATCGCGCGTCGGACCGATTCGCGCACTTCCTTTGGCGCACGCTTTGATATGGAGCTGGACTCGCTTCTGATACTCATTTTGTCTTTAGGGTTGATGTTGAAAACCCCGCTCGGGCCCTGGGTGCTGCTGATAGGTCTTATGCGGTACGCTTTTGTTATCGCAGGATGGCGTTTCATCTGGCTGCAGGGCGACCTTTTTTATAGCTGGCGACGCAAGAGCGTGTGCGTCTGGCAGATTGCCGCGTTACTTGCCGCACTACTGCCCTGGGTTTCGCAGTCAGCCGGCCGGGCCATAACACTGAGTGCTTTGCTGCTGCTTGTATACTCGTTCGCAGTGGATATTATCTGGCTCTATCGTCGCAAACCCCAAGTACAGTCTGAAACCTCCCGCCTGTCGGGCTAAGAAGGCTGCACACGGTCGGCGAACACTTCGCCGAGGCGTCGCATACGCTTCTCGTGCACGCCCAGATCCCCTCTTCCGAGCCGGCTTGCAGCCCTGAAGTCAATGCGGCCGGTGTCGGCGGGCAAGTGGAACTCCAGATCATCGCGAAACCGAAATATCCGTGAGCGGTGGACAGCGTGCACGTAATCGTCCTCCACCTTCTTGATCTCGGTGCGCGGCAGTTCGTTCAGGACGGCAATCAAAGCCGTGCGAGCCTCGCCGCGGGAGCGATCACCGTATTCCCATGGCGATAGATCGGCATATCCGCTTTCGGGATAGGAGGATACACAGTTGGGAGTTTCGGGGCAGCCGGTTAGCGACCGACCATCCGCGTTTGCGTCCCCCGTGTCGAGTCCGCCGGCGACCGAGCGAAAATTGTTCACCACCGCATTCACAAAAACCACCGCGACTAAGACCAAAAAACCTGCGATAATATAGAAAAGCATACTTCTGCCACCCATCCTGTGTTCGAGGAAGATAGTCTTTCAGTCGATAGTTCGGCAAACGCCGCTGTGGTACTCCTCGCCGAGCCCCGCGTTGACAAACGCTTGCTCGCTGCCTATAGTGGGGCTTCGTTCTGCGAAATGTCGTAGGAGAGATGTCAGAGTGGTCGAATGAGGCGGTCTTGAAAACCGTTGAGCCCCTATCGGGCTCCGTGGGTTCGAATCCCACTCTCTCCGTGCCGGAAGCCGTAGCGCAATCGCGCGAGCGATTGTCGCGAGAGGCTGGAGGGAATCGGCCGGCGCAGCCGGGCGACACCGTGCCGGAAGCCGTAGCGCAATCGCGCGAGCGAGCAGGTATGAATGGAGAGGTGCGAGAGTGGCTGAATCGGGCTCCCTGCTAAGGAGTTGTACCCTTTCGGGTACCGAGGGTTCGAATCCCTCCCTCTCCGTTTATGTTTGTGCCCATAGCTCAGTTGGATAGAGCGTCAGGTTGCGGACCTGAAGGTCAGAGGTTCGAGTCCTCTTGGGCACGTCGTGCCGTATCGCAGCGCCGAAGGCGGTGCGCGAGATGCGTAAGGGACGTCGCAGAGGAAGTCTGCGGTCCCAAGTGCCCCAGCGCGGCACACAATTCGCTCTTTCATATGTCATGGAGAGGTGTCCGAGTGGTCGAAGGTGACGGACTCGAAATCCGTTGTACAGTTTCCGCTGTACCGAGGGTTCGAATCCCTCCCTCTCCGCATAGGTGTGTACGTATAGGGTTTTCGGGAGAGGTGGCCGAGTGGTCGAAGGCGCGCGCTTGGAAAGCGCGTGTACCCTATCCGGGTACCGAGGGTTCGAATCCCTCTCTCTCCGCTTCGCCCCTTTAGCGCCGCCAGGCGCTGTGCAGTGAGCGGTCGCCCAACCCCGTCAGGCCCGGAAGGGAGCAGCGGTAAGCGGCTTGTTCATGTGCCGCAGTCAGCTTGGTTGCTAAAGGGGTCTTTTTATTTCGAGGGCGGTCGGGAATACCGCGGCCGCGTCGTTAGCGGCGGGCGCCTTAT
Source organism: Spirochaetales bacterium (assembly GCA_046545955.1). GTDB lineage: Bacteria > Spirochaetota > Spirochaetia > DSM-27196 > SKKC01 > SLAN01. The sequence continues at coordinate 9,033 of JBKGYS010000041.1, read as the reverse complement.
GCGTCCGGGAACAGGCTCAATGTCCTACGAAGTAACGGCAAACAAAAAACGTCCGATTCAGTTCGACGGACTCCTCGGTCAGGAGTTTGTTGTTGCCACCCTGAAAAACAGTATCGACACGGGCCGCATTGCCCATGCCTACCTTTTTTCCGGGCCGCGTGGTGTCGGGAAGACCTCCGCTGCCCGAATCCTTGCACGGTCGCTGAACTGCCCGGACGCTCCGAGCTCGGATGGATGTCCGGACTTTGAGGAAGGCGACGCTATCTCGCGCGGGACGGCGCTCGATGTTATTGAGATCGATGGTGCGAGCAATACCAGTGTTAACGATGTTCGCCAGATTAAGGACGAGGTCCTGTTCGCGCCGCAGAGCGCCCGATATAAGATCTACATCATTGACGAGGTTCACATGCTGTCCAACAGCGCGTTCAACGCGCTGTTAAAGACGATCGAAGAACCGCCTCCGTACATTGTATTCATTTTCGCTACGACCGAGATCCACAAGGTTCCGGCGACCATACGCTCGCGCTGCCAACAGTTTCATTTTCGTCTGATTCCTTTGCAGGAGGTGGCCGGGGCGTTGCGACAGGCAACGACGGAGCTCGATCTGGAGGCCGATGAGGACGCGCTTCTCTGGATGGCCAAGGAAGCGAGCGGCAGTCTTCGCGATGCGTTTACGCTCTTTGACCAGGTTGCGAGTTTTTCCACCGGGCGAATCACCTTAGCCGATATTCAGCAGAAGCTCGGACTTACGGGGTTCGAGCAGCTCGATGAGCTCGTACGCCTTCTCGGCGAGGGGCGTATAAGCGAGGGGCTTGCGCTTGTCGATACGCTCCTTTCGGCGGGTATAAGCATCGAACAGCTCGTGACCGATCTCGGCGAGTACTTTCGCACGGCGCTTCTTGTAAAGCACGGTGTGGTGAAGACGGGTGTGCTCGGCCGCCCGGCGGATTCGGTGAGCGAAGAGGTGCTCGAGAGTTTCTCCGAGGTACAGCTGCAGAAGGGGCTGGATATGACCCTCGAGCTTTACCGCAACCTCCGCTACAGCCTTAATCCGCGCTTCGAACTGGAGCTTGTCGCGAGTCGTATCGCCGAGCTTCCAAACTATCTGAGTCCGAGAGAAATGCTCGATGAGATCGCTCGGCTTCGTGGAGGAAAGCCTGCGCGGCATCCGCTTTTGACCGACCGCCGGTCCGCGGGGCCGGGTTCGCCCGAGACCGACGGCGCGACGAACAGCGGCGGGCAGGCGTCGGGCGGCCAGCCGACAGGTGGCGCCGAGGAGCGTGTTGAGCGCGGCGATTCCGGGGAAAGCGACGTCGGATCGGAGGAAACACCGGCCGGCGATGCTTCCGCGCAGCCGGGTATCACCGAGACGGGACATGCGAGGCAACATCAACCTACAGAATCCTCTGAAACACTGGACGATAGGCAACAGCAGGCATACTCTCAGTCTGTGAGGTCGCAGGTGATCAATTCGATTCGGCAGCAAAAGCTGGCGCTCGGATCGGTGCTCGAGCGCGCGGTCGCCTGGACGATGCACGAGGGTGCGTTGGTGATTCAGTTTTCGAACGGGTACCATGCGCGTGCGGTAAAACAGGATAACGGACTCATACGCGAGACACTTCGCGAGATAACCGGCGATGATGTGCCGGTGAAAGCGGCGATTGTTACCGATGAGGCGGAAGAAACCGAACAGCAGTCGCATTCCCAGCAGGTGGCGTTGGTGAAGCGGGTGTTCCGCGGTGAAGTCATAGATGGAGACGGGGAGGACGGTTCGTCATGAATATGAATCCAATGGAGCTTCTGAAGAACTTTCAGAATATTCAGAGCAAGCTCAATGAAGCTCAGGAACGCATGAAGCACGTAACCGCGGTTGGAACAAGCGGCGGCGACATGGTCCGGGTAACGATAAACGGCCAGATGGAAGTGCAGAATGTCGAGATATCGCGCGACGCAGTCGATCCGGACGATATCGAAATGCTGCAGGATTTGATTCTCGCAGCGTTCACCGACGCAATGACGAAGGTGAAGGAAGAGATCAAGGAGGAAATGTCGGGGATTACCGGCGGTATGGATCTTCCTCCGGGGCTTATGGGCGGCTGAGGCGGTGTCTGCGCTCGATGCGCTCATATCCCATGTGTCCCGGCTTCCGGGCATCGGCAAGAAGAGCGCGACACGAATTGCCTACTATCTTCTCGAACATGATCCATCTATTGCATCGCGGCTGTCCGAGGCGATTGGAACACTTCACGAGAAGGTAACGGTCTGCCGCGAATGCGGCCGGTATACCGAAGAGCAGCCCTGCGAGGTCTGCAGTGACCCCTCGAGGGATCGATCGACGATCTGTGTGGTCGAGCGTGCTCAGGATGCCGAGGTCATAGAGCAGAGCGGCGAGTTTTCCGGCCTGTACCACGTGCTCGGCGGCGTGCTTTCGCCGATCGACGGAGTCGGGCCCGGCGAGCTTCGCGTGAACGAACTGTTCGAGCGCATCGAACAGGTCGGGGTGGATGAGGTTATTCTCGCTACCAACCCGAGTGTCGAGGGCGATACAACCGCGCTCTACCTTGTAAAGATGCTTCAGGAGCGCGGTATTGCGTGCTCCCGTCTTGCTCTCGGTCTTCCTGTGGGGGGTGATCTCGAGTATGCCGACCGGCTTACGCTCGCGCGAAGCCTTCGCGGACGTACGAAGTATTAGGGTGTGCGTGTTATCGTGTGGGTGGAAAAATCTTAACGCTTCCGGGGGGAGGTAGTGATGCTCACCGGCGCATTTCGACAGTGGATGTGTTTTATTACGCTGGCGGTGGTTCTGCTGCTCAATTACCTCGCAAACGCGCTGCCGCTCGGAGGGACGACGACGGGGGAGCTCGCTCGCGAGTTCGATGTTCTGTTTCTGCCTGCCGGGTACGTGTTTTCGATCTGGGGGCTCATTTATCTGCTCGCGATCGCATTTTCGGTCTATCAGGCGCTCCCGCGTCACCGCTACGAGCCGGTCCTCGACCGCATCGGCACGGCGTTCTGTGTATCGAACGCGGCAAACGGGCTCTGGCTTGTGTTTTTCCACTATCGCCTGACAGCCTGGTCGCTTGTAGCCATGGTCGTGCTGCTGGCCGCGCTTATCTACGTTTTTGCGCTCGTTTCCCCGGGCCAAACCTTCGGACCCGGCGCGCGTCTGTGGCTGGTGCATGTGCCGTTCGGGATTTATCTTGGGTGGGTGAGCGTGGCTACGGTGGCGAATGTCACCCAGGTGCTCGAGCTCACAGGACTATCCGGGGTGCTTTTCGGTGATATTGGTTGGACAATTGTGGCGCTCACCGTAGTTGTCCTTCTGAGCTGGTTTATGAGTGTTCGCTTTATCAATTTGCCGCATGCGGCCGTCTTAGTGTGGGCCCTTATCGGCATCGCCGTCGAGCAGGCGGACGTGGAACCTGTCGCCGTCGCGGCGATTGTAGCAGCGGTTCTGGTGACGCTGGGTTTCGTGGGTATGCTCTGGCTTACGTGGCCAAGCCGGCCGATTGTGGTGTAGGCGCTGTGGCATCGCGGGCGCTCCTCGTCCCTGCCGCGGCCGCAGCCTGGGCGCTGGTCCTGCTACTTGCGACACCGACGGCTCTGACCGCAGAGGGCGAACCGGAACGCGAAGGCGAGATTCTCGTCGCTGCAGCGTCGGACCTGCGATTCGCTTTCGACGAAATGGCCGAGGCCTTCGAGGCCGAGTACGGACAAAGCATCACCTTCAGTTTCGGCTCGAGCGGGCGGCTGACTCAACAGATCGAAAATGGGGCGCCATTTGATTTGTTTTTTTCCGCGAATCGCGACTATATTGACGGTCTGGCGGAGGGCGGCTTCGCTTCGGGCGAGCCGGTAGTCTACGCGAGCGGCTACCTCGCGCTCGTCGTACCCGAAGGCGAGCCGCTTCCTGAGCTCGACGAGCTCGACGACGAACGATTCGAGGCGATCTCGATCGCCAATCCATCCCACGCTCCCTACGGACTCGCCGCGAAGCAGGCGTTGGAGTCCCTGGGAGTGTACGCTGATGTTGAGGACCGGCTCGTCTACGGGGATAACGTCCTCGATGCGATGCGGCTTGTCGAGAGCGCGAATGCGGATGTCGGGCTTGTAGCGCTTGCCTTTCTCGATCCGGGAGAAGGAATCGAGGGGCGTCGAGTGGACGATTCCCTGCACGATCCGATCGAGCAGACCGCGCTTGTGCTCGATCGCGGCGGCCGAGGCGAAGACGGGGAGGCCCGTACCGGCAAAGCAGAGGCGTTCCTTGAGTTCGTCCGAAGCGAACAGGGGCAAGAGATAATGCGCAGCTACCGCTTCGGTCTGCCTTGAGAGATGTCGGAGACCGCATGAGTAGCATAGATCTGTTTCCGATACTTCTTTCTCTTCGTGTTTCAACGCTTGCCACGGTTGCGTCGGTTATCGTGGGCACGGTCCCGGCATGGGTGCTGGCCAACCGCCGGTTTCCCGGTCGCGACTTGCTCGATGCGGTGATTACCCTCCCCGTGGTGCTTCCCCCGTCTGTGCTCGGCTATTACCTGCTGCTTTTCATAGGCCGCCGTGGTCCGCTCGGATCGTGGCTCGAGTCGGTGTTCGGAATACGCCTTGTGTTTACCCCGCAGGCGGCGGTAATCGCCGCGGTCGTAGCCGGAATGCCGCTTTATATCCGTTCGGCTCGGGCGGCGATCGAAAGTGTCGATTCTGCGTATGTCGGCGCGGCGCGCACGCTCGGGCGCTCGGAACCGGCGATCTTCGTGCGGGTTGTGCTTCCGCTCGCGTGGCGGGGCGTGCTCGCGGGTGTCATTCTTGCCTGGGCGCGCGCGCTCGGGGAGTTCGGCGCGACGCTCCTTGTCACCGGTAACATTCCCGGCCGCACCCAGACCATGGCGATTGCCATATACGACGCGGTGCAGGCGCAGGATATGGCTCGGGCGAACGGACTTGTGGCGATTCTCACCGCGATCTCCATAATCGTAATCGTGCTTCTGAACCGACTCTCGGCGCCCTCCGAGGGCGCAATCCCAGCCGACGGCCGGGTACGACGAAGCCCCGGGCGGCGAACTCGAAGCGATCGTTCACGGCCCGACGGTTCGAGACACGGGGCGTAATATGCTTGCGGTCGACATAGGCCTTACACTGCCGGACTTCTCGCTCGAGACGGCCTTCACGATGGAAGACGAGGTTCTTTCTCTTCTCGGCCCTTCCGGGGCGGGCAAGACACTCACCATCGCCGCCATCGCCGGGCTCATCCGGCCGGACTTTGGAACCATCCGCCTCGATTCGGCGGTATGGTTCGACTCGCGAACGTGGCTGTCGCCGCAGAAGCGGCGCGTTGGACTGGTCTTCCAGGACTACGCGCTCTTTCCGCACATGAACGTCCGCGAAAATCTGGAGTTCGGGCTTTTTAAGGTCGATGCTGCCACGCGCGCGCGTCGGGTGCGGTCGTTATTGCGCGATATGCAGCTCGACGGTCTCGATGCGAAGTATCCGGGAGAACTCTCCGGTGGGCAGAAACAGCGCGTGGCCCTCGCGCGGGCGCTCGCGCCGCAGCCGCGGATTCTCCTGCTCGACGAGCCGTTTTCGGCGGTGGATGCTACGGTGCGGGTCCAGCTTATGAGCCTGGTACGGGAAATCCACGCGCGGCACGGGATTCCGATTATCCTCATTACCCACGCCATCGAGGAGGCCTACGCGCTGTCCGACCGCATGGCGGTGATCGAGCGGGGCAGAGTGCTTCAGATCGGTGCGCGAGAGGACGTGTTTCACAGGCCTGCTTCGCGGGAGGTGGCCCGGATTGTGGGTACGCGCAATGTGCTTGAGGGCACGGTCGTTCGCGACGGCGGCGGCACAAGGCTCTGCACCAGCGCCGGGCTCGCGCTCGAGACGTATTCCAACCATCCAGCGGGATCGCGCGTGGTTGCGTGCATCCGCCCCTCGCGCATTCGCCTGTGTCTGCCGGAGACGCCGGCCGACTCCGACGAGCTGACGCTTCGCGCGAGGGTCGACCGGGTGCTCGGCGTAGGCGATCGCTTCGAGCTCGTTGCTGAGCCGCTTCCCGAGGGCGATCGGCTGGAGGTGGAAGCCTCGATCGAGGCCTTCTCGCGTCTGCAGCCCAAACGCGGGGATATCGTCGAACTCGCGGTGTCGAAGGCCGGTATTCACACGTTTGAGCTGTGAGCCGCGAAACGGCGGCGGGCGTGTGGTCTACGAGCGGTGCATTCGTCCGGGATTCGACTGTGCGTCCGCCGGGCTGCCTCTCGCGGCGGTGTCAGTCTATCGTCAGTTGAAGCAACGGCGCGCTCGAGCGGTCGACGAGAACGTAGAGGTCGCCGGTTTCGGGGTGCCGTCCTACATCGCGAATACGGCCACGGTCGCCGAGGATTCGCCGCTCCCGCCGCACTTCGGCTGTCTCCCGGGACGTGCCCGAAAGCTCGAACTCGCCGAGGTATTCAAACGCGAGATTTCCCATATACAGCTTGCCGTCGGCAAACGCCATGCCCGACGGTGGAAATCCGCTCTGCTCGTCGTCGTAGCGCTCTCCGTCCCAGTAATAGATAGGATTTACCGTATCGTCGCGCTCGGGCGGAAGGTCTCCGATCGGAGCCCCGGAACCGTATTCACGCGCGTAGGTAGCCACCGGCCAACCGTAGTTGGCTCCCGGGGTGTCGATTATGTTGATCTCGTCGCCGTTCTGCGCACCGTGTTCGTTCGCCCACAGTTCGCCTGTTTCCGGATGTACGGCCATACCCTGGATGTTGCGATGACCGTAGGTATAGATACCGTCGGGCACGTCGCTGTCGTCGACGAAGGGGTTATCCGACGGAATACTTCCATCGTCGTGGAGTCGAATAATCGTGCCCCAGTAGTTTTCGAGATTCTGCGCTTCGTCGCGAACCTGGCGCTCTCCAGCGCTCATGAACAAATAGCCGTCGCGGTCGAAGACCACGCGGGACCCATAGTGTCCAGTCCCGTCGTGAAAGGGTTCGGCGACCAGCAGTACTTCGAAACTCTCGATCGTTGCGTTTTCGGTATCGAGACGGCCTCGCCCGAGGTGCGTTGCGGACTCGTCGCCTCTGTCGTTGACTCCGGCGTAGGTGAAATATACCCAGTTCTCTCCGTCGGCAAAGTCCGGATGCACCGCCACGTCGAGCAGACCGCCCTGGCCTCGGGTTGATACTTCGGGTATTTCGCCGTCTACCTGTGTTCGTGTACCATCGTCGAGGTCGACCATGTAAAACCCGCCGGTCCGCTCGGTTATCAGCGCCCGGTTTCCTTCACTCTGCGGCAGGAAGTCGATGCCCCAGGGGTACTCGAACCCCTCGGCGACCGTGGAGACGGTGTATCCGGTGTCGTCCCATTCGAGGTCGTCGGCTGCGATAACCCGGCAGCCGCAAACGAGTATGAAAACGGTAAACACGCCGAAAATCGCCGACGAACGGATCATTGTAGAACAGCCGCGCATGCAGTTGCCTCCTGATTATTCGATCCACTCGGGCCAGGCCCCTGGAAGTGGCTTGTTCATGAGTTTCAAATAGACCGATGCTTTTCCGCAAAAAATGAGAAGCGCTTCGCGCAGGACATCGAGGTGCACGTGGGCGGGGAGTTGAAAATCGGGGCCACGCCAGACCGGGGTGGTTGCGGTCTCATCGTCCATGGAGTCGAGGACGGCGTGGAGCTCTCCGTCGAGTCCCGAAAACCACGATTGGAGCGCGCTTACCGAGCCGGTATGACGAGCGGCGGTACCGCGCCGCGTTTCGGGTTTGAACTCGAAGGTAACAAACGAGTCGATGTAGGCCGCGTGATTTTCCCCAAGCGACTGGCACAGATCTCCGAGGGTCGGAAGACCGGGCCCCGGACGGTACTCGAGGTCCTTGTCTTCGAGGCTCGACAGAAGCTCGTCGCGTCGACTGCGGTACACTACATGTATGTCGTACGTCTGTTGAAGCTTTTCGTTCATCTGTGACCTCCATTTCGCTGCGATTTGCGTTTATTGTACACGATATGAGGGCTCAACCCGATTGAAACGTTCAACGGTGCGGTGGAGTAATCGCAGAGCTTGCAACCGACCCGCCCGGGCCGATTCTCCAGCGGAGCTCAGCGCGCAATCCGTACATAAGAAACAGAATTGCAGGCATTTGTACGAGATGGAACACTCCATTGTGATCGAACTCAAAGAGAAACGTGAAAGAGACAACTTCGGTGGCCTGAATCGCGGCAGCGGCAATGCTTGTGAGTACCCCCAGAAGCATGAACCCCGATCCGCGGACCCGCCCTCGCAGCGTTAAAACCAGATACCCGAAAAACGCTACGAGGAGCGCGATACCTTCGAATGCGATAAACAGAATAAATGGAGCCGGGCCCAAGGCGGTGACCGCGTAGAACGCGATGGCCGCCAGCACCGCCAGCCGGGATAGCCACCCTGGAATCGAGAAGTTTCGCAAGTCGTACACGACACCGACAAAAAACATGCTTACCGTCAGTCCGAGCATGAAGTAGATCGGCTGCCAAAGCCAGAAATTGACGGTTTCACCGAACTCAAACCCGTGAGCCACCGCACCGAAACCCGCAGCGATTGCAAGGCATGTGAAAGCGAACGACCAGATCTTTGTTTTGCGTCGGTCGGATGAAGAGCCATGACGGCGAACATCACGAACTACATAGATCGCAAGAAGAGCGAGCAGAACATTGGTAACCGCGGTTGTCTGCTCTGTCGCGATTTCGGTCAACGGCATTGGCTTCCCCTTCGCACATGCTAACAATAACCCGATCGACAGCTGTCCGTCCAATTCGTAAAACTGTCGGCACAGGGAGACGAAGGTGTCGCGCTTATACCGGCTCACCCCCGCAAGCACGCCACCCCGTCTTCCACCAAGGCCTCCGCGAGGCAGTGATGGGCGACAACGCCTCTGCGACGGGGTGATTGGCCGACAAGGCCTCCGCGAGGGGTGATTGGCCGACAACGCCTCCGCGAGGCGGTAATCGGCCGGCGGCGGCTGTGTTCGGTGGTATTGACGAGGGCGTGTCCCGCGACCACCA
>JBKGYS010000040.1:0-18104 GCA_046545955.1 Spirochaetales bacterium | reverse complement strand
GCGCCCGGGCGAACCGGGCGCTTGAGAGCGGTTACCGCAGTGTGTTCCACGGGGCTTGGTCGGAGACATCCTCCATGGCGTAGCCGCCCTCGCCTACCGCGGGCCCGAGAATGGCGAGGAGGTGGGCCGGATCGCTACCGCGCTGGAAGCTCGCGTGGACGACCCCTTTTTTGATGAATGCCGCGTCACCGGGGCCGAGAATCTGCTTCTTATCCTCCAACCATTGTTCGATTTCGCCGCTTAGAACGTAAATCATTTCCTCCTGGTCGGGGTGTCGGTGAAAGTTGTGACCTTCGCCCGGGGTGATCGTGACGTCGAGGATCGCGAGTTGCGCGCTTTCGGTGTTTTGCGGGCGGCATGCCCACGCGATTTCGCCCCAGTCGAACTGGTCGCGAACCATATCTTTGTTCATAACGAATGTAGCGTTCATTTGTTCCTCCATACGTCCCGGAACGCCGAGATCAATGCATCGGCGAATTCGGGGTCGTTGATGTTGTAGGGATGGCGGGTAACTGCTCGGTCCGCCGTTTGCTCTACGGTCTCTTCGATCGCGCTGAAAAGCGCTTCGTCGGCGGCTGGATCGTGGAAGGGCTGGCCTTCGGCGTCGATAAGGGAGACGCCTTTTTCAGGCAAGAGGAAGCGCACGGGCCCTGTCATCTGGTTCAGTCTGGCGCCGATCCAGCGTCCCATTTCACGGTTTTCTTCGACGGTGGTCCTCATAAGCGTGACGTTTTCGTTGTGCTTATAAAGGTTTCGGTGCTGGTATTTCTCGGGCACGGTGTCGAAGGCGGCGAAGTTGACCATATCGAGCGCGCCGACCGACCCAACGTACGGGATGCCGGCGCGGATAATCGCTCCGAGGCGGTCCGCACCGGCGCTCATAACGCCTCCCATATGAAGGTCACAGACTTCGGTGAGGGTTATGTCGATGACATGCGAGATCATGCCTGAGTCGATAAGTTTTTCCATGGACTGCCCGCCGGTACCGGTGGCGTGAAACACAAGCGGGTCGAACTCGCGCTCGAGTTTTTCCCGAACGGCGGTGACGCAGGGAGTAGTTACGCCGAACATGGTCATTCCAAGCGTTGGTTTCTCAGAAGGTGCGGCCGGGATCTCGTTGGCGACCATTCCGGCGATCGCATGCGCGGCGTTGCCGAGGACCGCGCGCGATATTCGGTTAATTCCGGCGATGTCGGTGACCGAGTACATCATCGCGATATCGTTAGGGCCAACGTAGGGGCCCACGTCGCCGCTTGCCACGGTGGATACCATGAGTTTGGGAAGACCCACCGATAAGCGACGCATTGCCGCGGTGACGAGTGCGGTATTGCCGGACCCGCCGATTCCAATGACCCCGCCGAGGTCGTCCCGCTCGCGAGCGACGAGAAACTCTCCGAGCGCCTCGGACATCATGCTTACCGCGCTGCCACGATCCTCTGTATTTCCGAGAAACCCAGCGTTGGAGGGGTGGTTCCGGGCGACTTCGGCGTTGGAGATGTCCGCCGGCGGCTGCGCCCCGGGTGAAGCCGGTTGGGAGGAGACGTCTACGGTTACAACCGGGGCGCCGGCTTCGCCGACGCGCTTTGCGACGTACGTCAATTCTTCGGCTTTTGTATCGAAGGTTCCAACAACGTATACCTTTTTCATGGTCTGTGCTCCTTGCCCGTATGGGTGTGCGGTTCTCCCCGGACCGATCCGATGCGCGGGCCGGTTCGGGGAGCGGTATTCGCGCTGCGACGAGCGGTTAAAACGTCAGCGCCTTGAACTTTTTGATCTGATCCGTAATGGCGACCTCTGTGGGCAGGCGTTCCATGGAGCTTGCGCCGTAGAAGCCGTCAACCGCCTTGACGCGATCGAAGATAAACTTCGCGTCGTCGGGCATCGCGATCGGACCACCGTGGCAAAGGATAATCACGTCGTCGCGGACGCTCTTCGCCGCGTCGGCTATTTCGCCGACAAGTTTCGCGCTGTCCTCGAGCGTCTTGGCCGTTTCCGCTCCGATTGAGCCTTTGGTCGTGAGCCCCATGTGCGCAACGACGATGTCGGCGCCCGCTTCGGTTAGCTTCTTCGCTTGTTCGGTATCGAAGGCGTATGGGGTCGTGAGCAAATCCATATCGTGGGCTTCGCGGATCATCTCGATTTCGAGGTCGAATCCCATTCCGGTTTCTTCCAGGTTTTGCCGGAAGGTACCATCGATGAGCCCCACGGTGGGAAAGTTCTGCACCCCCGCGAAGCCGAGGTCTTTAAGCTCATTAAGGAAGTGGCGCCGCAGCATGAACGGGTCGGTCCCGTTAACCCCGGCGAGAATGGGGGTGTGCTTCACCGCGGTGATAACCTCGTGGGCCATCTCCTTGACAATCTCATTGGCGTTGCCGTAGGGCAGGAGCCCTGCAAGGGACCCTCGTCCCGCCATCCTATAGCGTCCGGAATTATAGATGACGATGAGGTCGATGCCTCCCTGCTCTTCTGATTTCGCCGAAAGCCCGGTACCGGCGCCACCGCCGATGATCGGGATTCCCTGTTCCACTTTCTTGCGCAAATCGGCGAGTATCGCGCTTCTGCTCGTATCTGCCATATGTACCTCCAGGACAGAATGTATTAGCGGACCGGTGTTATCGGTCATTCCCCAAAAAGAGGTACAAGAAGTGTGCCAGCCGAACTCTCGCTCGGAAGCGCGGGGAGGTATGGCACGCGTACACGTGCGGTAAGCGCACGTTTCTACGGTCCTAAGTCTTTTCAAATTGGGGTGTTACAGATGAAACGAAATGTCGGCGATCGGGCGCGCTGCGTACCCGCAGCGCGCGGTCGGTACGCCGGCGGCCTCCACGAAGATGCATCACGTGTATAGCATCTTGTATACTTGTGATACAATTTCCGTATAGCAATGGATACTGAAAACGGGCGGGAGCGGAAAAAGCATCATGAGTTTATTCGCGATATCGTGGCCGGGAAGCCGGCCGAGCGGCCACTTATCGGCGTCTCGCCCGGGTCAGGACACATTACCGCTACCGCGGCCTCGGCTGGGGCGGATTTGTTCTTCGTATTCAGTGCCGGAGTATACCGAACCGCCGGGGTCGGCTCTCTCGGGTCCTTTCTCGCCTACGGCAATGCAAACGACCAGACCGAAGAATTGCTGCGACGCCACATTTTACCGCGCGCCGGGGATACTCCGGTGGTAGCGGGTTTAATGGCGAATGATCCGATCTGCTCCCTCGCCGAGCGCCTCGAGCGCTACCGGCAGCTCGGCGTGAACGCAATTACGAACTGGCCGGCCACCGGCCTCGTGGACGGTGTAATGCGGGAAATTCTCGCCGCGCAGGGGCTTTCACACGAGAGCGAACGCGAAATGCTTTCTGCTGCGCGGCGCGAGGGGTTTGCAACATTCGGATTCGCCCTCACCACCGAGGAAGTGCGCAGTTTCTGCGACGCGGGGATAGACGGACTTATTCTGAACGTCGGATTGACAAAAACAGCAAAAGACGCGATGGACAAGCGCAACCAGGTACGCCAGGCCGTCGCTACGGTGAAGTCGATGTGGGATGTTGTGCAAGACTACGAGCCGGCGCCGCTTTCGTTTCTGTTTGGGGGAACAATTACGCAACCGGCGGACTTCGAGGAAATCCTCAAAGAGGTGCCGGTGCATGGATACGCCGGAGGGTCCGCCTTTGAACGGATACCGGTGACGGCGATCGTCGACTCAACCGTCCGCCGCCTGAAAGCCATTACCCGGTCCGGCGGCACAAGCGAAACAGCCCGGGGCGCCGGGTCGGCGTTCACCAGTGTCGCCGGTGGGCTTGTCGGCGAGTCCCGTGGCGTTCGTCGTGTTCGAGAGTTGGTGCGGCGGGTGGCCCCCTACGACGTGAATGTGTGTATTCTCGGGGAAACCGGCACCGGCAAGGAAATTGTGGCACAGGCGCTACACCGCGAAAGCAGGCGTCGGGAAATGCCGTTCATTACCATGAATTGCGGTGCCATTCCCGACTCTCTTGTGGAAAGCGAGTTATTCGGCTACGAAAAGGGCGCGTTTACCGGCGCCGACGAGCGGCGTAAGGGCAAGTTTGAACTGGCGAACCACGGGGTGCTTTTTCTCGATGAAATTGGTGATCTTTCCCCACACGGGCAGGTCGCGTTGCTGCGGGTGCTTCAGCAGGGCGAGGTGCTTCGAATTGGTGGGCAGAAGCCTGTTCGGGTGGATGTCCGTATTATTTCCGCCACCAATCGCGATCTGCAAAAGGATGTTACCGACGGCCGATTTCGCGCCGACTTGTACTACCGTATCAGCGCGATGGTGATTACACTCCCCGCGCTCCGCGAGCGACCGGACGATCTGCCGGTGCTTATCGCTCACATCCTCACGTCGTTAAGCACCCGGGTCGATCGCAGGCTGCTCGGGGTAACCGACCGCTTCCTCGCGCGACTTCAGCGTTACCGATGGCCGGGTAACGTCCGCGAACTGGAACACGTGCTGACGCGTGCGGCGCTCCTGGAGGACGGCGCGGTTCTCGAAGGAGACCATAGCTTCGTCGCCGAGGCAGGAGAGCCGGAAAGCCAGGCGATTCCGTCGGAAATCCAGCCTGGATCCCCGACGGCCCCGATACGGCAGAGTCGGATTGCACCGGCTGAAACACGACTCATCGCCGAGGATGCGGTCGCCGCGGCCGGAGGAAACAAGTCGGAGGCCGCGCGTCGTCTCGGTGTAACCCGAAAAACGCTCTACCGGTGGCTTGGGCGGTCGGGAAGCTGATACCGATCCTCGCGGAACACACTGCGTGGCCCGGTGTAAAAAAAGCTCGAGCATACAGAAGGTTACTCGCCGCGAATCCTCTCCGACCGGTGCAGCGTCAAAATCCCGGAGGCAGGGTGTCGACCCGGCATTTTTCCTGCCCCTTTTTTCTTGACGAACCGCCCTGACTTTCATGGCGTCGCTGACGCTATGATCGATGTTTCGGAGCATGCGAGCGCAGTTGGTTTGTTGTACTTTCGGCAAACCCTTGCTACCATGGCGGCGTGGCCAGTTCAGAACCATCACCCTCACACAACTCAGACGCGTTCGCCGGCAATACCTCCGGCGGGCAGCGTCCGCGGGACGCAGCCCTGCACTTCGCAAAATACGAGAGCGCCTTTCATCTCGGCTTCCTGCCGACCGAGCGCCCGCATCCTGTAACGTCCGATCTCTCCCACGTTGCCCGTAGAAACCCTGCCACCGCAGTGGACCGGATCCTCCAGGTGGATGGCGACATCGCGGCGGTCGCTCGCCGCGCGGTGCTCTCGCCGGAATTCGGGAAACTCGTCGCCGCCATGCGTGGCGTCGCAGACGGTAGGGGATCGGTGATCTTCTCCGGCTGTGGCAGCACGGGACGCCTCGCGATCATTCTCGAGGCGATGTGGCGCCGCGCTCGAGCCGGGTCCTCGACGGCCGACTCCACCGCGAGCATTATGACAGGCGGCGACCGCGCGCTCATCCGGGCAGTGGAACACTTCGAAGACTACGAACAGTTCGGCAGGCGGCAGGTAGCCGATCTGAACATAGACTCCGACGACGTATTTATAGGAATCAGCGAAGGCGGGGAAACGTCTTCGGTCATCGGAACGGTTCGCGAGGCGGCCGCGCGCGGCGCCTCTACCTTTTTTCTCTATAACAACCCGACTTCGCTGCTTCGAGCGCACATAGAGCGATCCCGCCGCGTTATAGACGACCCGCGCGTGACGTGCATAGATCTGTTCAGCGGCGCTATGGCGCTCTCAGGCAGCACGCGGATGCAGGCGACCACCCTCGAAATGCTCGTCTGCGGTATCGCCATGGAGGAGGCGCTCGGCAGTAGCGTCCCGCGCCTCGATCGGGTCGATGCGTTCGCGCGGCTTCTGCGATCTTTGCGGGAACCGATCAGCCGAGAGGCAATCGGGCGCATCGCGTCGCTCGAAGCGGAGATCTACAATGACTCGGGACTCGTGACCTATTATGCTGATAATTTCCTCCTCGATATCTTCAGCGACACGACCGAGCGCTCCCCGACGTTCATGCTGCCGCCGTTGCGCCCCGCCCACGATCGTCAAAGCCCACCCGCGTGGGCCTTCCCGAAGGACTCGCACCCCGAATCGGGGAGCGCGTGGACGAGCATGCTCGGACGTCCGGTGCGCGGCATCCGCTGGGACGCGGCCGACTACCGCGCCATGCACGCGCCCGCGGATTTGATCGAAACCCCGCCAAAGCTGGATGCCGAAGAGATTCACTCGTATCGGATCGGCAACGAACCCGACCCTTCGCGAACCGATTCTCCGCGCTCCGTGGCGATCCGCGCGGGCATAGTCGGTGCCGGTGGACACTCGAGGGAGCCGGACGCTGCGCCGGATCTGAGCGCATTTCACGAGCAGTGGCGGCTCGAGATCGTACCCATACATCAGACGAAATCCCTCGAATCCGCCGGCGAAGGAGTAATCCGCGTACCGGCTGAAATCCCCGACTCGCCTGTAGCGCTTTTCCATCATCTCGCGGTTAAACTCGTGTTCAACACCTTCAGCACGACAAGCATGGCGCTACTCGGCCGAATACACGGGAACTGGATGATTCAACTGAATCCTACGAACAAGAAACTTATCGACCGTGGGACCCGTATTATCGCGCATCTCGCATCCATAGAGTACACCGAAGCGTGTATTCGGCTTCACGAAGCAATGGCCGGCAAACCGAGCTCGACTCTCGACCGCGGAAAACCTGTCGACGACACTTCGGCAGCAACACCCGCGCCGCCGCAGCAGCGCGGCGACGATGCGACCGAGTCGCCTGTAGTAATCGCACTGCGTAGGCTCGGTGTGCTCGAAGCACGGCACCCCGAGCGCACGTGAGGTAGTAGCGCCCCCGGGGCTTGGGCCCAGGATCGTGCCCCCGGGGCTTGGGCGCGGGGTCGTGCCCCCAGGGATTGGGCCCGCGGGGCGTGGGCGCGGGGCGTGGGCCCAGGATCGTGCCCCCGGGGATTGGGCCCGCGGGGCTTGGGCGCGGGGCGCCTCTCGTGCACGGTGAGGCGGAGCGGGAGTGAACGGTCACTATTGACTCAGGCGGGTAGGCCCGGGGGCGCCTATCGAAAGCGTGTAGTCTGCGCTCACCCGTCGGCGATAGTTTTCGTCAGCCTTTTACAGCTCCGACCACCATTCCGCGCATCATGTGCTTGTGTGTCAGAAGGAAGAATACTATAACCGGAACGGTGAAAATGACGCTCGCCGCCATGATCATGCCCCAGTCGGTCGTGTCGCGCCCGATAAACTGCTGCAGTGACACCGGCAGGGTATGCATTTCGGGATTATTGCGGTTGAACGAAAGGGCAAAAAGGAACTCATTCCATGCGGAAATAAATCCGAACACACTCGCCGCTGCAATACCTGGCAGCGCCATCGGAAGGATTATTTTGCGAAATGCCTGAGCTCGCGTCGCGCCGTCGACCATCGCAACTTCTTCGACGTCTACGGGAATGGACATGAAGAATCCCCGCAGGATCCAGACAACCAGCGGTGTGGTGAACGAAAGATACGCGAGTATCAGCCCGCTGTGGGTGCCGAGAAGCCCGAGTTGCCGCATTACGATAAAAAGCGGAATCAACAACACTACAAACGGGAACATCTGTGCCCCGAGGATCAGGATAAGCAAGTAGCGTTTAAACGGAATGCGGAAGCGGGCAAGCACCCACCCCGCCATCGCTGCGGCAATTACGCTCAGCGATACCGTTCCGAAACTCACAATGACCGAATTTACGAGATGTAAACCGAAATCGCCGGTAACAACTGCGACGAATCGCTGCCACAGAACCTGCGACGGTACAAATACGGGCGTACTGGTAAAAATCTCCGGGTTCGGCTTCAACGCGGTGAGAAACATCCAGAGGATGGGACCTACGGCGAAAAGACCAATAAGTATCGCCGAGACGTAAATCCCAATCCGCCCGAAAACATATTTCACTCTCGGGCCAATGTCGCGAACGCGTCCGTTCGCACTCGAAATACTCGGACTGAAGCTTGTCATAGAAGCTACTCCTCTTCTCTGATCAGACGGAGATATAGGACGGTGACTACCGCGAGAATCGCGAACATAACCATCGACAACGCAGAGGCAAGGCCAAAGTCGTGTTGCGTGAAGGCCTCTCTCCACGTGGTAATGGCTAAGAGTTCCGTCTGACGCGCGGGCCCTCCCCCGGTCATTACGAACACCTGGTCAAAAATCTTGAAGTCCCAGATTGTCGAAATGACAATGAGCACCAGAAGCAGCGACTTGAGCATTGGAAGAACAATTCTTGAGACACGTTGCCAGGGGCCGGCCCCGTCGATTCGTGCGGCGTCGTGAATCTCCGCTGGAATCGACTGCAATCCCGCGAGCATCGATACCGCCACGAACGGAAAGCTCTGCCACACGATGACAACGGCGATCGCGCCGAAGGCGATATACGGATCGTTGAACCAGGCAAAGCCCTGAAAGTCGAATCCGATTACCGTCAATAGCCAATTCGCCAGGCCGTACTGATCGTGAAAGATCCACTCCCACACGATCGCCGCGGCAACGCGTGGAACAGCCCACGGCAGTATAACCAGGACCGCAAGCACCGTTCGACCGCGGAAGGGCTTGTTCAGCAGCAAGGCGGTAAAAACACCGACGGTCATCGTAAGCGCTACACAGATAAGCCCGAACACTGCGGTCTTCAGTATTACGCTACGCAGAAAAGGACTCGCAAAAATATCTCTATAGTGCTCAAACCAGATATAGTTGATTTCGCCGGTCGTGAACATTCGAAGGTCGGCATCGGTAAAGGAAAGCTGAAATGCACGCAACACCGGCCACAGCGTTAACCCGAAGATGAAAACCGCCGCCGGAATAAGAAACAGTGTCGGCAGAATTTTACGTTCGAACACTCTCTGATAGCGGTAGCTGCGAATCGCCGGCTCGTTGCCGGAAACGGCAGGCTCCTGTAATGGGTCAGTTGCGTTCATACTGTATTTCCCTTGTTGGATTCGCAGTCCGTCGGCGCGCGGAACACGCGCACCGACGGCATGCAAAGAACCCGCGTATCGATCTCAGTTATCAAACTCCGCGTTCATTTCCTCTGCGACATCATCAAGTGCCGTTTGTACGTCGGCTTCATCCATCATGATATTCTGGACCGCGGAAGTGAACAGGTCTGAGCCTTCAAAGGATCCCCATTCGGCCGTGGGCGGGTACGAACGGCTGTGATCGACAAGCATTTCGGCGAACACTTCGCCGTGCTCGTCGAGTTCCATCTCCTCGATACCGCCTTCGGTTCCCGGGAAGAATCCAACTTCCTCGCTGAACTCGGCGACTCGTTCATCCTCGAGCAGGAACTCGATATACGCTTGAGCGAGCTCGGGAGCATCGCTGTCGGCGAATCTCACAAGGTGACTTCCACCGGCGAGTGTATCACGATTGCCTCCCGGGCCTTCGGGAAGAAGCGCTACGCCTACCTCGAAATCGGGATCTTCACTCAGCACGACATCGAGATTCACCCCGAGACCGAGATACATCGCAAGATCCTCGTTAATGAACGCGCTCTGCGCATCATTCACGTCCCAGTTGAGTGCTCCTTCGGGAGAAAACTCGTATTCGGTGAACAGTTCACCGTAGAACTCGAATGCCTCAACGCCCTCCGACTCATTTATCGTGGCCGTCCAGTTGCCGTCAGAGTCCTGTTCGGCTATTTGACCACCTGCCTGCCACACTTTCGGGAGGACAAAGTGATTCGCTCCGGCACCGACCACGCTGTAGGCGTGCATGTCCGCCTCTTCCTGTATGGTCTGTCCGACCTCTACCAGTTCGTCCCAGGTATCGGGGGGATCAAGATCAAGCTCATCGAACACCGAAGCGTTGTAAATGAGCGCCCGCGCACCCGCGTACCACGGAAGTCCTAACGGTTCGCCGTCGGGCATCGCGCTTTCGATGACACCCTGGATATAGTCATCGCCGTCATCCAGATCCTGCTCGGCGAACACATCGAGCTCACCGAATTCCGGCGTCCACGTGGTTCCCATCTCCGCAACATCGGGGGTATCTCCGGCGGCTATGCCGGTGGTAAACGCATCATGCGCATCGCCCCACGGCTGGAAAATGAGATCTACCTCAGCACCCGTTTCTTCCTCGAAATCCTCGGTATATCCTTCGAGCATATCCTGAACGGCGTCCGAGCCCGGCTGCATAATCCAGACGGTAATCTCCTCTGCTTCGTCAGCGTCTTCGCCCTGACCTGCAGCCACAAGCAGCAAGAACGCAAACGGTAACAGCACGGTAGCTGCAAGCGCTTTGCGTCGTTTTGTTCGTATGATTGTACGCATAGTCGTACTTTCCTCCGATACCGTAGAACGGTATGTCGTTAATTCTCGCCCTCTTACAGAGGACCTCCACCAGTCTTTAATTCGGCGAGCGCCGTTTCGAAGTCCCCGCGCCCGAGCGCGTCGGCCACGCGGCGACTTTTTTCGAGCTGCTCGACGTCTGCTTCGTCGCTCCGGCGGCCGAGCAGATAACGAGCGCGGCTGTCGTCGGCGTGCAGCAGCGCCGGATCGTCGGCCACCTCGGGAACCGAGATACGCACCGCTTCGCGGTCGTTACAGACGATCGCGAAGTCGCATCCGACGCTCAGAGCTCGTCGCACCCGTTCTCCGATTCCCCCGGCTACCGAAGCGCCCTCCATATTCAGGTCGTCCGTTATTACAACCCCATCGAAATCGAGATCGCGGCGCAGATAGTCGAGCCACCGGTTCGAGAAGCCGGCCGGCGAAATATCGACCTGATCGTAAATGACGTGCGACGGCATAACCGCGTCGAGTACCGGCGCGAGCCGCGCAAAGGG
Source organism: Spirochaetales bacterium (assembly GCA_046545955.1). Classification (GTDB taxonomy): domain Bacteria; phylum Spirochaetota; class Spirochaetia; order DSM-27196; family SKKC01; genus SLAN01. The sequence goes on along the minus strand of JBKGYS010000040.1, from coordinate 7,266 downwards.
CAAAAGATCGCTGTCACGAATGTCCTCGAAACTCCGCGAATCATGCGGCACCGCTACGTGCGAATCCTCGGCCGCGTAGCCGTGGCCAGGGTAGTGCTTTCCGACGGTCGGACTTCCGCCCTCCTGCATTCCTGCGATCCACTCGGCGCCCAGCGCGGCGACCATCTCAGCGCGCGAACCGAACGATCGAGCTCCGATGACCGTATTGTTGTTATAGTCGATGTCGAGCACGGGGGCGAAACTGAAGTCAAAGCCGGCACGCCGAATGTCGTACGCCAGGCGCCACGAAAGCATACGCGCGCAGCGAAGCGCTGCTTCGGGGGCGTAGTCGTAGAACCGGCCGATGGTCCCCGGGTCGGGAATCGGGGCGACGCCGTCGGTCAGACGCATTACGCGACCGCCCTCCTGATCGAGACAAACGAATAGATCCTCGCGAACGCTTCGTATTTCATCACACAGTGCCCGCGTCTGATCGAACGAACGGGTGCTTCGGGCGAAAAGAATTACCCCGGCGACCGAAGCAGCTTTGAGTAAGTCGCGCTCCTCCTCGTTCAGCGTTTCGCCTTCTATATCTATTATGAGCGTTCCGGTATTCACACGCTTTCTCCTGTTGTTTCGATGTCGGACCGGCCGCCGGCGCCGCGGCCGGCGGCGGCGCTCGACCCGCCGTACAAATAGTACGGGCGCGTCAGCTCGCGCCACTGCGCCTCCTCGCGGGAACACAGAGCGGAGAACTCCTGCCAGGAACTCGGCGCGGCGCCGCCCTCCTTTTGGTCGGCAGCTGCTGCGCTCTTCGCCGCGTCGTCTCGCGCCCGGACGCGGCCGGATACGCCGTCGCCCGAGTGCCGGTGACCACTTCCCTCTACGAACCGACGCACTCTAGGCCCGCCGCAGATTACGTCTATCGGCATGCGCTCGTACTCATACTCGTACGGTGGATCGGTCCACAGCTTCAAGCGCGGGTGCGTATCGCGAACCGCTCGAAGCACGGCGACAATAAATCGATACGGCGAGAACCGCCCCGGGTCGTAAAACGGATACTCACAGACGATATCAAAGCCCCGCGTCGGCATGCCCGCGTGCTTGTGGAATACAGGCTCGAAAACAACCTCCCGCAGTCGATACCCTTCGAGGGTTTCCGGCGCGTCGGTCTCGACCCTGCGATATACCGCCGCCCAGTCAATATCCGGATGCCCGAACATCGAAAGCGGGCGCGTCGTTCCCCGGGCTTCGGAAAGCGTCGTGCCTTCAAGCATTACCGTTCCCGGATACGCTCGTGCGGTGTGCAATCCCGGCATATTCGGGCTCGGTGGAATCCACACCCGATCTGCCGGCCACCCGTCTGCCGGCGATCGCCGCTTGCGGCTCTCGGTCGGGTGCCGGCCGCTCATCGGTACAACCGAAACATCGGTTCCGTATCGGTGGTGATCTGTGTACCAAAGCGCGAATTCGCCGAGGCTCATGCCGTGCTGCATAGGCGCGGTTGCAGCGCCTACAAAGCTCTCCTCGCCCGGCTCGAGCCGCAGTCCCTCGACCGAACGGCCGGTCGGATTCGGCCGATCGAGCACTACGACTGCTTTGTCCGGCATCGCGTGAAAGTCGGCGATAATGTAGGCAAGGGTTGTAAGAAACGTATACACACGCACGCCTACGTCTTGGAGATCGAATAGCAGCATATCGAAACGCTCCGCCATCGCCTCGGTAATCCGGCGTGTTTCGCCGTACAGGCTGAAGATCGGAACCGCGGTTTCCGCGTCGACGGTATGGTCGCTTTCGATCATGTTATCCTGCTTTTCGCCGGCAAAGCCGTGCTGCGGGCCGAGAAGCGCGGTTAACGTGAACTGTTGTTCCGCCGGGAGCCGTCGGTTCCACCTGAGTAAATGGCCGACGCTACCGTTGAGCTCGGCGTCCACCCCGGCGGGATGAGTCAGCACCGCGACTCGTTTTCGCGCCAATCGCTGCCTGAGACTCTTTACGGTTTCCCGACTCCCATCTCCGCGGTAAACAGGAAAATCCGGCTCCCCGCCGGTCAGCATTTCCAGGCCAAAAAGCACCTCGCTCATACAAGCGCCTCGCGAAAAAGGGGAAATCGGCGAGTTTCAAAGCTTTTGCGAAGCGCACCGGCGCACGCACCGAAGGCGACCGATCGGTCACCGGTTTCGGCTCGCCGCAAATCGAGTGGCTGCGAACCACGCCGGACGGTATCACCGCGAACGTGGTCGCGAACCTTTGCTTCAACCCGCGAGAAGCTCTCGTCGTTGTACGAAAGATCGCCGCCGAGCACGATGTTTCGCAGATCCAGCGCATGAACGAGAAACGCGACCGAAACGGAGAGTTCGTCGGAAAATCGCTCGAAGGCTTCCTCCGAGCTCACCTCGCCGCGCGAGAGAAGCTCGGAAACCGCAAACTGTTCGGAGGAATTCGGATTCGCGAAGGGAGAACGAAACTCACGCCCCGCACCCGAATGTGACTGACGAAGGTTTCCGTCGAGGATAATACCTAAACCCGCACGCGCCGCCGATCGGTTGAAGCTGCCGAGCACGAACAAAAGATCGCGTTCGTGCGACCGGACAAACTCGAGCTCTCCGAGGGCGCAGGCGTCCGCATCGTTAAAGACAAACACCGGCGCCGGCGCGGCGGCTGCCACTTGCGAGGCGAGATCGAGCGAATCCGAGATTTCAAGCGCGCGGCTGAACCTGATCGCTCCGGTCTCGCCGTCGACGATGCCGCTTACCCCCACACCGACTGCGACAAGGCCGGGCGGAAGCTTCGCGACGTCTTCGGCATCGCGGTGAACCGCGGTCACCATCCGTGAAATCGCCGTCTGCACGGAAGCGACGAGCGTTGCGGCACCGCATACAACGGCATATTCGTTTTCGAGAATCCTGTGTCCGAAAAGATCTGAGGCGATCGCGAGGATGCCCTCGCAGCGGATATCCAGACCTATCGCATACCCTTTGCGGGACTCAAGCCCCACGAGCAGCGGAGGTCTGCCCCCGCGAGTGCCGGCGCGCTGTTCGACGTCGCTCGGGCGTTCGTTGAGAAGCTCCATTCCGAGCAGATAGTCCACGAGCGAGCCCGTCGTCGAACGATTGAGTCTCAGCACCCGCGCAAGATCGGCTCGGCTCATGCGTCGCTTCCGCCACAGCGCCTCGAGAACCCTTATCGCGTTGTCATACCGATGTCGATTCAGCTCCGCCATGAAGTTAGTTGTAACTCCTACAAACTTATTTCTAACACTGCATCGCTTGGGTGTCAAACCAAAACAGCAAACCCACCACCGTCTCCGCCCGTCCTGTCCTGTCGCTTCGGATGCGTTCGTGGCGGTCGGCAGCACCGTGTGCCTGTTCGCTCACGCGTCAGCTAACAGCATTTTGCCGACGAGGGCCTACTGCAGTACTCTTAAGGGGTGATACTCTTGAAGCAGCTCGCAATGGCCACTGCGCTCCTCGTCTCGCTTGTCGCTGTATCCCGGTCGGTGCTCGGTGACGGAGCCGGGACGGTCGAATGGCAACAGTCAGCGGCTGTCACCCGGGCGCACGCCAGCGCCGAAGAGTCTGCCGGCGCCGATGAAGAGATGCGCCGCGAACCGATAAAAATCGGCGAGTCGGTCGAAGGCCGCCCCCTACACGCGTATCGTTTCGGCGAAGGCGAGCGCCACATTGTTATAGAGGCCGGAATCCACGGCGGATACGAGTGGGTGACTATAGTCCTCGCCGAGAAGCTTCTCGATCACTTCCGTGAGCACGAGAGCGAGATTCCATCGACTGTCTCAATCCATATACTACCGACAATGAACCCCGACGGCTTACAGCGGGTTACCGGCGGCGAACCACTCAATGAAGTGGACATGACAAAGCGCAACACAAATCGGGGACGCTTCAACGCCAACAACGTGGACCTCAACCGCAACTTTGACTACGCGTGGAAGCCGACATCGCGCTGGTGGGACATTGAGGTCGACGCCGGAAGCGAACCGTTAAGCGAACCGGAAACACGGGCGCTTCGCGATTACGTCGAAGGTCTCGATCCGACACCCGAAGTGGTCGTCTCGCTGCACAGCGCCGCGGGAGGAATCTACTACGGCGGGCGCGAGGGCTACAGGGAAGCATCAATCTATTACTCCGAAATTTACGCAGAAGCCTCCGGATACCCGGTTCCGGACCAGGGATTTACGCAGTACGAAATAACCGGTTCTTCCTCCGACTACTTCGCGAGCCAGGGTATTCCCGCCATAACCGTCGAGCTCACCTCGCACGAGGACCCCGAATTCGAGCGAAACCTCGCCGGAATCGAGGCACTGATAGCCGAAATCGCCGACGCACATTCACCCGGACACCGATGAATCAACGGCTCGAGTGAAACGCGGCCCGTGCGATAGACCAGCCGGGTTTCAAGGTGCGTCTCTCGCCGACTACGCCTGAGAGGGCCATAAGAATCACAAAAATCATGAAGCCTGAAACAAGCGAAACCTTCCGGTCAACCGGCATGTAGTGCCAGAACGCGGTCCAGAAGGCGCGGAAGGATCGCTCGAGGTCGATGCTGCGCGGCAGCGTAAACGCACGCTGTTCACCATCGCCGGCATTACCTTCGGCGGAAAACATGGCCACATCGTCGTTTTCTATATCCGACTCGGATCTGCCCTCGTACTCGACCCAGACGTGGGTGGGCGAAACCTTCACAGTGTACGCAATACCTTTGCTCTCCAGCATCGAAGCCAGCACCATAAGCTGAGTCTTACAGTCGCCCGCCATAACCGCGAATGCCTCCTCGGCGCTCGGATAGTACCAGGGCATACCGTAGGTTTCCCAGTCGTAGTGGAACGGAACCGCTTCCTTTACGTCGCGTTCGATAGCCACGGGGCTACTAAGATCGTCGAAAAGATACTCGTGCCGCGACGCCACCTCGCCGTCGATCGGCGGATCAAATACCCGGTATACGCTGCGGACCAGGTCCGAGGGTTGCGGGTAGAGGGTAAACAGTGTCCAGGCGAGGAAAAAAACAATCGCAAATGGTCTCAGTGGGAATACAGGTATTCTCAACGTTGACCCCCTCTACCCTCTAGTTCAAAGGTTTTTCGGTTTATTGTCAAGAAATTATTAAGGTCGGTTAAGGATTGGCCAACACCACCAAAAATTCCGCCTCGGGCGGAAAGAGCTCCTGCGAGACATTTGGCCGATATCCCGAATCGCTGCGAGAGCTTACTGTTCACCACTCTGGTGTTAAGAGCCGCCTAAAAGGCGGTCCACGCGAAACTTACGCTTGCGGTATCGCAATGTTCCGGTTTCGCTGCCAATGCAACGATTCTCTCTTTATAATGCCCGCTTACGGAAAACACCACAGTGGTGAACAGTAGCCCTTGGTTGCGGCTGCGATTGCCGCCGGAGTACCGGTTCTCGATATGATTCCGGGGCTCATCCCGGGAACCATCGGTGCACTATCCACCTTTACACTGCCGATCGGCTTTGCGTTTTTTGTCTATAAGACCGTCATGCGATGGAGGATCAACGGCGTCGGCGATCGGTGTGGTGCTCGTTCTCGCCTTGATCGGCGGCCACAGTCTGCTGTTCTACTTCTTCGCCGGACGCCTTATGCCGGCAGCCGGATTTATGGCGACCGATCCTATGACATAGTTGGGCGATACTGGACTCTGCGAAGCAGAGCCCAGCTTGCAGGCGTGGTCATCGCCTCGATGACATAGATGGGCGATACTGGACTTTCACGAAGTGAAAGCCCAGCTTGCAAGACTGGTGAGTGAAACGAACAGAATGGGCGATACTGGATTTGAACCAGTGACTTCTACCGTGTTAACGGAGGAAAGGAGTGTTCCGCCGATTTCCGTTTTTGGCTGTAATTTTTATAGCTCTATACAATACATAGATCGAGAACGATTTCAATCTACCGGTCTTTGCATTCCGTTTCCTAATGATTCACGTTTCAACGTGAGTCATGACGTGAGTCACTATGGTCGACTACTCGCTAAGTCCCTTATGTTTTCGGACGTTGAGCGCTTTCCATTGGAGCCACGGGTGGACCTTTATGCGGCGGCTGAGTTCCGCATCATCCGTGAGGAGAGGAGCGTCAATGCGTCCCTGGTCAAGGAGGGCATCGAGAAATGCGAGCTCGTGTTCCCGCAAGGGCAGCACCGATGAAAGGTACTCCTTGCAGTGACCAAGGAGGTTCCGTCCGTACTCGGTGGCCACCACGCCGGTCGGTACAGCCGATCCGTGAAGAGTAGGTAACAGTTTTGCCGTAAGGTTTTCTGGGTCGAATGCGATGTCGTTGATGGAGACCTGCCGCCAGTCTTTGCGGTTCATTCCTCCGTAGGCGACGAAGGCGATTCTCAGAAGTCTTGTATCGAGCGTGAGTGATTGGGCGACGCTCCGACAGTCGAATAGGTCCCGAGCTTGAGTCCGAGCCAAGAGCGCGGCAAGTTTGCCTGCCGCTAACTCGTGGACATTGAGAACCGGTATTCCGGACGCGTGATGACGACCAAGGGCAATCGAATCTCTCCTTTCCGGGTCCCACAGCGGTTGTCGAAACATGAAGTTGAGATCGACCTCCAGATTGCCCGGCTGTCCCGTAAAGCTCTGATACCCCAGAGTCCATTTACCTCCGGCCTGGTCGGTCGGCACACGCCGTACGTTGAATCCATCCCGCGAGAAGACAGCATGCAACGCCTGCTCCATTTTCGGCCGTTCTTCCAGCATGGAGTCCCGGTCGAGTGCGCCGAGGTAGTTTAGGTCGATATCCACCGACAACCGTGGGAGGTCCACAAGGAACAGGTTGACTGCCGTTCCTCCCTTCAAGACCCAGCGACCCTTCAGGAAAGGATGAGTGTTGAGCAGGTTGAGTAGGCCAATCAGCCTGACTACCTTCTCCAGCATCACCGGATCGAAACCGGTACTGGCGGCTATCTCGATGATTTCCGTGCGGGAAACGATCATAGAACTTCATCCCAAGAATGATTAAGGATCTCTTCCGGGACCAAGAGGTTCCATCCCGAAACGAGTCTACATCCGGACCGCGAACTGCGGATCAGATAGTGTGGCTGACTCGGTGCAAGGCTTCTGAATGCATTGAGCGTATCCTCCTCTATCATGAGGGCTTTACTATGCTGCTCGAGAAAGAATCCTACCTTGGCTGCAGTTGTCGAGTTCCGCAGTAACTCCACGTAGCGAACGACCTGGTCGAGATTCAGGAACTCGATAGATTCCAGGGAACGCCAGACTTCTTCCCATGAACCGGTGAGATCGGGCCTGTCGA
>JBKGYS010000039.1:0-18106 GCA_046545955.1 Spirochaetales bacterium | reverse complement strand
TCGTCTGCTGAAACTCGTAGAACCCGCGCGAGGAGTGGTTGAACACGCCGTCGAGAACCACCTTAATCCCACGCTCGTGGGCGGCGGTAAGCATTTCCTCGAACGCGTCGTCTCCGCCGAGAATCGGATCTATGCGAAAGTAGTCCTGGGTATGGTAGCGATGGTTCGATGCGGACTGAAAAACCGGATTAAAGTAGATAGCGGTTATCCCGAGCTGCTTCAGATAGTCCATATGTTCGGCGACACCGTAGAGATCGCCGCCTTTGTATCCGAAGCGCGTCGGCTCAGAGTCCCATGACTCGAGTCCCGACGGTCGCCTGTGTTTCATACGCTCGCTCCTTGCGAAGCGCTCGGGAAAAATCTGATAAAAAACCGCGTCCTTGACCCACTCGGGTGTTCGTGCCTGCATATCCCGCCAATCTGACACGCGGTGCGGGCCCGGCGCAAGATCGGGATGGTACGCCGGCGACACGGTCGAAGGCCTTCGAACAGGCAGCGACGGCTTCCGAGACCGGGACTCGGAGAGACGAAATGCCCTCGGTACGGTGTGGGGGATAGCGGGACACGCTCTGTCTTTGCTACACTCCCGCTCGTATGGCAAAATGGATCGGCGCTCATGTGAGCGCATCCGGCGGTGTGTACAACGCCCCGATTAACGCACGACGGATACAAGCTACCGCGGTCGGACTGTTCACCAAGAATCAGATGCAGTGGAAGGCTAAGGACTACACGCAGAAAACCATCGACCGCTTTCGGGAGGAACTCGCCGCCGGCGGTTATACCGGCGCACAGGTACTTCCGCACGCGACTTACCTTATTAATCTCGGTTCTCCGAGCGATGAAACGCGGGAAAAGTCAATCGCCGCGATCACCGACGAGCTTTCACGCTGCGAGCAGCTCGGAGTGCCGTATCTAAACTTTCACCCCGGAAGTTCAAAAGGCGAAATCGAGCACGACGAGTGCCTCAACAGGATCGCCGACGGGATTAACCGGGCGCTTTCGGATACTACGTCCGCCATTCTTGTACTCGAGAATACCGCCGGCGCCGGCAGCACAAAGGGGCGTACAATCGAGGAACTCGCCGCGATTATAGACCGGGTCAAGAACCCCGAGCGTGTGGGCATCTGTATCGATACATGTCACGCGTTCGCCGCCGGTCACCCTATTCACACCGAAGAGGGTTGGGACGCGCTTCTCGAGGAGATAGACAGACGCGTCGGGCTTCGCTACCTCGTGGGGTTACATCTCAACGACTCCAAGACCGAGTTCGCGAGCAACAAGGACCGGCATGCCCCCATCGGTGCGGGTCACATTGGGCTCGAGGGCTTCGTGCATATCGTTCGAGACAGCAGGAGCAGTGACATCCCGATGATCCTTGAAACGCCCGAACCGCAGAAGTGGAGCGACGAAATCGCGGTGCTTACGGCGATAGCCGGCGGGCGCACTGCCGAGGAAGCGGTTGCTTCGGTCGAAGGTCGCGCAGGACGGCCGTCCGAGTGACCGTCTTTCAAATCGAAGACCGTCGGGCAATAGAGTCGGTACTGCGGCGGGACATCGGTCGACACATTTACGAGCTCGGCGATCTCGACGAGTTTTTCTGGCCGGATACCCGATGGTACGCCATCGGCGCGCCGGAGGCTCCCACGGCCGTGGTCCTCGAATACCGGGGTGGAGACACACCGGCAGTTCTCGCGCTGTCTTCGCACACCTCGGCCCTCTCGCGTCTCCTCCGCGAAGTATCGGATGTCCTGCCCGACGAGTTTTTCATGCATGTGAGTCCCGGCTGCTGCGAGTCACTCGGCGAGCGCTACCGCAGAACCTTTCTCGGCCGACAGTTGAGGATGTTACTCCGCGACGTACCACAAGTCGACACCGGTGTCCCGGCCAAACGCATCGGACCCGAGAACCTCCAGGAGCTATCCGACTTTTACGCGAAGAGTTATCCCGATAATTGGTTCGACCCGCGCATGCTCGATACCGGATGTTATTTCGGCGTGCGCCGTAACGGCATTCTTGTAAGCGCGGCGGGCGTACACAGCTACTCGCCGGACTACGGAGTCGCGGCGATCGGCAACGTAGCCACGCATCCGAACTACCGAAACCGCGGGCTTGGAAAAGTTGCCCTTACGGCGCTTATCCGGTCACTCAGGGATCACGTGGACCATATCGGACTGAATGTAGGCGCACACAATTCCGTCGCCATCCGCGCATACCGCAGCCTCGGGTTCTCCGCAGTGTGCGAGTTCGAGGAATGGCGGCTCAGCAGGTAGACGCCGATATCCGGAACCCCTCGCTCTTTTGCTGCGACAACCGGCAACCGATCGCGCTTCGTGGCGGTTCATGACAAACGCCCCGGTTGGACTGGTTGCGACCGGTCGGGCTGCGGTTCCGATCACTCGTGGCTGCGGCTCCAATCACTCGTCGGTGCGGTCCCGATCACTCGTGGTTGCGGCTTCACTCACTTGTGTCGCGGTTCCCAGGCCAGGGGAAAACGCAACCTGGACGGGAGTGTATGTCCAGAAAACGGTCGCCGAAAGGTCGACCGGCTGCCGCGCCTCCTGGAGGTCGAAAAGGCGAAAGCAACGCCGGCGGCTACGATCGCCGACCCTACGACCTCGGACGCACGCACCGGCGTGCCAAGCACCATCGCCTGCATGAATAGCGTCGCAACGGGCGAGAAGTAAAATAAGCTCGACGTTTCGGCGGCGCTACTGCGCCGCAGTACAACCCACAGCAGGGCGTAGGCGGCGAGCGACGGAATATAGGTGACCCACGCCATAGCAAGGATGAACGGGAGATCCGCGTCTACCGGTTGCGGTTGCACCGCGAGCATAATAAGCCCTGCCGCCACCGTCGCAGCGACTGACTGTACGAGCAGCGAAGCGGTCGGGCTTAATGATGGCTCGTTACGGCTGTATTCGGTCGAAAAGCCCTTCTCAATCATGAAACTCGTTGTCATCGCGACGACCGAGATAACCGGGATCAAGTGCGCCGCAAGCGAAGCACCGGCTGATATGCCGTCGTATACGGTTAGCGTCACGCCGGCAAACGCGACGAGAAGCCCTACCCAGACACGGGGATTGTTCGGTTCGCGGAGAAACAGCGGTGCCACCGCGGCGGTCAAAAGCGGTTGTGCGGCGTTGATAAGCGAATTCGCACCCGGTGAAACACCGTAGCGCTGAGCTTCGATAACCGCGTAAAGCCAGACAGTATGCGCGATCACGCCGACGGCCCCTGCACGGATGAGCGCCGTCCTGCGTGCCAGACACCAGGCGCGCAGATTCACCACTCGCCCCTTTAGCACCATCATCGGAAGTGCCAGCGAAAGGCTCGCTGCGAGATACCGCCAAAAAAGTATTGCCGACGTGTGCGCCGCAGGATAGAGATAGTCGGCCGCGATAAACCCACTACTCCACGCGATCACGAAGAGCACTTTGTAGATTGACAGCCTCATCGCGTTCTCTCCTGTGCAAGGGGGTTTCTTCTGTGGTGAATGTAGCAACACGCCGTATATAGTGAGAAATGCTTTTTAGTGGTATTATCCATCACGATGAATGATGGATTTCCGATCGAAACGCGATCGCTGCGAATCTTCGTCGCGGTCGCCGAGACTGGCTCGGTGTCCGAGGCTGCGCGACAACTCAATTACGTCCAGCCGAATGTCTCCGCGCGTATTACAAGCCTCGAGCAGGAGGTCGGCGCCCGGCTTTTCGACCGTAGAAGCCGCGGTATGCACCTAACGCCGGCGGGAGAAAGCCTTCTGCGCTATGCGAAACCGGTTCTCTCACTTGTCGCCCAGGCACGCCGGGTAATACGCGATACCGATCACCCGGCAGGGGCGCTGCGAATAGGAAGCACCGACACCTTCGCCCCTACAGGGCTCGCGCCGCTGATCTCCGGATTTATGAAGCGATATCCGGACATCAGCATAAAAATAGAAACGGCCACAAGCAGACGACTGAACGGTCGTCTGCTCGACCACGACATAGATGCAGCGATTGTCGAAGAAACGCGAGAGAACGATAATCTACTCTTTCACAAACTTCGCGAGGAGCCGCTCGTTCTTGTCGGCAGAAATGGCGATGTATCGGAAGAGCAACAACTCAATGCTCCTCTCATCGGCTTTCCCGAACACTGCCCGTATAAAACCGCGCTGTTGGACTGGCTCGCTCAACAGGGCCATCCGGCGGAGTGCGAGCTTGAGATCTTTGGACTCGAGGCGGTGGTCGCAAGCGTAGCTGCCGGCTTGGGGACCACCGTGCTACCGGAATCAGTCGTGCAAAACTACGCGGACCGGCTTCATACGCTCGAGGGAACGGAGTTCACGGGAACTATCGGACTGTACGCCGCTTGCCTGCGCGATGCCCGGTCGTTGCCTGCGGTGCAGGCGTTCATGGAACACGCAAAAGAATCCTTCGCCTCACGCGGATAGCCCACGCGGCTTCTGACCGCCTGCCGCAGTACCACCCGCCGCAGTACCGCCTGCCGCAGTACCGCCCACAGAAGTGCCGCGCGCCCCGTGAACAGGCGCGCCCGATACGCTGTGCTTCCCTGGTCGCACCATGGGTTTCCATGTCCACTCTTTCCAGTAAGCCCTCGAGGCAAACTCGTGCCGAATCGAACCCTTGCGCCGCTGTGGTGATAACATCGAACTGTATCAGCAGCATCAGGGACGATGCGGACATTCGAACCGGGCACGCGGTATAGTATTATAACCGAGATGTGCCCAGCCGCTGCCATAACGCGGTTCATCGGAAAAAAATCGCGGTGCTCGCAAGATGAATTTGCACAGGAGACCATTCGCTGATAGTCTAAGCAGTGGTTGGGGATGCTATTTAAGGACACGCACTGCAGGGGTATGCGGCGGTTCGATTCTTAACGGACGGGCCGCTGCGCTTATTTTTCCGCACGCTATGCAGTAATTTTAGAAAGGACACCCAGCCAGTGAAACCACCCCACTCACGAGTTCGCAAACCGGCCTTACACCTCGCCCTTGTTTCTATCCTGACAATGCTTCTCGTATCGGCGGCTTCGCTGGGTATATACGTATACCGCATTATCGCCGCGACGCCGTCGGTCGAAGAGTACGAATCCGCACAATCGCGAACGTCCTCGCCCGGTTCAAGCGGCGTTCGACCACCGACCGACGTCTCCATTGACGATGTCCCCTCATCGGTCATTCATGCCGTTGTGGCAATAGAGGACAGGCGCTTCTTTCAACACAGAGGAATCGATCTACGGGGAATAGTCCGGGCTGCATGGGAGAATCTTCAGGCTGGTCGGATCGTCCAGGGAGCGAGCACTATAACGCAACAACTCGCTCGAACGCGCTACCTGAGCCTCGAGCGAACGCTCGAACGCAAGATCGCCGAAGGCTACCTTGCCCTTCAATTGGAAATGCGGTACGACAAGGCACAAATCCTGGAAATGTATCTCAACTCGGTCTACTTCGGCGCCGGAGCGACCGGTGTTCAGGCGGCATCGCAGCGCTTTTTCGGAAAACCGGTCGAAGAGGTAAACACAACCGAAGCAGCAATGCTTGCCGGGTCGCTTCGCTCCCCGCGGCATTACAACCCGGTCACGAACCCCCAACGGGCGAAACGCCGACTGTCGGTAGTGCTTGCCGCCATGGAGAGCGCGGGAGTTACGAGCGCTGACCAGGCCATGGACTTCTGATAGCCGCGTAGTGGATTCTCTTTGTGATACACTCGGAGGCATGTCACAGATCGATATGCCCCGCGAGCAACTGAACGAATACCTCGGAAGCAGTCCACGTCCTGATGATTTCGATGCTTACTGGCAACGAGCACTGGATGATCTTGATCGACACGAACGGAATGTCGGCTACTCTGTACATCGGAGTCCTGCGCAAACGCCGTTCGCTTCGGCCGAGTGCTACGACCTTTTTTTCACGTCGGTGGGATACGCGCGCATTCACGCGCGCCTTGCCATACCCCGCTCACGGTCCGATCGCGTTCCTGCACTCTTGAAGTTTCACGGCTACACGATGAACGCCGGTTCCTGGAGCAGACTCCTGCCGTATGTCGCCGAAGGATTTGCGGTAGCGGCTATGGACGTTCGCGGTCAGGGCGGTGAATCAAGCGATCCGGGAATTCCGCCGACAGGTCGACCATCTGAGGATCACCGGCACGGGACAGCCGGACCGACCGTGCGGGGTCACATTCTCCGGGGTGCGGAAAACAGCCCCGACTCCCTGTTTTACCGCGCGGTATATCTCGATACGGTCGCGCTCGCGCGTGTGGTTTCATCCCTCGACGAAATCCAGGACGGGAATCTCGCTACCTTCGGCGCGAGCCAGGGAGGCGCGCTGGCCCTCGCCTGCGCGGCGCTCGAACCCCGTATAGCGCACACGGTATCGATCTATCCATTTCTTTCCGATTTTAAACGGAGCCTCGAGATGGAGAACGGAGGAAGCGCCTACGAAGAGATTCGGCACTATTTCAAACGTCGGGACCCCCGGCACGAGTCCGCCGATAGCCTGTTTCACACGCTCGGCTATATCGATATTCAATACCTCGCCGAGCGAATCCGTGGCACCGTACGAATGATGACCGGTCTGCAAGATGAAGCGTGTCTGCCTTCAACGCAGTTCGCCGCGTATAACCGGCTGCGATGCAGCAAGGACATAATCGTTTATCCGGACTTCGGCCACGAGGACCTACCCGATGCCGATGATCTGACGCTTGCTTACTTCCATGACCGTTTCCGGCAGTAGGAATATAGGAAGCGCATTCGCCACTCAGCGGTTCTTCAGCAGCTCGCCCGCCGTCGCCGACAGGGGCACCGCCGTGTCACGCAACGCATCGGGTACCGTTGAAACATGAACTCTGTTGCGAACGAGTAACTGCGCCGCAGAGATATCCGCGCGCGCGGCGTTAAGCGCGTAGTACGCAACGATTCTATCGTCCGAGATTCCAAACGTGAGCCACGGACCGGGATTGCCGGACGGCTCGAGCGTCCCGCGTTCAATTGACCAGTCCGCGTTTGCATCGTCGCCGGCGCTTTCGACATGGAGCGAGCCGATGTCCGACCAAAGCGTTGCAAGAAAGTCGTACTCGGAGCGAATCACCATATCCTTCACCGATGCTGTCCGGTCGCGCGCCATATTCTCCCCGGCCAGAAGGCCGGAGTACTCGGCCGAGTCGTAGTGCTCCACCCTTCGGGATCGACCGCTTACGCTATCGGGTATGCGGGCAACATCGCCGGCAGCATAGACCCGCTCATCGCTCGACCGCAGTGTCTTGTCGCACACAATCCCATCGTCCACCGCAATACCGGCCCGCTCGGCGATTTCAGTATTCGGAACGATACCTGCCGCGATACAGACAAGATCCGCCTCAACGCGTGCCCCTGTCGACAACAGAAGCGAATGCGCTGCGGTACCACCGGTAACAGGCACCGCTCCGCGCGTGATTCGCGCACTCGGATCGAGACGCCGGACCTTGCTTCCCGTATACACACCCACACCCCGGTTTTCCAGCCACGCACGAACATACTCGCGCAATCTCCGCGGAGCCGTTTCAGCCCAGACTTCCCCGCGCGCCTCGATAAGGTCGACGGTCAACCCAACCTGTACAAGCGATGCCGCAAGCTCGGCTCCGATAAAGCCGGCACCGACAATCGCTACTCTGCCACCGCCACGGACTACATCCGCGCGCACGCCGATCGCGTCGTCGAGCGTACGAAGCACACGCACCCCGCTTTGCGCTTCATCGGCGAAATCGAGCCACCGCGCCCGTCCCCCGGTCGCATAGAGCGCTCTGCCGAAGGTCACTTTCGTCCCTTCCGCGAGAGTTGCTACCGGCGTATTCTGCGATAGATCGAGCTCGGTAACCCGCGTACCGCGTCGCACCCGCACGCGATGACGCCAGTAGAATCGCCTGCGTTCTGCAAGCGTTTCTTTCGCGGAAACTTCGCCGGTTATGATACCTTTGGAAAGCGGAGGGCGATCGTAGGGCGGCCAGGCCTCATCACCGACAAGCAGGATCTTCCCGCTGCGGTCGACAGATCGGATTCCTTCGACGGCCCGTAGCGATGCGATTCCGCCGCCGATTAAGAGGTAGTCTACATGTCGCGTTCTTCCCATAGCGCCTCGCCTGCCTACGAAGGTAGGCTGTCGAAGGCCTCGAGGGCAAGTCGTTGCGCTCCCACCGCGGCGTATTCCGCACGCCAACAGTGTCGGTGGCTCGGCTTGTGCGGAGGGTTCCCGTTACCGTTAGCTGCGCGTGTGCGGCCGGTTACCAGCGTCGTTGGTTCGGCCCACACCGCTACCGTTGTAGATACCATACTCCATCGTAAAGCACCGGGCGTTTCGGTCGGGAAAGCGGAAGATTCCCTGCGGCGGCCGCAGTCCCACGCTCCCACCAGGCCGGTCGGTTGAGTTCGGCCGGTGGGGAGTCGTCGTCCCGGTGGAACCCGCAGGAGGCGAGCTCTTCGCACAGCTCTTCGGCGGTAAGGAAACACTGAGGTTCGTCGTTGAAATCGGTGAAAACGTAGCGCGTGCCGGAAACCGGCCTCGCGTGTGGGGGTAGTGTATTCCGAGAAAACGTCGTCAGGTACAACGCCGCTCCCCCGCGCGCTACACGAGCCGCCTCGCGTACGGCCCTGCGAAACTCCTCTTCGCTTCGGGCGAGATTCCACACGCCGTGTGAGACCACAAGGTCATATGCGTTCGCGGCGACCGGCAGATTGTCCATCGACCCTTCGAGCAGCGAGCACCGCGAGGAAACCCGTTCCCGTTCCGCATAGTCCCGGGCGGCATCGAGCATCGCGGTTGCAGTATCGACCCCGGTGACCGTGTAGCCGAGCATAGCGAGGGGCACGGTGTGTCGACCTGCCCCGCACCCGATATCTACAACCGTGGAACCCGCCGTCAGATTCTGCGATGCGAACTGCATAAGCCCGCGCGCCGGCTCCTTTCGACGAAAGCTGTCGACAATCTGCGTGGAGTTCCAGATATTCGCCTGCTCTTCAGTACTACTGCCTGAGTCCACCGCGTGCTTACTCCGTACCGAGATAGGCTTCGTACAGATACCGTTTGATTTTCATCGTCGGTGTTTTTTCGAACGGTTCCATTTGTACCTCGAATCGCGAAATCCGGGAGAACGCATTCAGCTCGTTGTTTACCGTCGCCCGCAATTCGTCGAGATAACGCTGTGCGTGCGTGCGCAGTGCTTCAACGTTGAAATCAACCCGATGCGATGTCCCTTCCTCTTCACCCGTTTCGAGATAGCCACGAAACGCCTCGAAGTCAAGGTTCACACGCGCAACAAGAGCAGCGCCGCGACGCATAACAAGGCTATCGGCGACCATAGGCTGTGCGTTTACGACTGCCTCGAGTTCTTCCGGGTAGATGTTTTCACCACTCGGCCCGAGTATCATGTTCTTGAGCCGGCCTTTGATGGACACATTCCCCCTCGAGTCCATAATGCCGAGGTCTCCCGTGCGGAACCAGCCGTCATCGGTGAACATCTCGGCGGTTCGCGCCTCGTCACGGTAGTACCCACGCATGACATTGGGTCCGATCGCCTGGATCTCACCTTCTCCGCTTTTCGCATCGGGATCGGCTATGCGGATTTTCACACCCTTGACCGCGGGTCCCGTAGAACGATACACGGTATGTTTCGGACCACACCCGGCGATAAGCGGAGATGTTTCGGTCAGGCCGTAGCCGACCGCGTAGGGAAACTTCGCGTCACGAAGGAATCGCTCTACATCGGGCGCGAGCGCCGCTCCACCGACCCCGAAAAAGTGCAAACGTCCGCCGAAGGTCTCCATAACCTTCTTTCCCGCCGCCCGATGAAGCAACCTGCGTAACGGCGGCAGTTTCATAGCCGCGCGCAGCACCGCGCTGCTGTTCAGTTTGGGCAGCACCCGCGCACGGTAAATCTTTTCGATAATAAGCGGGACCGAGAGCATGACGTGCGGGCGCACTTTCGAAAGCGCAGGCATAAGAACCGAAGGCGCGGGTGGAACCGGCAGATAGTTGATGTGCGCTCCAGCCGACAGCGGTACGAGCATACCGATAGTACACTCGTATGCATGTGCGAGTGGTAGAATTGAAATCAGCGACTCTCCCGGCTCAATCTCGGCAATCGGGCGGGAGGCTTCCACATTGCTTACGAGGTTCTTGTGCGTAAGCATTACGCCTTTGGAATTGCCGGTTGTTCCGCTCGTATAGATAATCGCGGCGAGATCTTCTTCGGTCGGCTGCGTCAGCGGTTGTTCCCATTCGTTCGGATCATCATCGATTTCAGGCAAACCCTCGAGATTGTCGAGACGAATAACGGTAATCGAGTCGCGTTCAGGCAATTTGCTCGCCAGACGCTTGGACGCGAACACTACCTTTGCGTTCGCGTGCTCAAGAATATTTCCCACCTCGGTTTTCGAAAAATCGGGAAGAACCGGTACAACAACCGCCCCCATGGTTGCAACGGCAAAATAAACCACCGGCCATGTGGGCATATTCTGGCTGAGAATGGCAATATGGTCGCCCGGCTGGACACCGAGCCTCGAGAGAGCGCGCGAAACGCGCGTAACGTTCCGGCCGAGCTCCCCGAAGCTCATAGGCTCTGAATCCACGTAGGTAAGCGCGGGGTAGTCACGAAAGGTCGAGACGCTACGCTCGAGAAGCGCCGTAAGTGTTAACTTGTTGAGTGTGTTCACACGGTAAAGGGTACGTGCCTACAGTGGTTCTGACAAGCCTTGCGTACTGTCCACCACCGTGGTGTAAAGCGGTGCCTAACAAGCGGCATAGTCGGGAGTTACCCGGCGGTTTCTGTAATTCTCCCGCTCGGGCGTCCACTGCGGCTGCAGCTCAGTCGCCGGCCAGCCGCGCAGCGATCCGTTCGGCCTGCTCCTCGAGCAGCCCGAGCTCCCATGCGAGATCCAGCACCGTGTACCGGCTTCGAATATCCTTCGAATGCGCGATTGCCCGATATGCGCGCTGAGGATCGACTCCGATATGCGAAAAGCGCGTCGGACATCCGGCAGAGGCGAGCTCGGTTTCGATACTTTCGGCGGACCGGAGCAGCGTTCCCGCCTTCAACAGGATCTCGTCCCAGTTCTCTTTTAGCAGCGTAAGGCGCGAAGCGAGCGTATCCCGGTCCGGGTAGCCCGCCTTCGCGTGTATCGCCACCGCGTCGTACAACCTGCCGTAGCGCCGTGAAAGCCGCGACGCGTAATCGCTCCATTCCGGTAGCCGGCTCGAAAGCAGGGAAACATCAATCTGTTCCTTCTTAATACTGAACAAGTGTTCGTAAAGCAACGCCGAGGCGAGCGTACCGACACCGACCTGACAACCGTGAAAGTCGTGCGGAATGCCTTCGGCAATGGCGGTCATGTCAAGATAATGGCTGATAAGATGCTCGCCGCCTGATGCGGGGGATGAGCCGCCCGCCACGCTCATAGCGAACCCGGAAAGAACGAGCGTAGCAGACAGATTACCGATCGCTTCCGGGTCGCGCTTCGGCAGCTTCGCCGCCACACCGGTGAGCAGCGTGGAACCTTCCTCGATAATGCGGGCTGCATCCTGCGAGTGTTCGCTGAGACCAAGGTAGGCCGATATAGCCCAGTCGGCATTGGACACCGGTTTTGACAGTAGATCGCCGAGACCACTCTGGATCATGCGGATCGGAGCCGCGGCAAGCACATCGGTATCGGCGAGCACCGCTTTCGGCGGCCTGCAGGGAACCGTTGTCTTAACGCCGTCGCTGAGAACGGCACTGATCGCCGATGTATATCCGTTCATACTCGGGGCGGTCGCCACAACGGCCATTGGAATACCAGTGCGGTACGCCGCCATCTTCACGATATCGGTTATCGTGCCGCTGCCGACCGCCACCCCCGCAACCGCGCCTGCCTGTCTCAAGGCGTCCATACACCGCCGGATGCTCGCATCGTCGCATACCGGATGCTCTCCGAGGTCCAGCGGGTAGACCGCTGCGCCGGCGCGCCCGAGCGAGGCCAGCACCCGCTCGCCGGCAACCTCGCGGGTTTGCTCGTCGCACGCCACGAGCCATGTTCCCTCCGGTAGCACCGTTCGGAACAGTTCTCCCGCCGATTCGACCGTACCTTCACCGAGACGGACCACTTCGGTATCGAGGCGGTCTGCAAACGCGTCGAGAGTCCGTGCGATCGCTTCGTTCGCTGCCTCGTTCATGCGGACACCTACTCCTCGTGCCGGACCGGGAACTGCCGAATGGAGCGAATTGCCCGTTCATCCCCGGAAAGCTCGGCTGCCCGCCCGATGAGCGCCTCTACGGTCGAATCGTCGAGCGGTGAGTCGATCGCGCTGAGATCGTAGGCGATCCCGTAACGCGGGAAGTCCCGATGCGTCGATTCGATATTGTTCGCACCGGCGTCGAAGATTATATCGCTTATCGCCTTTTTGGTACCTCGTGAATCGCTGTGAATAACGGCGAGCGCCCAGTAATCGGGCCGGGAATTGAGGCCGATCGAGACCCGCGGGCTGAAAACGGTATCGCGTACGGTCCCGTGCAGATTCAGAAGCTGCGCCGACGTTGCAACATGCTCGGCGATGCGCGGCTGAGCATCCTCGGTCGCCGCACCAATGTGCGGAGTGGTGGTAACCTCCGGTGTGTCCGCGTAGGGGTTGTGCCACGGATCGTCCGATCCGCTCGGCTCGTTCGGAAACACATCCACCGCTGCAGCGCCGATCCACCCATCACCGACGGCACGCTTGAGTGCCTCCGGATCGTAAAGAAACCCGCGCGCGGCGTTCACGAAAAGCCGGGGACTGCCGGAGGGTCGATCCGCTGCGAACTCTCTCATGTGCTCTTCGCCGAGCAGCCCCTCGTTGCTTTGACCCTCGGGATCCTCGGCCGACAAATGGAGCGTGACGACGTCGGCCGTGCGAAACGCTTCGTGCAGCGTCGAGCATGAGTGCCAGCCGAACGCGATTCCGACCTCGCGCGCAAACTCGGACTGATCGTAAAACGACACCTGCATCCCGAATGCTTCGGCCAGTCGGGCCACCTGCCGACCGATATTGCCGAGACCGATAACCGAAAGGTGTTTGCCGTGCAGCTCATGACGGCCATGGCTTCCCTTTGTCCACATATGGCTGCGGCCGGCCTCATGGGCCGGAATAATTCGGCGGGCGAGAAGAATCATTTCCCCTATCACCAGCTCAGCAACCGAACGCCCGTTACTCACCGGGTCGTTGAGCACGAGTACCCCGTGCTCGGCGCACGCGTGTTTGTCCACCGAGTCGTCGCCGATACAGCACAGAACAACCGCCGCGAGCCTGTCGGATGCCCGAAGCACCGAGTCGTCGACAATGAATCGACTGCGCTTGAAAAGCAGATCGTGTCGGCCTTCGCGCAGTCGCTGTTTAACGTACTCGGGATCTTTCGCGGCCGAATCCGACAGCCGTTCGACGGTTATTCCCTGGCGT
This sequence comes from Spirochaetales bacterium, assembly GCA_046545955.1. Lineage (GTDB taxonomy): Bacteria > Spirochaetota > Spirochaetia > DSM-27196 > SKKC01 > SLAN01. The sequence goes on along the minus strand of JBKGYS010000039.1, from coordinate 4,668 downwards.
TCGAGTTCTTCGTCGAGCTTTGGATGGGGATTCTCGATCACAAGCGCACGTTCAAATCGTGGGGCGAGAATTCGGGTGTCGGTCATATGCTCGATAAATTAGTATCGATTATGATGGTCGGTCAATGCTCGTGGAAAGCGGGTACTTGACGAACGCACACGGCTGCGCGCTATATTACACGGCACCAGGATTCAAGTATGGCAATTCGGCTCGGCCTCGCACTATTGTTGTCCCTTCTACTCGCTCTACTGAAGCTCGAGCGCTTCGAAAGGACTTCGTGCGTGGCATAGGCCCAAGCCTTGTAACGCCGCGCGTGCCGGCGGAAAGCCCGCTGTCGAAGTTCTTCGACAGCGGGCTTTTTTTTTGCCGGCACGCTTCCCGACGGGCAATACGCGCTCGAGAAGCCGGCGGCAATATCCATAAGCGCACAGGAACCAGGAGGAAACCATGGCAAAATACAGTCCATTCAAGACAGTCGATCTTCCCGATCGGACCTGGCCCTCGAAAACGATCGACAGCGCACCGATCTGGTGCAGCGTTGACCTTCGAGATGGCAACCAGGCGCTGCCGATTCCCATGAGCGTCGAGGAAAAATTGGAAATGTTCAATCTCCTCGTGGAGGTTGGTTTCAAGGAGATCGAAGTAGGCTTTCCATCGGCGTCACAGATCGATTTCGACTTCGTACGCCGCCTCATCGACGAGGACCGGGTACCCGACGATGTATGGATACAGGTCATAACCCAGAGTCGCGATCACCTCATTCGCCGGACCTTTGAGAGCATTGTCGGGGCGAAAAACATCATTCTTCACCTCTATAACGCTACTTCCAAACTGCAACGGAAAGTCACCTTCAATACCGGTAAGGAAGAAATCAAACGACTCGCGGTACACGGCGCGACGCTGGTAGGCGAGCTCATTCCCACACTCGAAGGGACGAACGTTCGACTTCAGTACTCTCCGGAAAGCTTCTCCGACACGGAGACCGAATACGCGCTCGAAGTCTGCGAAGCGGTTATGGATGTGTGGCAGCCGACGCCGGAGAACAGGATAATTCTTAATCTTCCCGACACCGTCGAATGGATTCCGTGCAATAAGCACGCCGACCAGATCGAGTGGTTCTGCCGCAACATGAAGCAGCGCGAGTCGGCAATTATAAGCACCCACACACACAACGACCGGGGCACCGGCACGGCCGCGTGCGAGCTCGCGCTGATGGCCGGCGGCGAGCGCGTGGAGGGAACGCTGTTCGGAAACGGCGAGCGAACCGGTAACCTCGATATAGTCACCGTCGCGCTCAACCGACTCGCCGACGGCATCGATCCGGGGCTCGACTTGAGCAACCTGCCGCGCATTCGGAGCATCTACGAGCGGACAACGCGCATGAGCGTGCCCCCGCGACAACCTTACTCCGGAGAGCTCGTGTTCACCGCGTTCTCGGGCTCACACCAGGATGCAATAAAGAAAGGTATGGACCGCCGCAAAGGAGGTACTGATTCGGAAACGCCGTGGGAAGTTCCGTATCTTCTGATCGACCCGAAGGATATCGGTAGGACCTACGAGTCGATTGTTCGCATTAACAGCCAGAGTGGAAAAGGTGGTGTCGCGCATGTGCTCGAGCGGGACCTCGGACTCGACCTTCCTCGCTCCATGCAGGCGGACCTCGGCGCGGTCGCTAACCGCATCGCCGACCGGCTCGGGCGCGAACTCACGAGCGAAGAAATATACGGCGCCTTCGAGCGGGACTTCCTCCAGGTGGAAACGCCGATGTCGCTGAAGCATATTTCTTTTTCCTATGTTGATGATGCCAACGCGGACCGCTCCACCGAGAAGGGTGGCGACGTGTCGCCGATGAGCTCGCAGATGCTGCATTGCCGGGCGAAGGTGGCATTCGATGCGAGCGAACACACTATCGAAGGCGACGGAAACGGGCCGATAAGCTCGTTTGTGCACGCGATGGAAGAGGAAGGATGGCGGGATTTTCGGCTGACCGACTTCCACGAACACTCGGTGGGTCAGGGCGCGGATACCGAGGCGATCGCCTACGTTCAAATCGAAGCGCACGACGGCGAGCTTTACTGGGGAGCCGGGCGAGACGGGAATATAGACCTCGCCGGCGTTCGCGCGCTTGTCAGCGCCTACAATCGCAGCAAGGCGGAGTAAAAAATGCAGGCATTCGACGCCGAGCGGATTGCTTCGCTCGATAAGGTACACAGGATCAATCTTGCCAACAGCGCGACCGGGTTCAAGTCGGCGAACCTCATTGCAACCCGTGGTGCGGATGGGCATACCAACGTAGCGATCTTTTCAAGCGTTGCCCACCTCGGTAGCAACCCGCCGCTGCTCGGATTTGTTCTGCGCCCGACAACCGTTCCCCGGGGTACGTACGCGAACATTCTCGAAACAAAGCGTTTCACGGTCAACCATGTGACCGTGCCTGTTGTGTACGATGCGCACCAGTCGGCGGCAAAGTATCGACATGGAGATTCCGAGTTCGACCACACTGCGCTCGAAGAAGAGTACGTGGAGAATGTCGATATCCCCTTTGTCAAGCAAAGTCCGGTTCGCGTCCTGTGTACGTATCTAAGCGAGTATCCGATCGCCGAGAACGGCACCGTCCATATAATCGCCAGGATGGACACAATCTACTGCGATGATTCGATTCTCACGGACGACTGCTGGGTCGACCTCGGCAAAGCCGGGGTTGTCACGCTCGACGGATTCGACGGGTACGCACGCGTAGAGGTGTTCGACCGGCTCTCGTACCCGCGCCCGAAATCGTGGCCCCATTCGGTTTTCGAGCAGGGAGAGAGCGCAAACGATACCGAGTAAGACAAGCGGAGAGAAACGCGACACGATTCCCACATTTGGTATGGGGATAATCTGATTCGGCGCGATCGCCCAGGTGCACGCCTGGGCGCACTGAAACCTGGGATGCTTCTACGACCTTCCGGTGCGAACCGAGATCCGGCAGCTCGTAACCTCAAGGGAGGAAACCGCCCGCGAGGCGGTTTCCGAGTCCCCAGGCACACATCGGCTGGTTACCGTGGCACGCGGCGTGCCTCGCCTGGAGTGTCGCATCGTCGGCCGCCGGTCGCAGGTGTCGTCCCAACGGAGGCGACGCACGCTTAGTCGAACACATGATGCAGCGGATGCGCTCGGATACTCATTCGTCGGCAAGGTAGTAACCGAAATCGACCGAGCGCATAAGCTGTCCCTTCCATGCCAGAGACGCATGCCAGAGATGCATGCCAGAGACGCATACTTTTCGCAACAATGCGGTACAGACCGCGTAACCCACCGTCGATAAATAAACAAGACTGCCCGCGCAACGGGCTTTAAATCCGCAGGAAGGGATACTATGCGAAAATCGATATTCATTGTCATTGCACTTACGCTTCTCGGTGGCCATACGGTACTCGCCCAGGATGACGCCGAGCAGCCGGTTGATATGGGCAACTACCTGACCGCCTCCGCCGGAATGGTCTACGAGGTACTCGACAACCCGTTCACCCGCTTCTCGGTAGGGTATGACTTCTCGCTCAATGATACATTCATGCTCTCGGCTAAACTCGGGTTCATTAACTCGCAGAACCTCGGTCGGGAGTTTGCAGAGGGGGTCGCCTCGGCGGGGCTGTCTCAGTACCTGTTTGCCGGGCCAAAGTTGAAAGCGTTGTTCGGCGGGTTTTTCGTTAGCCATGGTTACGATTACCAGCGGTTGATCGACGGAACGTACGAGGATCCCGACGGAGTATACCAGTCGCTCACCAGAAGCGAAGTCCCCGACGAGCTCGGTGTAAACGTCGGGTTGGGATATCACGCCGAGGTAAGCACCAACCTGCTGCTAATCCCGGAGCTCAGTCTGAACTACAATCTACCGACCGAAGAAGGCGTTTCGTTCGAAGTGAGCGACCTCGGCATCGGTATCGACGTCGGCGTCGGAATTAATCCCAGCGCCTGGGAGTAGTGTTTTGGGGCTGCACGCGGACGGCGCCGGTCGGACGGCGTCGTGTCCGCAGCGTGTCCGTAACACTACGACCGTAACGCCGGGAAACGGCAGCTGTCGGTGCCACGCTGCCGCTTCGGCGGCCTGCATCGATATTGCACGTCGGAACCGGTACGATTATGCTCTCGCTCAGTGACCACACCGAAGACCAGCACCCCGTCGCAAGCTCCGGCATGTGAGTACAGCAGGCCCCGCTTCCTCGCCTATGCCGGAGTTGCAATCGCTTACATGGTCGCCGCACGAATCGCTTTCCTCATACCCGGGCCCGTCGATTTTATTTCGCCGGCCTATTTTGCTTCGGGTATCGCCCTGTCGGCCGTGCTTGTGTACGGGTATCGTATTACGCCATCGCTGCTTCTCGGCGCGCTCGCAACGACCCTGTACGTTCACTTTGTCCTACCCGAGACACCAGCAACCCTCGCGTGGGCAATTCTCCTGCCGTTCGCAGCAACGTTACAGTCGCTTGCCGCCGGCGCCCTTGCTAATCGTACCATCGGGCGCGGAAACTCGCTGGATACCGCGGGAAGTATTGCTTCGCTGGGGCTTCTGATAGTTCCGGTAAGCACCGTGCTGAACCCTACAGTATCGAATCTGTTACTCGCGGATGCGATTACCGAACCGAATTACCCGGCTCACATAGTGTGGATTTACTGGTGGCTCGGAGA
>JBKGYS010000038.1:0-18511 GCA_046545955.1 Spirochaetales bacterium | reverse complement strand
CCACAACCTTTCGTAGGAGGGTTCCGATGAATCTCCGTACCCCCACTGCGGCCGCTTTTCTGGCCGCCATGCTGGCGGTTTCCTGCCTGATCTCACCCAGCCCCGCATCCGCCCAGGTGAACACCGTTACCATCGACTCCTCGGACGATTGGACGGCCGCCGCCAACGCCGGCGACTACACCATCGCCGACGGGCTGGTCACGCCGGGTCAATCCAGCGCGACCTTCCAGAGCACCGTGCGGACGTTCGCCGAGAAGCAGGAGTTCCACAGCCTCACGTTCCGCCAGTCCGCCGGCTGGGGCGCGTCCCAATGGACCGACGTTCCCGCGAAGCTGCCGCTCGTTCTCGTTATGGGCGCCGAGGGGATCGCCGTCGGAATGTCCACCCGCATTCTTCCGCATAACCTGATCGAAGTTATGGAGGCTATGCAGGCGCGCCTGCGAGGCGAACAGGTCGCACTGTATCCGGATTTTCCCGGTGGCGGGTTTGTCGATGTAAGCGAGTACGCGGAAGGGCAGGGCAAAGTGCTCGTGCGGGCGAGGCTCGATACTTCCGATCCGAAGCGCATTGTGGTGCGCGAAGTTCCGTTCGGAACAACCACCGAGAGCCTCATCGCCTCGATCGAGAACGCCGCGCGAAGGGGTAAGGTAAAGATCCAGAGCATTCAGGACTACACCAGCGACGAGGTTGAAATTGAGATTAAACTCGCCCGCGGGGTGTATGCCGGGGATGTGATCGACGCGCTTTATGCGTTCACCGACTGCGAAGTTGCCATAAGCGTCAATCTGCTTGTTATTCGGGATAACACGCCGGTCTCCATGACAATCCCGCAGGTTATAGACCACCACTCCGAGCGTCTTGTCGAGATTTTACGGCAGGAACTGGAAAACGAGAAGACGCATCTGCTCGACGACCTGCACGCCCGTACTCTCGAGCGCATTTTTATCGAGGAGCGGCTCTATAAACGAATTGAAGAAGAGAAGACTCAGGAGGCGGTGGTCTCCACGGTCGTAGAAGGATTCAAGCCATACAAGAACGAGATCCGCCGGAAAGTAACGGTAGAAGACGTAGAGCGGCTTTTGCGAATTCCGATCCGCCGTATCTCGCGCTACGACATCGATAAAGCGCGCGAGGAGATGAAGAAGATCCGAAGCAGACTAGAGGTTGTACGCGGGCACCTCGCCAATGTAACCGCCTACGCGATCGACTACCTCGGTGCGCTCATCGAGAGCGAAGCCGAGCGGCACGTACGCCGGACCGAAATTTCTGAGTTTGCCCGCGTAGAGGCTCGCGACGCGGCGGTTCGAACTTTAAGTCTCCGCTATGACGGAAAGACCGGATACCTCGGATACGGAGTCTCCGGTGGGAAAGAGCTCTTCAAAGTCAGCGAGTTCGACCGCATTCTCGTTATGCGAAGCACCGGTACCTATCAGGTGATTCGCGTGCCTGAGAAGCTCTTCGTCGACAAGGGGCTGCTCTCCTGCGGGCTCGCCGACAGAGAACAGCTCGCCGAGCGGGTGTTTAACATCATCTATGCCGACCCGAAGACCGGATATCCCTATCTCAAGCGGTGCCGCATAGAGCAGTATATCCTCGAGCGAAGTTACGAGATCGCTCCTCAGGGAGCGAAGATATTTGCTGTCTCCACGCGCGGTGGTATTGCCGCCTACATCCGATTCGAGGCAGGGCCTCGCGCGAAAAAAACGGAAGCTGCATTCCCGGTCGAAGACTACCTTATTAAGAGCGCGAAGGCTCGCGGCGTACGGCTCGAGGCAAAAAGGGTCAAGTCGGCCCGTTTTGTCTCGAAAGATTCAAAGACCGCCGAAGAAGCACTCGTGACCGCGTGATTGAACCGCGTCTACTGCGCGCGAGAGAAGCCCGGCAATCACACCGCGAGACCTCATAAGGTGTTTAGTTTTCCTATATATTATAGATTGACTATAGTGGGATAATTATATAACTTCAGCACAGTAAGGCAATCTCGATTGATAGATATGGGGGAAAGATATGACTATTCAGGCCAAGCATAAACCGTATGTTTTCGGTGCGCTGGCGGGACTTCTGCAAGTCCTCAGCGTGGCCCTGATCGGGCAGTTTTTTGGAACATCGACCACGTTTCCCAGGTTCGCCGGATTCGTGACGGATCTTATCGGATTCAATGTCAACGAGGCGCAACTCGGATCGTTCGCTGATGGTCCGGCGATAGTACTTACGCACTGGCAGACATGGTTTGTAATTGGTATTGGTTTGGGAGCGCTCGCCATGTCGAAAATGACCGGCACCTTTAAGCGCGAGCGCCTTCCGAAGATGTGGACCGACCAATTCGGCATGAGTATGCAAAAGCGGATGTGGTTCTCGCTTCTCGGGGGAATCCTCGCGATCATCGGGGTCCGCATGGCCGGCGGTTGCCCGAGCGGTCACGGTGTCAGTGGGCTGGCCCAGCTCGGTGTAAGCAGTCTTATCGCAGTGGTCATGTTCTTCGTCGGCGGAATTATCATGGCCCGTATACTCTACAGCCGAACGAGCGCGTAACACGTAAGGGGGATTCGGAACTATGGATATTGCATACGGACTCATAACCGGACTGTTTTTTGGAGCCTTCCTGCAGGGAGGGGAGGCGATTCGATTCGAGCGCCAGGTTGGCGCCATGCGGCTGAAGGATATGACCATAGTCAAGTTCCTTCTGACGGCTATTGTTGTAAGCTCCATCGGCGTGCATTTGCTGCTTGATATCGGCATCGCCGACTTCTCACCGAGGGATATCAGCCTCGGCGCGCAGGTTATCGGAGGACTGCTTTTCGGATTTGGCTGGGCAATAATCGGATACTGCCCGGGAACCAGCGTGGGTGCGCTCGGCGAAGGTCGGTTGCACGCTCTTATGCCGATTGTCGGGATGATTGTAGGCGCGTTCATCTACGCGGCTCTGTATCCGTGGTTCGACTCCGCGATTATATCGCTCGGCCAGCTCGGTAATCCCACGATCGCGCAGGCGCTTGGAGTGAATCACTGGGTTGTAATTGTACTCTTTGTGGTTGGCGCGGGATTCCTGTTCCGGTTCTTCGAGCAGAAGAATTTGTGAGACAAAAGCGTCAGTGACGCCCGACCGGCCGGCCCGATTGCCATGCGATCGAGCCGGCTTTTTTAGGTCGATGTTTTCCCCTCTCGCGCAATCTGGCGATTGCGCTGCGGGACTCCGTCCTTGGCTCGACGGCGGTCGAGTTCACTCCGTCCCTCTCGCGCAATCTGGCGATTGCGCTGCGGGACTCCGTCCTTACTCCCAGCGGAATAGGAGGGCGGAAATGGTGAGGAAGGTGAGCGCCATCGCGGCGAGCGCCGCCATATTCGGTAACACGTCCATCATTCCGGCTCCGTCGAGCATTATCGAGCGGGCACCGTCGACGAAGTGAGTCAACGGCAGAAACTGGGCGATCGTCTGTAGAAGCTCGGGAGTACCTTCGAGCGAAAAGAACACGCCCGAGAGGATAATCATGGGAAAGGTGACAAGGTTCATCAGTCCCCCGGCGAGCTCTTCGCTTTTGAGCCTGCCCGCAAAAAGAAGACCTACCGCTATCATGCAGATTATCGCGAGCGCAGTAATAAGAAGGAGCGCCAGATAGGACCCGTTCATCGTGAAGTTCAGGAAGGCGTCCGTTCCAGCGTAGACGAACGCCGACGTGGCAACCACGATCACCAGACGACTCGCCGTTTGCGCGCTGATAAAGGTAAACGCGGATACGGGCGTAGCCTTTATACGTTTGAGCACGCCGTTTTTCCGGTATCGCACCAGTACAAAGCCAACTCCGAAAAGGCAGCTGAACATCATATTCATGCCGATGACACCCGGTACAACCCAGTCGACGAAGCGTATCGGTTCGCCGGAGACTTCCTGTTCGGTCAGACCGTGGGAGCTACCCCCGCCGGCGATCAGCTGCCGCAGTATCGGCGCGGTCTGCGCCTCGCGGTTCAGGTAAAACTCGCTGCTTTCAATGTCGACTACCATATCTATCTGGTGCTGCCGAAGACGGTTGAGCACCGCCTCGCGCGACTCGGTGCCATCGCCGTTGTAGCGTAGTATCTCGGCACCCGGGAGTTCAGCGATAGCCGTTGGCGGTTCGCCCTCGCCGAGGATCCCTATGGAAAAAAGGGTGTCCTGCTCGCCGGAAAAAGCAAAGGCAAATCCGAACACCAGGATGACCGGAAACAGTATGTTCCAGAAAAATGTTCCTCTATCCCTGACAAACTCCATGTTTCGTGCGTGAAACAGCGCTAAGAACTTCTGCATGGCTGTACTCCCTCCGTGGTGTAGGCTTGTTCGATTCCTGCCGAGTAGTGACCACTCAACGGCGAGCGGGGCAAGACTTCAGGCGCGAAGCGAGCTGCCGGTGAGTTTAATGAAAAGATCCTCGAGGTTCGGCCTGTGGACGGTGAGGCCGTCAAGATTCAGGTTAGCTGCGAGAAGCGATCGGACGCTGTCGTCGAGCCGGTCGGACGTCAGCTCCACGACGCCGTCGTGGAGCATCGCCCCTGAGGGCAATCGCTCGGGATTACCGAGAATCTCCTCGCCGGGATCGGGTACGTGAATTACGGAACCGGAAAAATGTCTGTTCAGCAGGACCTCGGGAGCATCAATCTCGAGAATTTTGCCTTGATCCATAATCGCTATCTGATCGCAGAGAATCTCGGCTTCGTCCATGTAGTGAGTCGTGAGGATCACGGTAGTCCGTTCCGATCTGATGCGCCTGATAAGCTGCCAGAAATTGCGCCTCGCCTGCGGATCGAGTCCCGTTGTCGGCTCGTCGAGAAATACGATTTCGGGTCGGTGCACGATTGCCAGCGCGAGCAGAAGTCGCTGACGCTGTCCGCCTGAAAGCTTTCGGTTGTCGCGGTCGATAATATCGGTAAGCGAGCAGATATCGATCACTTCGTCGATCTCGCGCGCAGTCGGATAAAACGCAGCGAAAAGTTTTAACGTCTCCCGCACGGTGATGAACTCCGGCAGCGCCGTGCTCTGGAACTGAATCCCGACCTTTTCCTTGAAGTGCGAGCCGATCGGAGCGCCCCGAAACAGAATTTCTCCCGAGTCCGGCTGGGAAATACCTTCCATCATTTCGATGGCCGTGGTCTTGCCGGCGCCGTTGGGCCCGAGCAAGCCAAAGCAGATGCCTTCGGGGATTTCAAAAGACACCCCATCTACCGCCTGAACATTCTTGTAGCGCTTTCGCAGATTGTGGACCGATATTATGGCGTTCATCTCTGTGTATAAGTGTAACCACATCGAAGGCAGGCGGCTACCGTTTTCCACGCGGCCACACGGTTGCGCTTTGTTCGGGGAAGGCGGAAAACCGGCCGAAGGTGGCAAGGCGGGAAAGTTTTTTTAACAGTCACGGGACGCTGTGGCGAGACGATCCGGGAATGGGTCTCACACCGAACCGACGCGATACACGGTACGGTCGGCGCGCATGGCGTCGAGTGTGCCGTCACAGATTTCGTCGTGGCTGAGACGACCGCCCGATTCGCTCCTGCCGAGAACGATGGCACGGTACGCGATATGAGAGAGAAGCGAGCAACTTCGTCTATACAGTTCGACGTAAGCCGCGGGGTCTCCCGAGGTACGGCCGTGGACGTGAAAAAAACGGCACACTGCCCGCGGCTTGCCCGGGTCGCGGCCGAGCAAGTCGGCCTTCGACGTTGCGCCGTGGATAAGGTATTCCCACGGGTCGTCGGTTCCCGCGGCACTTTTAGACCCCGCAGCTTCTTCGTCCGGGTCTCCGGCATCGCCTGGCTCCCGCCGGAGAGTAGGGTCTCTACCTGCCGTTTCTCCGTATACCGTTCCAACTCCAGGTCGGTCCTGACCGGGATTGCCTTTCGAACCCTCGGGCTCGAACGGCCTGCCCTGCTCCTCTGAAAGGCTCCGGGAAATAATATGGGCGGTGTGCTGAGGGCCTTCCGGCGCGGTGTCGTGCATCCACACGAGGGCAAGCGTGGGAGCGCCCCGTTCGGCGAATGCTACCGTGAGCGCCGCCTCGTAGGCAGCTTCATCGGTATAGTCACAGACTAAGGGAAAGATCCGCGGATGCTCGGCGGCAAGTCGTTCGAGCCGTTCGGCGTTGCGAGCAACGACCGAGACCCTCCACCCCGCGTCAGCGAGCCCCCGCACCGCGCCGGCGAGCATTCCGCTGGCCCCCACAGCAAGCGCGTGCGACGGAACAGGAACGGTACCGAGCGATTGCGCGGTCGGGCGTGATTCAGTCTGCTGCTTGGACCGGGCCATGTATCCCCCTTTTCTGCGGCGTACGACGGGCCGTGGCAACCTTCTTTATCATGCTACCACGGCGTCGGATATTCAATCGATCAGTCTCCGCCGCAACCGTTTCAGCGCGAGGAACCCGAAAAAGGTAATGAACACTACGATATACGCGACATCCCAGAGGTGAATGAGCTCGAACTCGACGAAGGTAAACGCTCGAACGAGCCGCACTGCATGGGTAAGCGGTACGATTTCGGTTATGGGGCGTGCAGCGGCCGGCAGGTTTTCCACGGGAAACACAACTCCCGAGAAAAAGAACATAGGCGATATAAACGCCGAAAAGTAGAAGTTGAAGTGGTTTATGGTTTTAACGAAACTTGTAATCGACAGCGAGAGGCTGCCGAACATAAGACCGGTGAGAAAACCGATGAACGGGGCGACGAGCACCTGCGTAAGCGGCAGTATTCCGAATGCCGCGATAACAATAGAAACGCTCAAGGTGAAAATGAACCCCTTGGTGGCCGCCCAGAGCAATTCACCGAGGATAAGGTCGTGCGCGCTCAAGGGAGCACCGAGCATACCCTGATACACCTTATCGAACTCGAGTCGAATAAAGGTCCCGAAGCTGCACTCGAACGCCGCAGTAAACATAGCCGCGGTTACGAGCAGACCGCTTCCGAGATACTGAATGTAGGGAAGCCCGTTCATCTCCGAGACGTATTCGCCAAGGCCGAGCCCTATTCCGACGAGAAAGATGAGCGGCTCGAGAAACGGCGGCATAGCGTTGCTGAACAGATTGCGCGAATACACGCGAACATGGCGTAGCCACACGCTGTAGATGCGATGAACGTACGAAGGCGTGCGGTGAGAGATGTGTCCGACCGGAGCTCGCGGGTGCCCTGTGTCATGCGACCGCGATTCGAGCGGCCCTGCCTCGCCCGACGACGACTCGCGCCCGGCTTCGGCTTGCTCTGTGTAGGTCGACGCGCTGCTATTGGAGCTCATTTAATCCCCTTCCAGTTGCTTTTATGAAAAGATCCTCGAGATTCACCGGCCTGAGTATATAGTCGTACGGATCGAGTCCGGTGGCCATGCGTCGCAGGAGGGATTCATCGTTCGAGTAGTAAAAAATCCGATGACCGAAGTCGTCCTTCCGCCACTGCGTCGAGCGCCCGGCCGCCCGCTCGACTTCGTCGACGCGGCCGGCGCTGAGTAGCTCGAGCACGTGCTGTTCGATATGTGTTTCGATCAGCGTGCGCGGGGCGCCCTCGAGCACCGAACGCCCTTTATCCATAATTATGACGTTGTCGGAGAGCTGATACGCCTCGTCCATGTAGTGGGTCGTCAAGAGAATCGTCACGCCGCGTTCTTTGAGGCTGCGCAGTTTTTCCCAGATGACCTGGCGAACCTGCGGGTCGAGACCGGTAGTCGGTTCGTCGAGGATGAGAAGCTCAGGATTGTTCAGAAGCGCCCGCGCGATAATAAGCCTTCGCTGCATGCCTCCGGACAGTTCGCGAACTCGTCCTCGCCGCTTCGCACCGAGCTCCATGAAGTCGAGCAGGTAGTCAATCTGGCGTTCGATAAACTCGTGTGGCAGGCCGTAGAAGGTCGCGTAGTTTCGCAGGTTCTGTTCGACGTTCAATTCGAGGTCCAGGTTGTCCTCCTGCGGGACAACACCGCTCTTGGCCTTTACTGCCAGCGGTTCTTTTCTTGGATCGAACGAAAACACGCGCATGCTGGTGTCCGAGTGCGCGTCCGCGGTCGCCCGGCCGTAGAGGACTTTCATGGTTGATGTTTTCCCAGCCCCGTTGGGACCGAGGAACGCCGCGCATGTCGCCGGGTCGACGCTGAAACTGACATTGTCAACCGCGCGGAAACGCCCATAGCTCTTATAAAGGTGTGAGACTTCAATTACCGCATTGTTCATTGCTTCGGGAGAATGTACATGGAATTTCGCTTGAAAGGAAAGTGATAGAAGCAAGCATTCTGCACTCCGGCGAGATTGAACACGCAGCGGTGAACGAAGTACACTCGCCTCAGTCGTGCCATACCTTTTGCATCCCTCTACATACCGGCGACGTGGACGAGCTTTTGTAACCCTCGCGAGCGTCGGCGCGAGTCTCGCGGTTATTTGCTTTTTCGCGTTTCCCGCGCTTTTCGCACAGCCGCCGTACGCACTCGACGTACCGGCTCTGCCCGACGGTGACCCGGCGGTCGAGCGGACGCGGCGCGTCGCAGCTTTCGAGCACGCCCCGGAATTGCCCGACTCCTTCGAGGAACATACCGCTGAGTCCGCGGTGTTGATCGACCTCGAGCACGATGCCCCGCTGTACGAGCGTAACGCCGACACGAGGCGAGCTGCCGCGTCGTTGACGAAGCTTGTGACCATGTACGTCATTCTCGATGAGCTCGACCGAGGCGGCATCAGCCTCGAAGACCGGGTGTTTCCCGACCCTCGCGCGGACTGGCGAGAGATGCCGCCGGGAAGCAGCCTTATGTTCCTCCGGGAAGGGGAGGCGGTCACGTGGCATGAATTGCTGCTCGGCCTTTCGGTTGCCTCAGGCAATGACGCCGCGTACGCGGCAGCCTACGAACTGTCCGGTAGTATCGACTCCTTTGCCGATCGGATGAACGATGCGGTCGCAAAAGCGGGAGTCGAAGAGCTGCATTTCACCGAGCCTTCGGGCATCGCCGCGGACAACGAGATCCGTGCCGGTGCATTCGCCGAGTTCGCCAGACACTACGTCGAACGCTTCCCCGAGGCACTCGCCGAGTACCACGGCCGGGAATCGGTAACAATTGCTGATGAAAACGTCGAGTTTCGCAACCGGAACCAACTTGTTTCGGACTACGTCGGTGCGGATGGACTCAAGACCGGATATATACCGGCAAGCGGCTATAACATTGTGGCGACCGCCGAACGCGACGGCAGGCGACTGGTGTCGGTTCTGCTGGGAGTCGAAGGCGATTCCCACACCGAGGGCGGGCGCCGACGCGAGAGCGAGGCGGCCGAGTTGCTCGACTACGGTTTCGACAGCTTCGAGTACGCCGAGCTCGAACCGCGCAACGCACCGAAGGTTCGCGTTCCCGGCGCCGGTCCCGTGCGAACCCGCGTACCCCCGGTGCGAATCATTGCCTCCTCGGCAGGCGATGAGCTGCACGCCGAGCTTAATCTGGCATCCGAGCTTCGTGGACCGTTCGAAGCCGGAGACACAATTGGCTATGTCGATGTTATCCGCGGCGATCGGCGTATTTCGTGGCAACCGGTTTACGCGGCAGAGGATGCGTCCGTCGGGAACGGGATAGGTGGGCGCGCGGCGCACGCCGCCGCCTGGTGGCGTGGCGTACCGGTCGGTGGTATGGACTAAGGCCGCTTTCGACCGTAGCGCCGAGGTACCATCAGCCTGAATCTTCTGATGTGGAAAATTTTTATCCGCTTGCTTGGACGAAGTCGTCCGGGTATTATTACACTCGGAATATATTGATAGAGGAGGATACTATGGCATTTACCCTACCAGAGCTTCCGTACGCGTATAACGCGCTTGAGCCTCACATAGACGAGCAGACAATGCGCATTCACCACGACAAGCATCACGCCGGCTACGTGAACAAGCTGAACGCGGCGGTCGAAGGCACCGAGTACGCCGACTGGCCGATAGAGAAGCTTATTGCCGAGCTACAGAGTCAGCCGGAAAATCTGCGAACACCGGTTCGAAACCAAGGCGGTGGCCACATCAACCACGCGCTGTTCTGGCCGCTTATGACGGCGAACGGTGGCGGCCAGCCGAGCGGTGAACTCGGACGGGCGATCGAGAATACATTCGGAAGTTTCGACGAGTTCAAGGATCAGTTTACAAAGGCTGCGACCGGCCGTTTTGGAAGTGGCTGGGCGTGGCTTGTGGTTTCCGGTGGAAAGCTCGAGATTATGAGCACGCCAAATCAGGACAATCCCCTCACGGAGGGAAAGACTCCGATTCTCGGGCTGGATGTCTGGGAGCACGCCTACTATCTGAAGTATCAGAATCGTCGTCCCGAGTACATCGAGGCATTCTTTAACGTAGTTAACTGGAATCAGGTCGGCGAAAACTTCGCGAACGCCTGAAAGATCGCATATTTTCGGGATACCGGGGCCTTGTAGGTGTAGCGGCCCCGGATTCCGTTTGCCCTTCTCGCCTCCCCGGCGTCAGTTATTCGCTTGTAACCGCTTCGCAAAGTCCGTTACCATCCTTACTGTATGAGTTCGTTTTACCGGAGGGAGCGCTCGCTCGTTACAGCTCTGTTTTTCGTGAGTTACACCGCCGCTGCTATCGGACTGCCCGCGAGCCAGGCCGACCCCGATATTCCTGACGAGCTCGAAGTGGAGCAGGGCGTGCAGTCGGTTGAAGTTACCCGAATGCCTCAATCGGGACGTGGGCGGGGTACCCGGGTCGCATCCGCCCGTTACGACGAACGTGGACGCATTACACGGCGCGATTCTTTCAGCGATGGAACGTTTCGGTCGCGTAGTGAGTTTCAGTATAACGACCGGGGTCTTCTCACCGGGTGGCAGTCTACAGACTCAAACGGCGACTTACAGTGGGAATACGGCTACACCTACGACGAGTACGGCCGTCTCGAACGCGAGGTGTCCTACAACTCGGCCGGTGATATGGATGGTATGCAGGTTTTCGAGTACGACGGTTCGCAGCTTCTCGAGGAGGCCGTCTACAAGGGAAGCGGTGAGCTTCAGTGGAGCCGAATCTACGAGTACGGCACCGACCGCACGCGCCGGCAGTGGCGGCTCATGTATCCCGACGGAGGCCCGGTGAAGACTGTTACCGAACATCTCGACCGATTCGGCCGTGTCGTTCGTGAGCATCACCGTGATGAAACCGAACAGGAAGGTGAGGTGTTTCGCCACGACTACGACGCGGCCGGGCGTCGGGTTCGTACACGGGTAGAGCGACCCGACGGCGAGGAGATCCGGACGGTTGAGAAGAGCTTTAACAGTAAGGGCGACCTGACCGAAGAGAAGAAAACGGAATTTTCCGAAGGACTCGAGCAGGTGTTTCGTTTTCGGTATCGCTATGACGATAACGGAAACTGGATTCGGCGGCTTGAGGAACATGAAACGTATCGTGACGGTTCGTTGGTTCGTAACGAAGAGGAACTGATCGAACGCTCTTTAACCTACTACTAATCGGAGTAGAATACCGGTATGGCACGAGTATTCGTTATCGAAGACAATCAATTGATACGTGATGCGGTCAGTCAGTACTTTCAGATTGACGGCGACGAGGTCGTAGAGTTTCCCCATGCAAAAGGGGTCCTCGATAGCCTCGAGACCCAGGCGCCGGACGTCATTATACTCGACATTATGCTACCGGATGAGAACGGATTTGTTCTCGCGAAACGTATCCGGCGCAGATCAAATGTCCCAATCATCTTTCTCACCGCGAAGGAAGCCGAAAGCGACCGCATTACCGGCTTTGAGATCGGTGGCGACGACTACGTGGTGAAGCCGTTTTCAACGAAGGAGCTCGTGCTGCGCACACGCGCGCTTCTCAAACGAACCCGCGGCGAGGGCGAGGATGACGAGAGCGAAACTGATTGGGAGCTCGACGGTAATCATCTCCTCATCGATACTCGCCGGCATCGTGCGTTGCTTAACGGCGAGGAGTTGTCCTTAACCGTCAGTGAGTGGAAGATTCTCGCCTACCTTTCCTACCGCGATCAGGAAGTCTGTTCGCGTCGGCAGATTCTCGGCGAATGTCTCGACTATCTGCATGAAGGGCCCGAGCGGACGGTTGATACGCATATCGCCAACCTGCGGGGCAAGCTCGGAGCGAGTGAGTGGGTCGAGACCGTCCGTGGCTACGGATACCGGTTCTGTGGTGTGAGGGCGGGGCAGCGCGAGAGTTAGTCGTGTCATGAAGACGCTGTTTGCCCAGACTTTTTCAGCGATCCTCGGTTCACTCTTCGTTCTGTTGCTGCTCATGGCAGTTCTATTCTCACTCGGGGTTCGCCGAAGCATCAGCGATTGGAATTTCTACCGAGATCAGCGGCTTCAGAACGTCATTATTCCGGTTCTCTCGCGTACGTACCGGGAGTTCGGAAGTTTCGACCGTGAAAACGTGGAGCAGAGTCTTACCGACTTTCTGACGCAGAACCAGTTCGTGTACGTATTCGACGCCGAGCGCGAGCCGGTTTTTCTCTACGCGCGAGGCGATCTTCTCGACCCTGCGGACTACGAAATGACGGATTCGGGCAACGTCGAGAATCTCCCCGGCGCCAGGCCACCGTCGGCGCTTATTCAAAACGATGAGGTGGTAGGCTATCTGAGCGCCGGCTCGCTCGGCTTCACGAGCGATCTTGCCAATCAGCGGTTTTTGCGCTCGATGGCGCTTTCGGCGGTGATCGGGGTGATCGTGAGTTTTGCGCTTGCATCCGCTGCCGCCGTTGTCTTCAGCCGTGCTATGAGTCGACACGCGAGTAACCTCTCCAACGGTTTGCGTCGTCTCGCCGAAGGCGAGCGGGAAGTCAGTTTTCCCACCGGCGGAGCGCAGGAGCTGCAGAGTATCGGTGAGTCCGCTTCGGCGCTGCAGGAACAACTGTCCAACGAAGAGCGGTTACGGCGGCAGTGGACACAGGATATCGCACACGATCTGCGAACGCCGGTGGCGGCTCTGAAAGCGCAGTTTGAGCTGTTGCAGGAAGGTATTGTCGAACCGACTCCTGAGCGATTGACCGCAGTGTACGGGGAGGTTGAACGAATCGACGAGCTTGTCAACGATCTCCGCGAGCTCAGCCGCCTCGAGTCGCCTGAAATGAAGCTCGTTCCCGCCGAGATCGATCTGCCGGGATTTATTCGGCGCCTCGAAGCGCGCTTCCGGCCGCTTGCCGAAGAGCGCGGAATCGAGCTCGTTGTCCGAGTTGAAGACGGCGTTGTCATAGCGGATGAACACATGCTCAGTCGAGCTCTGTCCAATATCATGGTGAATGCCCTGCAGCATACTGAAAGCGGCGGTCGTATTGTATTCGATACTTCGTGGGAGGACGGCAGGGTGAGTTGTGTCGTGTCGAACACCGGGTCAGTCAACGAAAACGATATTCCTCATGTGTTCGACCGTCTATATCGGGGCGAGAATAGCCGCGGTTCCCGGGGCAGCGGGCTTGGACTATCCATTACCAAAGCTATTGCCGAGGCCCACGACGGGAGCGTCGCGATGCGTCAGAACGGCGATTTCACCGAGGTGCTCTTTTCGGTGAACGCCTATGGACCTGATTGACCACGCCGGTGCCTTTGAACCGGTTGATAGCTCCGTGGTATTGTCGGGCAGGTATTAGACTTACATGAAACACGCGATCCTCTCGACCTATCGGATTCAGTTGAATCCGGATTTTGATTTCGCTGCGGCATCGGCGCAGGTCGGCTACTTTAAGGCCCTCGGCGTATCGCATGTCTACTGTTCACCATACTTGCAGGCGTCCCGTGGAAGCCGGCACGGCTACGATGTTGTCGATCATTCGAATGTGAACGAAGAGCTCGGCGGGGAAGCCGCGCACCAGGCATTCTGCCAATCCCTCGGCGAGGCCGAGCTCGGGCAGGTTCTCGATATCGTGCCGAATCACATGGCGGTGTCAGGCCCCGAGAATCGGTGGTGGTGGGACGTGCTTGAAAACGGGCCGAGCAGTCGCTACGCCGATTACTTCGACGTAGACTGGGAATACCCCCAGGGTTCCCGGGCGAACCAGGTACTTCTTCCGATTCTCGGTAATCATTACGGGCGTATACTCGAGTCGGTGGAAATTCGCATAGAGCGTGACGGCGGTATGTTCTTCGCTCGCTATTACGATCACCTCTTTCCGATCGACCCGCGTTCGCTCTCCGAAATCCTCGCCGGTGCGGCCGAACGAGCCGATCACGCGGAACTCGGTTTTCTTGCAAGTGCGCTCGATTATCTTCCGCTTCCAACCGCCACCGACCGGCCGAGCACCCGCCGCCGTCATCGTGATAAAGAAGTCATCCGTGAAAAACTCGCAGCGCTGCTGTCCGAGCGCGCAGACCTCAGGAGAGCGGTGGACGCCGAAGTAGACCTTTTAAACTCGAATGTCGACAAGCTCGAAGCGTTCCTGTCGCGGCAGAATTACCGGCTCGCGTACTGGCGTATCGCGCGCAGCGATTTGGGATACCGGCGCTTTTTTGACATTAATAGCCTCATCGCGATCCGCGTCGAGGATCAGGATGTGTTTTCCGACACTCACGCGCGCATTGTCGACTGGCTCCGTCGCGGAGTGATCGATGGTTTGCGAATAGACCATGCCGACGGCCTTCGTGATCCCGAGCAGTACTTTTCGAGGTTACGGCACGAGGCCGGCGGTGCATGGATCGTGGCCGAGAAAATTCTTCATCCCGGCGAGCCGCTTCCAGACGCGTGGTCGGTCGCCGGGACAACGGGGTACGACTTCCTCGCAGTAACAGGTGGGCTGTTCGTACGACAGGATTCGGAAAAAGCATTGACCGACTTTTATCGTTCGTTCACCGGGGAGGGCGATGAGTATCACGAGTATCTCTACCAGGGTAAGCAGCAAGTGCTGCACGATATGCTCGGTAGTGATGTAAATCGACTCGTGGTGCTGCTTTCGGAGGTCTGCGAACACCATAGGAGGTTTCGCGACTTTACCCGCGAGGATATCGCCGAGGCGGTGATCGAGCTGCTCGCCGGTTTTCCTGTTTACCGCACCTACACGAAGGCGAACGAGCGGATCATCTACGATCACGACCGGCGTATTATAGATGCCGCAGTTTCCCGGGCGCGCGAGCGACGCGAGGATCTCGACGGAGAGCTTTTCGATCTGCTTTTTCGTGTGCTGACACTCGACCTCGAGGGCGACAGCGAGCGGGAGTTCGTGATGCGCTTTCAGCAACTGACCGGGCCGACTATGGCAAAGGGAGGCGAGGATACCGCGTTCTACCAGTACAACCGTCTTGTCTGCCTGAACGAAGTCGGAACCGATCCCGGAATATTCGGTACATCCCCTGGTGAGTTTCACGAGCACATGGAGGAACGGGCAAGGACTCACCCAAAGGCAATGCTGTGCTCGAGCACGCACGACACTAAGCGAAGCGAGGACGTGCGCGCCCGCCTCGCGGTCATAAGCGAGCTTCCGAGTCGCTGGGCCGAAGCGGTGTGGAGCTGGTCTACCATGGCCGATGCGTACCGGACCGAGCAATGGCCCGATCGCAACATAGAGTATCTTGTGTACCAGACGCTCGTCGGCGCGTGGCCGATCGACGAAGAGCGTATGATCGCGTATGTCGAGAAAGCAATGCGTGAAGCGAAGACCCACACCACCTGGACTGCGCGGAACGAGCCGTACGAAGCCTCAGTATTCGAGTTCGTGAAAGGGATCATGAGCGATGCTGATGTTATGGGGTCGATAGAACGGTTTGTCGAGCTTGTGCGGGTACCGGGGTATGTCAACTCGCTCGCGAATGTCGCGATTAAGCTTATGGGGCCGGGGGTTCCCGATATTTACCAGGGGTGCGAGCTTTGGGATTTCAGCCTCGTGGACCCGGATAACAGACGGCCGGTTGATTACGTGAAGCGGCGTTCGTTGCTATCCGAAGTTGCATCGCTCGAGCCGGGAGAGCTTTGGCAGCGCCTTGATGAAGGCGCGCCGAAACTCGCGCTTACCACCGCCTGCCTTCATCTGCGTGAACGTCGGGCCGACGTGTTTGCCGGCACATCGGACCGGGAACCCGCCGCGTACAACCGACTCGATGTAGCCGGCCCCGGCGCCGACTATCTCGTGGCCTTTTCCAGGGATACGTCGGTCGTCTGTGTCGCACCACGTCTGCCGGTCACATCAGGACTGGAGTACCCGGGTACCACGATAGCCCTGCCGGAAGGAACGTTTCGCAATGTCGTGACCGGCGCCATTCATACTGTGGCAGACGGGGAATCGTTAAGCGCCGACGTTCTACTCGGCGAGTTCCCGGTCGGCGTATTCGAGGCTGTGACCGTCGCCGATTCTGCCGGCGGGGGCGCTGAATGACGCAGCGATTTTCTATCTGGGCGCCGTTCGCGAAATCGGTCGAGCTTGTTGTCGAGGGAGTGCAAAACCCCATGGCCGCCGACGGCGAACACTGGGTAGCGGAGGTCACCTGCCGCTCGAAGGAGCCGAGGTACGCGCTGCTCGTGGACGGCGAGGGACCGTTTCCTGATCCGCGCGCTCCGCGACTTCCTGACGGTGTTCACGGACCGGCTCAGGTGGTGGACCACGCCGCCTTCGCCTGGACCGATTCGGCATTCAGAGCGCCGCCCCTTTCCTCGGCGGTATTCTACGAACTGCACGTAGGAACCTTCGCGCCGGAAGGTAGCGAGGCAAGCAACCGCGCGGGAGCGCTGTCGCGGTCGGAAGGCGATCTAACGGCGGGTAAAAAAGCCCATTCCGGTGCGGGCGAGACCCCCGCGTCGGCGGGTGCCCGAATGGCGACCGGTGCGAACGGACCCGAAGACCGAAGCCGGCAAGACCTCGACGGTGCCGGGCGGCGGCACACGGGTAACGCTCTGCCGATAACGGCGGGAACATTCGACAGCGCGGCCAAACACTTTGCCGAGCTCGCGGATCTCGGCGTGACCCACGTGGAGCTCATGCCGGTAGCCGCCTCGAGCGGAACCCGGGGATGGGGTTACGACGGGGTAGGGCTTTATGCGCCGTTCGAGGCTTACGGTGGCCCGAATGGGCTGAAGCGTCTTGTTGACCGCGCGCACTCGTGCGGCATCGCGGTCTGTCTCGACTGCGTCTTTAACCATCTCGGGCCGGAAGGCAACTACCTCGGAGTGTTCGGCCCTTATTTCACCGATGCTTACAAGACGCCGTGGGGCCCCGCTGTAAACCTGGACCAAGAAGGATCGGATGAAGTTCGTGCCTTCGTACTCGACAACATTGAACAGTGGTTTCGCGATTACCATATAGACGCGATTCGACTCGATGCGGTCCACGCGCTGTACGACGAAAACGCCGTTCACATTATGGAAGAGATGGCCGAGCGAGCCCGCCGGCTCGAAGGCGAGCTCGGTAAACCGCTGGCGCTCATAGCCGAAAGCAACATGAACGACCCGTCCCTCGTAATGCCCCGAGAAGCCGGCGGCATGGGGCTCACCGCGCATTGGAGCGACGATTTTCACCACGCGGTGCACACGCTTCTCACCGGCGAAGCGCGGGGCTATTACGAAGGATTCCGGTCGCTCGAAGTGCTCGCCAAGAGCCTCCGTGACGTTTACGTGCACGACGGTGGCTATTCGTCTGCGCGCAAGCGTCACGTCGGTCGCCCCGTAGGGACCCTTCCACGAAGCCGTTTCGTTCATTGCAGTCAGAATCATGACCAGGTAGGAAATCGGGCAGTGGGAGAGCGGATTTGCCATCTCGTTTCGCCGGACCGGGCGAAAATCGCCGCCGCTCTTACTATCCTGCAACCGGCGGTCCCCATGCTGTTTATGGGCGAGGAGTGGGCTTCGAGTTCGCCATTCCAGTTCTTTACCGATCACCGGGACCCCGGCCTCGGCGAGGCGGTGACCCGGGGGCGTTGCAGCGAGTTTGTGTACTTCGGCTGGAAACCGGAAGATGTTCCCGATCCGCAGGCATGGGAAACCTTCGAGCGCAGCATGCTCGACTGGAGCGAGCGCGACAAGAACGGGCACCGGGAAATGCTCGAGTGGTATCGGGCCCTTTTGTCGCTCAGGAAGCGTGCGCCGGAGCTCTCCGCATCGACCTGTACAATCCCCGAAGTCGAGTTTCGAGCGAGCGAAGCCGACCGTGCGCGCGGAGTGCTGTGGTTTCGACGCGGGAAATACCTCGTGGCGCTTCACCTCGGAGGCCGACCCGCCGGGCAGGAACAACCCACCGGGCAGGAACAACCCACCGGGCAGGAACAACCCGCCGGGCAGGCCGCAATGGGCGGAGGTCCTCACGCGGAGTCTATTGATAATACCGGGTCGCACGCTGTACTCCGGGACGGGCGTTTATCCCTCGATGCGCTACGAGCGCGGGCGCGCGAGGAGTACGCCCGCATAACAGGCCATGGTGCGTCGTTCACGGTAACGCGGGGGCTGCCGGTTTCCTCCGTGCCGAATCCCGCGGGCTCTCGTGTGCTTCTCTCCTGCGGCGGCGCGACGCTGTGCGAGTCATGGCCCGACGAATCTCGAACGCGGGAACTACTGGAGACAGACTCTACGGCACCACTGGAATTACACGCACAGCAATCTTATGAGGAACTTC
>JBKGYS010000037.1:0-18916 GCA_046545955.1 Spirochaetales bacterium | reverse complement strand
GACACCGCATACCACGCTTGACACCGCATACCACGCTTGACACCGCATACCACGCGCGACACTGTAGACCAATGCGGGTATTGGTAATCGGTGGAGCCGGATACATAGGAAGCCATGTCACGAGAATGCTCCTCGACGACGGACATACAACGACGGTGTACGACAACTTTTCGAGTGGCGTCGAGGAAAACATCTTCCCTGAGGCCGGCCTGGTCAGGGGGGATATTCTCGACGAGTCGACGCTCAACGATACGATGGCCGAGGGCTGGGATGCGGTGGTGCACCTGGCTGCGCTGAAGGCAGCCGGCGAAAGCATGATACAGCCGGAGAAGTACGCGGTGAACAATATCAGCGGCACAATCAACGTGCTCAACGCGATGGCCCGGGCCGGTGTGTACTCTATTGTGTTTTCGAGTTCCGCGGCGGTGTACGGAGAACCCGAGTATCTGCCGCTCGACGAGCAGCATCCGGCGAACCCCGAGAACTTCTACGGATTCACCAAGCTCGAAATTGAACGGCTCATGCGGTGGTACGAGTCGCTGCGCGGTATTCGCTACGCATCACTTCGATACTTCAACGCGGCCGGCTACGACCCGCAGGGCCGGGTAACCGGGCTTGAGCGCAACCCGGCGAACCTGCTCCCGGTAATCCTCGAAGTGGTCGTCGGCAGACGCGAGGAGCTTCAGATCTTCGGCGATGACTATCCTACACCGGACGGTACGTGCATCCGCGATTACGTCCATGTCACCGACCTCGCCGAGGCCCACGTGAAGTCGCTTGAGTATATAGGCAACCGGGGGGAGAGTATCGTGGCGAACCTCGGAAGCGGACGAGGCTACAGCGTGGCCGAAATGGTAAACACCGTGCGCAATGTCACCGGACACGCGGTGCCGACAAAAACGGTCGGACGACGCCCGGGCGATCCTGCGAGGTTGGTAGCGTCATCGGACTACGCACGCGGGCTTCTCGGTTGGGCGCCTCGCTATTCGGACCCCGCCGAGCTCGCCCGAAGCACTTGGCAGGCGTACTTGCAGGCCGAAGCGACGACTCGCTGAGATCGGCAGGATCTGCCTCGCGCTCATCCCCTTCGCCGACGATGTAGATACGCTCGCGCTGGTTTGCCGCGCTACTACGAGCTGGTTTGCCGCGCTACTACGAGCTGGTTTGCCGCGCTACTACGAGCTGGTTCGCCGCGCTGCTACGAGTTGGTTTGCCGCGCTGCTACGAGCTGGTTCGCCGCGCTGCTACGACAGGAGGCTTGCCTGAGCCGATCTCCTGTGGGCTGCCTTCCTGAGCCGATCTCCGGCCAGCTGCCTTCCTGAGTCGGCCTACCGTCAGCCGTCCTCCCAAGTCGCCATATACTCCACCCCCGCGGGCAAATAGCGCGGGCGATTGTAGATCCACTGTCCGTCCATACGCAGCTCCTCGGCTACGGCTTTGAAATGGGCCATCGCAGCGCCGATATCGACTTTCTGGATGTCGATGTCGCGGATCACCTTGTCCATTCCCGCGTTGCGACGCATGAACAGATGCAGCTCATCCGGCCCCGAGTCACTGCTGTAGCGAAAGAACCTCCACGGCTGGCTGTTGGATGTGGATGGAGCGAGGCGAACCGCGTCCAACATTTCCTGGTAGTCGGGGGCATCCTGCGGTGTGAGCGGAGTGGGCGGTCCGTGGGGACGCTGCTCATCGTCCCAGAACTCGAGCTCGAAAAAAAGCTCCTGCCACGGTTTACGCTTTCGTGCGCCGACTGAGAAACGCGCCGGCCCTTCGCTTGCGGTACGCCGATGGGCCCTGTAACCGATGGTAACCACGGCCGGCAGAAGCTCCTCTGAACCGGCTCCCGCCTCGCGGGCTACTCGGCTTTCGGAGAAGTTTCCGGCAAACCAGCACGAAGCGATACCTTCAGCCTCGAGCTCGAGAATGATCCGCTCGACAACGGCTCCCAAGTCTTCCATAGCGTGGCGCGATCGGGGTACCATTGGCACAAGCAGAAGCGGGGCTCCGTGGGCCGATCCGTAGCTGAACCGACCTTCAAGCTCCCCGCCGGTTACCGGTGAGTTCTCGACAAGCGAAACCCGCACGGGTGTACCTAGTGGCCCGTGAAGGTCTTCGGAGATGAGGGACTCTATACGAGCGGTATGCTCGTCACCGAGCGGCTCGCCGGAATACGCGCGACAGCTCAGCCGCGCAGCAATAGTTTGCTGTGCCCGTTCCATGATAATGCGCGCAGTATAGCGATTTCCCCACGGAAACGCGACCCGAGAAAAGCACTTCCTTACCCTTCATTGAGTCGCATCACGGCGTTATACTACAGGCAGAGAACATGATAGAGCACACTTCAGACGCACCGGGTCTTATTCTTGTCGGAACTACAGACCGGTATACAAGCAGGCAAGCTGCCGAGCAGCACATTGCCGAACTCGGGAGGCTGGTGAAAACACTCGGCTACGAGGTTCTTGAGACCTGCATCTTCGGTTGCAACACACCCAAGGTTTCAACCTTGATCGGAAGCGGACAAGTCGAAAAGCTCGCGAAACTCGTCGATACGCTCGGAGCCAAGGGAATAACGTTCGACGACGAGCTTTCTCCGCCGCAACAGCGAAACCTCGAAGCGTACACGGGAACCGCTGTAGCTGACCGGCACGAGATTATTCTCGACATTTTCCGCGATCACGCCTCCACCTACGAAGCCCGCCTGCAGGTCGAGCGGGCACGGCTTCAGTACACCATGCCAAGACTCAAACGGGCATGGACGCATCTTTCGCGGCAACGCGGTGGCGTGAAAGGGATGCGCGGCGTCGGTGAGACGCAGCTCGAGGTCGACCGTCGACAGATCGCCGACCGGATCGCCCGTATCGACGGCCAACTGAAATCCGTAGTCCGGCATCGGGAGACAGCGCGAAGCAAGCGCGAATCTATTCCCGTGCCGACGATCGCGCTCGTGGGATACACGAACGCCGGAAAATCGAGCCTATTGAACGCGCTTACCGGATCTAACGTCAGCTCGAAGGATAGCCTTTTCGAAACACTCGACCCGAAAACCACCCGCTGCTCGCTCGATAGCGGGCTTGAGTTCCTGCTTACCGATACGGTCGGCTTCGTGCGCAAGCTTCCGCATGACCTCGTCAGCGCGTTTCACTCGACGCTCGAAGAAACCGTACGCGCGGACCTGCTTTTGCACGTAGTCGATGCAGCGAGCCCTCAGCTCAACGAAGAGGTTGCAACCACCCTTTCGGTACTCGAAGAGATCGGAGCGGCATCGCGACCGATTATCACCGTCTATAACAAGATCGACCTGCTCAAACACACCGTAGCGCTTCCCTCGGTGCGTAGCGAGCGCGAGGTCGCCGAGGCGGTCTGGCTTTCGTGCCACAGCGGTGAGGGGTTGGAGACGCTCAGGACCCGTATCGGCGAGTTTTTCGCCGACCGATTCGAAGACACCGTTTTTCGGCTACCGAACGACCGCTGGGATCTCGTCGCGCGACTGCACCGCGAAGCGCGGGTTATGGACGAGGAGGCTGATGGTGAATCGGTGACCGTTCGTGCAGCGGTACCCATGAAGCTGCGCGCCGCGCTCGATGATTTCGCTGTAGCGGGAACGTGAAAGCCGGGGGCCCCATTAGTGTTCACCACGCTGGTGTTAAGCGTCATCCTCGCCGGTCACCACGCTGGTGTTAACCGCCGGCTTTATGCCGCCGCTTATCGCTTCGAACGGGCAAACTGGTACACCGCTCCTATGAGCGCGCCCACGCCGCCGGCGGCAAGCACGTTGTTGCGAATCCCTCCGCCACCGCGAACCGCGTCACCAAACTGCGAAAACACGTCCTGTCCCGGGAAGAAGAGCTCGAGCGGATTTATGTAGCCGCCACCCTGTCGAGCAAAGACAAGGTACCCGAAAACCAGGCCCACGAGTCCGAGAACCACCGCGGTGGAAATTACACGTCCTATCATAATACTTCCATAGTAACGCAACACGAAGGGAGGACACCATCGGCCTGAGAGAAGATTGAAACGGCACGAAACAAAACCAGCGGGTACAACACTACCGCTGTGGGTGTTTAATAGATTTTTCGCAAAAATACCCTTCCCATAGGTGTGTGACAGGGTATATTAGTAAGTATGCATAAATCGAAGGAAACTGTGTATACCCACACCTACGATTCGCCGATAGGTCGCCTGTATCTGACCGTAGACAGGCGCGGGGCGGTTATGAGTATTTCCTTTGTTCCGCCTCGTTTCGGCGACGAGTTTATCCTCGAGGAAAACAAGTACGCGTGCGGCGAACTCGAGCTTGAGCTCGACGAGTACTTTGCCGGTAACCGGGAGAGTTTTTCGCCGGCGCTGCGCTTTCAAGGAACCGCCTTCCAGGAAGCGGTCTGGAAGCGCCTTACGCGTATTCCCTACGGTCAGACCTGGACATACGGGACGGTTGCACAGAAGATCGGCCGGCGCGACGCGGCGCGGGCGGTCGGGAACGCGGTAGCGCGCAATCCTATCTGCCTGCTTATTCCCTGCCATCGGGTGGTACCTGCTCAGGGCGGGCTCGGCGCCTACGGCGTGCGTTCGCTCGGCTCGGATACCGGCGCCGAAGACAAGCGATGGCTGCTTAGACACGAGGGTGCTGTGGTTTCCGGTAACGGAGTGCGGCAGCTCGAACGCCTCGGAGCAGCCTCGGCATAACTGACCTGCGTATCGTGGCGCTCTGTTCCGTATCGGGCTCACGCGCGCTGCGGTAACCGCTATTGCTCTTGCAAGGCGGCCGTGCACATTCGCCTGAGCCCGCGAGCACGCGAAAAGCACTCTCGGCTCGGGCAAGAGGTTCAGGTTCCGGCTGACTGCGATTGTTTTTTTTGTTCCTCGCTGTCGCTTTTCTTCTGCTTCTTCTGAAACATCTGGAGAAGCTGAACAAAGTAGTAGATGCGCTTGTACACCTCGGTCATTCGTTCTTTAATGGGCTGCTCGGACATGCCCTCTATTTCGCGCCAGTTGTTAATCATTTCGGGCTTACGCTTGCCGTAATCCTCGATGAGGGATTTCAGCGACTGGCCAATGATTACGAGCTTCTGCGCCGACTCGCTTATCATGGCTCCGGCCATACCGTTTATCTCTTCGACAGCCTGGAGCGCGAGTTTCTGCGATCCCGGATCGTTCGCTACCGAACGACCGAGCGCCCGCCGAAGCTTCATACCGAGCTTTCCTTCTTCACCGAGCTCGTCATCGAACTGAACTACCTCGCCCGCGAGCTCCATGAGACGGTGGAACGCCGCACTCATCTGCTGCTCATCGTGGCTCGAAGCCCACTGGCCGCGGACGACAAGCATATCCTGAAGCTCCCGGATATCCTTCTTGAAGTAATCGATAAGAAACGCCTTCAGGTAATTCATGGCATCGGTGTGCACGTAGCGGGTCTGGGCGCGCGCTGCGATCGATGAGCTCGCCTTCTCGGTATAGTTCTTGGTTCGCATAATCGCGTTGGTGCCGAACACTTCGGTAGTCAGCCGGTCGATCTTGTTCTGCCTGCGCTCGCGAAAAATGGAGTGTATGACCTGCTCGGCCTCTCTCTTTACCTTTTCGAGATAGGGCTCGACCGTTCGCGCCGACACCTCGCGATGGTCAGGCTCGAACCACGGGTTCTCCTCTGCGTGGCGTACAATGTCGACAATGACTCCTGAATCGCGAACGCGTGCCAGATTGCCGACCAGCTTCCTCCAGGCACCGGCGTTCACTACCGGTACATTTCGATACTCCTCGAGAATGGCGAGCACGTCGTCCCATGAACTGTCGGCCGGCAGCGGTTCGAAGACTTCGAGGAAGTCTTTGAGATCGTCGCATACGTAAGCGGCGTTAATGGACTCGAACTTTGGCTTCGCGTTAAATCCGTCTTCGGGAAAGGAGCCGTCGAACTTGCGCAGAAAAAAGAAGTAATCGAAAG
Source organism: Spirochaetales bacterium (assembly GCA_046545955.1). Taxonomy (GTDB): domain Bacteria; phylum Spirochaetota; class Spirochaetia; order DSM-27196; family SKKC01; genus SLAN01. Next base: position 12,981 of record JBKGYS010000037.1, on the reverse strand, counting down.
AGACCAGATCGACCATACGATGAAGCCGCTGGTTTGTCTCGTTAATGCGGCGAACCGTATCGTTCTCGAAGCTCGCGTAGAACTTCTGAAGCTGATTTTTCACGACTCGAGCGAGATCCTGGGGTTCGCGCTTGCCCGCAAGCTCACGAATCGCCTCTTCGGTCAAGTTCGCACGGAGCGCCGCCTGCTCATCGGTGAAAAAGTGCTCGATCACTATCTGCCTGAGGGCAGCGCTGTTGCGTGCGTTATGAAGCAGCTTCTGCGCCGGACCAACCACTTGGTAGATATCGAAAAAAAACCGCGCAAGGCCGGGCTGCGCGAGCTGCATACGCGGTTTGTAGAACTTGTATCGCCCCTTGTTCAGTCGCTTCCCGATCGCCTTGAGCTGTCGCCGTTTCTGGCGCTCGGGATCGTCGCCGCCGAAAAGCGACGAGAAGAGACGCTCAATCAGATTGGAAGGTTCCCGCTGTTCCTGTTTGCTCTCGGCGACCGGCTTACTCGAAGACATGGGCTTACTCTATAGCTTACGCGAACGGTGGCAACCGGGTCAAACACCTATCAACAAGACTGCCATCTCGTGCTATTGTTCCCGGACCATGAACCAGTTAGCACGAGAGCTGAATGCTCAATTGGAAGGTACCGTTATCGCGCGGCTGCTCAGTGAGTACGGGCTGCGATCCTACTTTCCCAAAGGTATTGTTGCCCAATCCGGCGAAGCGAAGCAGCGCGCCGACCGCTATAATGCGACCGTCGGCATGGCCTACGCCGGCGGAGCGCCGGTCATGCTGCCGGCCGCGCAGGAGCTACTCGATCGTTTCACTCCCGCGGAGGCGGTCGCGTACTCGCCGACCGCCGGAGTTCCGAAGGTCCGGGATCTCTGGGCGAAGGAAATCGCCGCGAAGAACCCTTCACTCGCCGGTACACCGCACTCAAAGCCGGTTGTCACCGCGGGGCTTACCAACGGTATCTTTCAGCTTGCCGAGCTTTTCGTGGATCCCGGGGATTACGTCGTTATGCCGGATATGTTCTGGGGTAACTACCGGCTTATCCTCGAGGGTCGCAATCAGGCGAAAATCACGACATTCCCGTTTTTCACCGAGCATATGACGCTAAACACCGGGGGATTCGCCGAGGTACTTCAGCGCAATCGGGACCAAGGGAAACTGGTGATTCTTCTGAACTTTCCGAACAACCCGGCCGGCTACGCGCCTACTCGCGATTCGGCCGAGCGTCTCATCGAGATTCTCGTCGAGGAGGCCGACGCCGGCACCGATATCCTTGCCATTTGCGACGACGCATATTTCGGACTCTTTTATGCTGATGACGTCCTCAACGAGTCGCTGTTCGCCCGGCTTGCCTCGGCGCACGAGCGGATACTCGCGGCAAAAGTCGACGGGGCAACCAAGGAGGATTTTCTCTGGGGCATGCGAGTGGGCTTTGTCACCATGGCGGCGAAGGGGCTCGAGGATCGCCACTACCAGGCATTCGAGAAGAAACTGACCGGTGGCATCCGCGCGTCGATCTCCAACGCCAATACACTCGGCCAGAACCTTCTGGCCAAACTGCTTGAGAACCCTGACTACCCGGCGCAGAAGCAGGCCTTGTTCGAGGATCTGAAAAGCCGCTACCAGGAAATGCAGAAGGTGATCGGAGAAATGCCGGAGACATCGCCTCTGAAGCCGCTTCCGTGCAACGCAGGCTATTTCGTCAGCTTCGATTGTGCTCCGCTGGACGCCGAGGCGCTCCGGCTGGCACTGCTTGACCGCGGAATCGGCACAATATCCATTCAGGGGCGGTACCTGCGGGTGGCATTTGCCGGCGTGGACCGGGACGAGATCGCGCCGCTTTTCCGCGAGATTTCCGAAGCCGCCGCCGAGCTGGCCGGATCGTAGCTGCGAACCCCGGGCGACTGGGAAGCTTGGAAGGAAGCCGCTTTAGATGAGACTTACATTCAGCCTTTTACTCTCCTCGATGGTGCTGACCGTTCTGGCGATGTGCGGCAGCAACACATCAGAACCTGTGACCGTATGGACATCCGAACCACTCATCGCCGACTACTTCGACTGGTATAACGCCAACGTTGATGGCGCTCCGGTGGAGGTCCGACCCATAGAAGCAGGCGCCGGATACGAGCTCGTGACGACCGAAGAGTCATCGCCGGATCTGATTATCGACCGCAACCTCCTCAAAGGGGATGCGTCGGCCGAATACGCCTCGCTGGACGGAATTGTGGACGGGCGAGTGGACGAGTTTTATAGCCCGATCCTCGAAGCCGGCAGGATAGATGAAACATTTCGCCTTGTTCCGCTCTCTTTCGATGTTCCGGCTGTCATGTTCGCCGATGCGTGGCAGCCGGCACAGGACGAACGCCGTTCGTTAGATATCGAGGAATTGCGTGAGGCTGCCGGCGCGTTTAACGAAAGCAACGACGAACGACCGGTGCGCATGGGTTACTCACCGATCTGGCAACCCTCATTCGCCCTGGCAGCCACCAACGCCTTCGGTGTTCGCTTCCGAGAGGGGCCGGAGGAAATGCCGCTCTGGTCGAGTGACGCGGCCGACGAGGTCGTAGCCTTCATGCGCGAGTGGAGCACACAGACGAATCCTGGTGCCGGCGCCGAAGAGAGCTTTCAGGACCGCTACCTCGTCGGCCCGGGAAACCGTTCGGTACAGCAGGGGCGGGCCGGATTCTGGTACACGACGGCGGCCGAGTTCTACACAATGCCCGACCGCGAAATCGCTGACCTCGACGTGCGCTGGCTGACCCGAGACAACACGCTCGACGTCGGCGATCACATTCGGTGGGCGGCAATCCCGGCCGGCAGCGACCAACCCGAGTCGGCGCGGTCGCTTTTGCGTTGGCTTCTGAATCCGGACACCCAGCGTCGACTCATAGATGCCTCCTACGGTGACCGCGAACCATCGTTCGGCCTCGCGAGCGGGTTCAGCAGCCTCAAAGAGGTCAATACCCGCTACCTTACCGAGACGCATCCGGAACTTACCGGACGGGTACCCGGCGAGTCTCAGCTGCGACGTCCGGTGGTCGAGCACGCTCTCTGGCCCCGTCTCGCCGAGGGCGTTGTGATTCCATGGCTTCGAGAAGCCGTACAAGAAGAGCAGGACCTACCGCTCGCCGAACGGCTTCGGAACTGGCTTATGCAGCAGGAGTTGTAGCCTTCGCTCGGGAAACGGGATAATGAACGTATTTTTCGTTGACACCGGGAACTAACCGGATTTACTCTTTCGAGATATAGACTATATGGAAAGCCACTGGAGGGTTTCATGGCTACAGTTGAGATGAAGAACATCAACAAGATCTACGAGGGTAATGTTCAGGCGGTAAAAGACGCTAACATTACCGTCAACGACAAGGAGTTTGTCGTGCTCGTCGGCCCGTCGGGCTGCGGAAAGACGACAACGCTTCGAATGGTTGCAGGACTCGAGGATATCACTAACGGCGAGCTGTACATCGACGGCAAGCTCGTTAACGATGTCCCACCGAAAGACCGGGATATCGCTATGGTATTCCAGAACTACGCGCTGTACCCACACATGAGCGTGTACGACAACATGGCGTTCGGTCTTAAAATTCGCAAGTTTTCGAAAGACGAAATCAAGAACCGCGTGGACGAAGCTGCACGTATTCTCGACATCGAACAGCTACTCGACCGCAAGCCGAAGGCGCTCAGCGGCGGCCAGCGACAGCGCGTGGCGGTCGGACGCGCCATCGTGCGCAAACCGAAGGTCTTCCTGTTCGACGAGCCGCTTTCGAACCTCGACGCGAAGCTCAGAGTTCAGATGAGAGCAGAAATCTCCTCGCTGCATAACCGCCTTCAGGCGACCATGCTCTACGTCACGCATGACCAGGTGGAAGCTATGACCATGGGTGACAAGATCGTCGTTATGAAGGATGGCCTTATCCAGCAGATCGGTGACCCGCTTACACTCTATAATCATCCGGTTAACCGCTTCGTTGCCGGGTTCATCGGTTCGCCCCCGATGAACTTCATGAGCGTGAAAATCGAGCAGGAAGGCAATAAGGTCTTCGCCGTCGAGGACAACTTCAAAATTCAGCTCGATTCGCGTTTGGCTGAGCTCGCGAAGGAATACATCGGGAAAGACATGGTGTTCGGCTCTCGTCCCGAGGACCTGAAATACGACCCCAAGGCGAAGGATGGGACATGCATTCCGGCCACTGTGGAGGTTGTGGAGCCGCTCGGCGCGGACACGCACCTGTACGTGAACACCGGAAGCCACACGATCATCACGCGCGTGGATCCCTCTACACGTCACAACGTCGGCGACCCGGTTCGCTTCGTTCCCGACTTCGAACGGGTAACGCTTTTCGACCTCGAAACGGAGCTGTCCATTCGTGCAGACGAGGAAATGATTCCGGACACGGCGAAGTACTGAGTACTTCAAGGCGTGCCACCAAGGCAATTCACAGGCCCCGCCGGGAAGTCGGCGGGGCTTTTTTTGTATCTTCTGTTTCCCCTTTAGCCGCGAACCCTGCTATATGAACGGCAGCGGCTATGCTATCATTGTAAGGGTTTATGGTATCGTTCAGCGCACAGTTCCGGGATGAAATACGCGAATCACTTCTCAACCTGACGAAGACCTCCGAGCGAATCTACCTCAGACTCGGCGAAGAGTTTCCTGCGCTCCTCTCCGAGATGGACCGTAGCGTCGCGGAGAGCAGGTCGCTGGCACGCCATGTTCACGGTGAAAGCGGGGACGGAAACAGCGAATACAGTAGTATCGACAGCGCGATCGCGGAGATGCGTCAGATTATTTCGGAGGGTGGTCAGCGCTTCGCACGAATGCAGGAGCACGACGAGGCGCTGTTCGGCGAACTCCGCGACGCCCTGGGAAGACTCGGGGATGTTGGCTCGATCATTTCACGGATAAAAGAGGATTCCATCGAAATGGAACTAATCTCGCTCAACGCCATGACCGTAGCGCTGAAGTCAGGCAGCGCGGGGCGGGCGTTTTCCTACATTACCGAGGAGCTGAAAAGGCTTTCTGCATCGACAATCGAAATGACCGAGAGCATAGAGTCCCGAGGCGCCCAACTTCACGAGACGTTCACCTCGTTCCAACGAGAAATGGAGGAGGCCGCTTCCCGGCAGCAGGAAGTGTTCTCTCACGCCGCAGAGCGCCTCGAAGAAAGCTTCGCTTCATTCCAGCGCGGCCTTTCGGACATTGCCGGAAGAATCGAAACCATCGCCGAGGAGGCGACGACGGTCAAAGGACCGTTGCAGAGCATTATGGAAGAGGTCCAATTGCACGACCTCGTGAAACAGTCCGTCGACCACGTTCTCATTTCACTCGAAGAGCTTACCCGGGTCTCCGAAACATCTTCCACCGAGGAGGCACTCGATGAACTCACCTTCTTCGAGCAAATGCCGGAACTGTGCAAGGGCATTCTCGACGAAGTGGCCGACCGCATCCGCGGCAGCGTGGCTCTGTTTCGGGAAAAATCCGCGGAAGCAAGCCGCATCGTGGAGTCTCTCGAGAAACACAGCGGTGATTTCCAGCAGACGTTCATCGAAGGACGGACGCGCTCGACCGATTCCATAGATGCGTTGTACGAAAAGTCGTCGAGCGTATTACATACACTATTGCACGATCTGAATGTCTCGATTCGCGAGCGGCAAAAAATCGCCGATCACTCGCGGGACCTCATGAAACAGGTCAACCGGCTCAACGACGACCTTCGCAAGTTTTCCGTTCTCGTGGACCGCTTTCGAAGCGTGGACGTGCATTCGAGAATCGAAGTTTCCAAGCAGGCTGTGCTTCAGGAAATGGGTAATAGCGTCGAGGAGATGACCGAGCTCACCAAAAGAATCGAGGCTGATGTTAGCTCGAGTATCGACACCACAAGCGGTTTTATGAGCAGCTCAAGCGCCGTACTCGCGCAAGCACGCGAGGTGTTTGAACGCGAATCCGATTACGTTCGCAAGTTCATCCGGCGAGTGCGCGACCGGTATGCCGAGCTCAATACCGCCCGGTCGGTCCTCAGCGAGACAGTGTCGGGCTTCGCGGCGTTCACGGGGCGATTCCATGAACTCTTCGAGGAGGCACAGGGACATCACAGCGAGCTGGAAGCGCTCATAGAAACCATAGTCGAGGTGAAGCAGGAACTGGAGTCGGTTCGAGACCGGGCAACCACCGAGAAAAAGCAACTACTCGCCGATAGCGAATACGAACAGTGGTCGCTGGCAAGCGAGCGGCTACGCGCTATTATCGAGCGGTTCACGATTTTCACACACAAAGCCTCGGCCGGCGAACTCGGTGGATTCGAGGTTGAGCAGGGCGTATCGTCGGGAGACGTTACGCTCTTTTAGTCTCCGTTCAGAGTACCGCGGAGCAGCAGATAGGCGAGCGTCCTTTCTCCGGTACGGGTCGGGCGTAAAAAAGTTACAGGACAGAGCCGTGTACGAACAGTTCAGTAAGAAATTTGGTAAGAAGATGATTTCCATCCATCCCGGTGAATTCTACGTCACCACCGAGGATGAAATTATATCCACAGTACTCGGAAGCTGCATTGCGGTGGCCATGTTCGACCGCGTCAAACGGGTCGGCGGACTCAATCACTTCATGCTGCCTGCAAGCTTCGACGAGTCGAACATGTATACCAGCAATAGCGGCAAGTACGGAATGTACGCCATGGAGCTTCTGATAAACGGGCTTCTCAAGGGCGGAGCGAACAGGAGCAACCTCCGGGCCAAGGTATTCGGCGGTGGCAGCGTGCTTCGCGTTCGTCCCGGAAATACCGGCAAAACCATACCGCAGAGTAATATCGACTTTGCGATGACATTTCTTCATACCGAACGAATTCCGGTTGACTCATCGGATACCGGAGGAGTAGAGGCACGGAAAATTCTGTACTTCCCACAGGATCATTCGGTAAAGCTCAAGCGCCTCGCCAGCCGCGGGATTACCGAAATCAGCCGCGAAGAAGAAGAATACCTCGCAAGGCTGCAAACCAGAAGACCAAAGTCGGGCGAGATGGAGCTGCTGTAGAGCCGCATTCTCACTGAACGAGCCGCGACGTATAGCGAAGGGCGCGCCCCCGTCGGGCCAATAATCCCGCGGTTCCAGGCGATAGAAGTCCAGGCTCGCCCTGCAGCCGCCCGATCATTCTCTCGAGCTCCAGACTCAGCACGGCAGCCTCGAACGCGGCGTCGGCGACTGCACCGTCGACCGGATTCGTCGGGAGAACAACCCGACCGTCGCCCCGCTTGAGCTCGTCGGTAGTGGGCCGGGCACGGCGAACCTCCTCGAACCGCTCGTCGAAAGCCCTCCGCGTTTCCGCGAAAAGCATCCGTTCGAAGATCCCCGGTACCGAAGAGGCCCTTTCGATCTCCCGCGAGACAGCGTCGGCGGGCGCGCGATCGGTTTCGCGAAGTGTGAGGTTCTCTACCGGGGCGTTCAGCACGCCGACCGTGCCCGATTCGACCACCACAGACCGATCTCTCGTATCCGAGAAGTCAATACGGCCGGAGGATACCGAAACAGCCACAGAGCCGTTTCCGCTTCGCTCCACGGTAGCCACCGTCCCGAGCGAAACCCGAAGGGACGCCTCGCCGGCGATAATGGCAAGGTACTGCGACGTGTCCTCGCGAGCCTCGCCTTCCCACGCCGCCATCGGGATAATTGACGCACCCAATCCGGTAGCTATATCCATGCGCCCGCGCACAAGGCGCACCACTCGCCCGTCGAACGCTGCCAGAGCGCCTTCTCCGAGCGCAAAACCCGCGTCTCCCGCGGCGAAGCTCACCTGCCCGTCCTCCCCGGTGCGAAACACATCCCAGGTTTCCACTCGTTGCCCGTCCTCGACGGAAAAACGCTGCCTTCGCCCACGGCGTTCCACACGTACATCGCCCGAGCGCCCGACGAGGGTCGGAGCCTCCGCGCTGCCGGATGGAACGTCCTCCGGCGAGGATTGCTGAGCTTCAACTCCCGTTCCGGCGACGAAGAAGACGGTGTAGAGCGAAAGAGTGAAAGAAAGCCATCGCCTCGCGCGACTCATCACATCCACCAGTATAACGAATTCTGCCCCACCTTGCCCGTAATTCCGGCATGCGACCGACCCGCGCGCGCGGCAGCCTCGCCGAGCACGCGGGGGGCGAACCTTGCTTACTGTTCACCACTCTGGTGTTAACAGGAGCCTAAGAATTTGCCCACGCGAAACTTACGCTTTCGGTATTACGATTTGTCGGTTTCCCTGCCAGTGCAACGATTCCATCCTTATAATGGACGCGCACTGAAAACACCACAGTGGTGAACAGTACCCGAACCTTGACCCGTTTCAGCCCGCATCGGTAGTCTCGGGTGGCTATGGGAAACAGTGCCTTCGGGATAGCCGTCATCGGCTGTGGAACGGTCGGTGGAGCGGTGTCGCAGCTTCTCTTGAACGACAACGAGCGACTCAGCGCGCGAAGCGGTTGCGCGCTCGAGCTGCGCGGTGTCGTCAGTCGCACATTCGCTCGTGGTGACGAGTTCGGCATCCCCGCGAATATGCGCGAACACGACCTGCGAGCCTTGATCGAAGACGAGCGGGTGAGGCTTGTCGTTGAGACGGTCGGCGGAATCGAGCCCGCGAAAGGCATCGTCGAGCAGGCGCTCGCCGCCGGAAAGCACGTCGTCACGGCTAATAAGGCGCTGCTCGCCGAACACGGCCCGGAACTGTACACGCTCGCGCGGGAGCGGGGCGTCAGTATTGCCTTCGAGGCGAGCTGCGCCGGGGGTATTCCGATCGTCCGCACGCTTTACGATGCGCTCGTCGCGAATGAGATCGAGGCGCTTTACGGCATAGTGAACGGCACGAGCAACTACATTCTCAGCCGGATGGTCGACGCCGGCATCAGCTTTCCGGATGCGCTCGCCGAAGCGCAAAGGGAAGGCTACGCCGAAGCAGACCCCACCCTCGACGTCGACGGTACCGACAGCGCGCATAAGCTTGCTATCCTCTCATCGCTCGCCTTCGGTATACCGGTACATACGACCGACGTCCAGACCGAGGGGATCAACGCGCTCAACAGCGAAGACGTCGCCTACGCCTCGCACCTCGGCTACGTCGTCAAGCTGCTTGCCATCGCTCGACGACAGTCGGAGGGAGTAAGCCTTCTCGTTCGTCCGGCGTTTATTTCGCGTTCACATCCCTTAGCCTGGGTCTCGGGGCCATTTAACGCAATCAGCGTGTACGGAAACGTAACCGGCCACACTATGTACTACGGCCGCGGGGCAGGCGGCGCTCCAACCGCGGGTGCGGTCGTCTCCGATATTGTCTCGATCGCGCGGGGTACCTACCCGCGGGTCTTCGCGCAGGCCGCCCGCCTCGGTGACACGCACGGGTCCAACGGGCGAACCGTTCCCGTCCGCTCTCCGGCTACCCTCGCCAACCGCTACTACATGCGGCTTGAAGTCCGCGATACGCCGGGAACGCTTTCTAAGATCGCCGCGGTTTTCGCCGAACACAGTATCAGCATCGCGAGCGTTCTCCAGAGCGAGGCTCCCGAGGATGGCACCGATCACATTGTTCCCGTCGTGATCACGCTGCATCGTACCCGCGAGGGCGACCTCGCCGAACCGCTCGAACGCATTGGCAGGCTCGCCGAAGTTGCGGGAGAAGTCCGGCCGATTGCTATCGTCGACGAGCATCCGGAAGCGGAATTCACGCTCGGCGGCTGATTCACCGCGTGCCGGCGAGCGCGTCCGCGTGCGTCCGCCCGCGCGCGATCCCGCCTCGGTCACGCTCGCATTCGTTGACATCCATTCAGTCGTACGGCTACTGTTTGCCCCGTCATGAACATAAACCCATTTACCGTACACCCCAACCTCCCTGATTCTCTTAAACCGCTTGAGACAATCGCGCACAACATCTGGATGAGCTGGAACTACGACGCGGTGCAGCTTTTTACGCGGCTCGATTACGATGTCTGGATCGAAAGCGAGCAAAACCCTGTCCGCACGCTCGGCATGGTGGCACAATCGCGTTTCGAAGAGCTTGCCGGCGACGATTCCTATGTCTCGGCGGTAAACCGTGTCTACGAACGACTGGAGAAGTATCAATCGGACGACACCTGGTACAAAGGAAACAGAAAGGACGCGATAGCGTATTTCAGCATGGAATACGGTCTTGACCTGAGCCTTCCTATCTACTCTGGTGGACTGGGTGTACTCTCCGGCGACCACATGAAAACCGCAAGCGATATGGGACTTCCGCTTGTAGGCGTAGGGCTTCTGTACCGCGAAGGGTACTTTCAGCAGTACCTGAACCTCGACGGCTATCAGCAGGAAAGCTACCCGGAAAACGACTGGTACAACATGCCGGTCGACCGCTGCGAGGACAAAAACGGAGACCCGTTGCGGATAAGCGTCCAACTGGCCGACGCGACCGTAGTCGCGCAGGTATGGCAGGTGAAGATCGGACGTATCAGCCTGTATCTGCTCGATACCAACGTCGATGAGAACGCGGAGGAATTCCGCAACGTGACCGCGACCCTCTACGGGGGAAACAAAGAAAACCGTATCCGCCAGGAAATCCTTCTTGGCGTCGGCGGCATTCGTGCGCTTCGGGCACTCGGCATAAACCCGGCTGTTACCCACATGAACGAGGGGCACTCCGCATTTCTGGGGATCGAACGCATTCGCGAGCTTGTCTCCGGCGAAGTCGCCTCGCTTTCACGCCACGAGGCCATGCAGGCGCTCTGGCCGACCAACATTTTCACGACGCATACTCCCGTGCCGGCCGGTAACGAGCGGTTCGGCATCGACCTTATACAAAAGTACTTTGACAGCATAACCGCGGGGACCGGTTTCGGATGGGAGGAGTTCATAGCGCTTGGTCGTGAGTATCCCAACGACGAGCAGGAACCATTCTGCATGACGGTGCTCGCGCTCAAGCTTTCCGCCTATAATAACGGCGTAAGCAAACTGCACGGGGCGATCAGTCGCGATATGTGGAACGCGATCTGGCCGGGGCTCAATACCGACGAAGTGCCGATTACAAGCATTACCAACGGCGTTCACGCGCGCACGTTTCTCAGTCCTGAAATGCAGGAGCTCTTAGATCGATATTTCGGACCGCGCTTTTACGACGAACCGGAAAACCTCGAGCTATGGGACCGCATCGACCGGATCTCCGACGAGGAGCTGTGGCGGACGCACGAACGACGCAAGGACCGCCTTGTCGCGTTCGCGCGAAATCGGCTGCGCTCGCAGCTTAAAAACCGCGGGATGTCGGGTCGAAACGTCGCCTACGCCAACGAAGTGTTGCAACCGGGTATTCTTACCCTGTGTTTCGCCCGTCGCTTCGCCACGTACAAACGGGCTACTCTCCTCTTCCGGCAACCTGAACGGCTTAAGCGGCTCCTGAACAACCCGGACATGCCCGTTCAGATCATATTCGCCGGAAAGGCGCACCCACACGACACCGGCGGCAAGCAGCTGATCAAGGATATCGTGCACTTCTCTCAGCAGCCGGATGTACGAAACCGCCTGGTATTTCTCGAAAACTACGATTTGAACATCGCCAAGCAGATGGTACAGGGAAGCGATGTGTGGCTTAACACGCCGCGGCGACCCATGGAGGCAAGCGGCACGAGCGGTATGAAAGCGGCGATGAACGGTGTCCTCAACTGCTCTATCCTCGACGGCTGGTGGGCCGAAGCCTACACGCCCGACCGAGGGTGGGCTATTGGAAACGGTGAGGAATACGACGACGAGGAGATGCAGGATGAAATCGAGAGCACCCTCCTCTACGATCTCCTCGAGCGCGAGCTCGTACCAACGTACTACGAACGCGGCCAGGACGGGCTTCCACGCGAATGGATCCATCGAATGAAGGAGTCTATGCGCGGAGTGGGCAAAGAGTTCAGCTGCCACCGCATGATCCGAGAGTACGCGGAAACGTTCTACCTGCCGGCGTTAGAGAACTACCGCGCGTACTCGCGCGACGGGTACAAGAAGACGAAGTCGGTCGCAGAGTACATCGATCGCGTTAGAAACGGCTGGCATACAATGAGCATCGAGGAAATAAGCGGCCTCGACCGTAAAGCGCTTCGAGTAGGCGAAAACCTCAATGTGAGCGCGCGGGTCAATCTCGGTTCGCTCAAACCTGAGGATGTCGATGTGCAACTCGTCTACGGGCCGATCTCGAATACCGGCGGGCTGTCCGATCCTGTTCATGTTTCTATGAAAAAGTCCGGCGGCAAGAAAGCCGACGAGGCGCCCGAGGGAAGCATTGACTATCAGGCGAAAGTAGAGTGCACACGATCCGGGCGTCTCGGCTACTCGGTGCGCGTAGTACCGAAAAACAACGACCTTGCGCACACGAACCTGCCGGGCCTCGTGACGTGGGGATAATCTAACCTCCACGGTCGGGCCGTACCGGCAGCGACTCCTGTCGGTGCGGCCGTTTCTCGGAAATTCACCACCACGGTGGTGGACACTCTCGAGAATTGACGCGCACGCTCGTCGCGTGGTACCGATACTGGTAGCTATGAAACACCACAGCGCGCGTGTACACCGGTCGCTACGACTTTTCGCAGCGGCGACATCCATCATGGCGATTTTCGCCGCCTGCCAGACCACACCCACCGAGGTGCCCGAGGACGTATCGGCCCCCAAGCTGTTTCAGCTCGCGCAGGAGGCGGTAGATAACGAAGACTTCAACGAGGCCCTTGCCTACTATGAGGCGGCGCTCGAGCGATACGAAGACGACCCTGAAGTAGCCACAACCGCCCGATACGAGATCGGATTCGTGCATTACCGCCAGGGCCGCACCGATGAAGCCCGACCGTACTTCGAACAGGTTCTTGAAACATACGAGGAAGGCGAAGACGGCATTTCCGAGTGGCCCCGCGTGCTCGCCGGGCGTATGTTGGATGACATGGGTCAGACGGTAGACGAAGATCTGGTCCCCGAACTCGATGAAGAGCCCGAAGAGGTTGATCCTGAAATGGATCCGGCGCC
>JBKGYS010000036.1:0-19022 GCA_046545955.1 Spirochaetales bacterium | reverse complement strand
TCGTATCACATTTTCGTATCACAGCCCGGCGCAGCCTTATTCTACAGCTCCGCCTTATCGTCGATTTTGCCCCGTATGAACTCGAGCGCTTCCTGCACGCCGAGCCCATTCATGCGATCGTTCTTGCGGCTTCGAATCGAAACGCCGCCCGCTTCCTGCTCCTTTTCACCGACTATGAGCATATAGGGAACCTTCTGGTTCTGGGCGTTGCGGATTTTCGCGTTCATCCGGTCATCGCTGTCATCGAGTTCGCAGCGCACACCGGCATCAGACATCACCTTTCGCACTTTCGCCGCGTAGTCGTTAAAGGCGGGGGCGACCGGCACAACGACCGCCTGCACCGGCGCGAGCCACACCGGAAACGCTCCGGCGTAGTGCTCGACAAGAACCCCGAAAAACCGCTCGATCGACCCTAAGAGTGCACGGTGGACCATATAGGGACGTTTTTCCCGTCCGTCGCGATCGACGAAGGTCATATCGAAGCGTTCGGGCAGGTTGAAGTCGAACTGAATAGTGGACAGCTGCCACTCCCGGCCGACCGCATCGAGCAGTTTCAGATCGATCTTCGGACCGTAAAACGCGCCACCTCCGTCATCGACTTCGTATTCGAGGCCGGCCGCGTGGATCGCCGCGCGGAGGCTCTCGGTGGCCGTATCCCACGCGTCCTGCTCTCCGACACTCTTCTCCGGGCGCGTAGCGAGATACGCCTTGAACTCGGTGAAACCGAAGGCGCGGATCATGTCGAGACTGAAGGAGAGGACGGTACGAATCTCTTCCTCGACCTGCTCCGGGGTGCAGAAAATATGCGCGTCGTCCTGGGTGAACCCTCGAACCCGCAGAAGCCCGTGGAGCGTTCCGCTTCGCTCGTACCGATACACCGTACCAAGCTCGGCCCACCGAAGCGGAAGATCCCGATAGCTTCGCATGCCCGTCTTGTAAATCATAATATGAAACGGACAGTTCATGGGTTTGGCATAGTATTCGGTATTGTCCATTTCCATGTGGGGGTACATGCTCTCCCGGTAGAACTCCAGGTGACCGCTTGTTTCCCAAAGCCATTTCTTTCCAACGTGCGGCGTATACAGAAGCTCGTATCCGCCTTCGTCGTGCTTGCTTCGCCAGAAGTCCTCGACAATGCGGCGCACACGACCACCCTTCGGGTGCCAGTAAATGAGGCCGCTGCCCGCTTCCTCGTGGGTGGAGAAAAGGTCAAGCTCGCGGCCAAGCTTGCGGTGATCGCGCCGCTCGATTTCGGCGAGTCGGTCGAGGTGCGCGCGCAGGTCTTTCGGGCTCTCCCAGGCGGTGCCGTAAATGCGCTGCAACATCGGCCGATTTTCGTCGCCCCTCCAGTAGGCGCCCGCGGTATTGAGAAGTTTGAACGCCTTTGGATGAATCGCCTTTGTCGAATGTGCGTGAGGGCCACGGCAAAGGTCGGTGAACGTATCCACGGTGTACAGCGAGATTGTCTCCTCCTCTGGAAGATCGTCTATAAGCTCGAGCTTATACGGTTGGTCGGCGAAGAACTCCCTCGCCGCCTCGCGCGAAATTTCCTTGCGCTCGAAGGGATGATCCTCGGAAACAATCTCGCGCATGTGCTCCTCGATTGTTTCGAGGTCTTCCGGCTTCAAGGCACGAGGGAGATCAAAGTCGTAGTAGAACCCCGTATCGATCGGTGGCCCGATCGCAATCTTCGCTTCCGGGAAGATTCTAAGGACCGCCTCGGCCATAACATGCGCGGTCGAGTGACGAATACGAAACAACCTTTCTTCCGCCGACAGCTTTGCGTCCGGGCTGTCCGCGTCTCTTACTTCCGGCATATGAGTATCTCCTGAGAATGAGCCGACGCGCCGATTCAGGCACGGCGTGTTGCATATAGACGGCTGATTTTGCGAATATGAGTCTCACGCACCTGCGCTGTCAAGGTGACGTACGCACACCGCGAGGAGAGATGCATGCCGAGAATTGCGATGTTTGACGCGAAAACATACGATCAGGAGTTCTTCAGCGAGGCGAATAAGTCGTACGGGTTCGACATAAGCTTCTTTGAGGCTCGGCTGAACGCCAACGACGCGGTGCTCGTCGAAGGCCACGATACCGCTTGCGTATTCGTAAACGATTTCGTGAACCCGGAAGTCGCGGACGTCTTCGTCAAGAAGGGGGTTAAACTCCTCGCGCTTCGAAGCGCCGGGTACAATCACATCGATCTCGACGCTCTGAAGGGTAAGATTGATGTTGTCCGGGTTCCCGCGTATTCGCCGCACGCGGTAGCCGAACACGCGCTCGCACTCATCATGACGCTTAACCGTAAGACCCACCGGGCGTACACGCGTACCCGGGACAACAACTTCTCCATAGGCGGGTTGCTCGGATTTGATATGAACGGGAAGACCGCCGGTATCGTCGGTACCGGGCAGATCGGCCGGATTATGTGCGAAATCCTCAGAGGGCTCAATATGCGGGTTCTCGCCTACGATCCGTATCCGGCAATTGAGTGGGCAAATGCGCAGGGTGTCGAATACGTGAATCTATCGCGGCTCTACAAAGAGTCCGAGATCATCAGTCTGCACTGCCCGCTAACCGCGGAAAACGTTCACCTTATAGATCGCGCTACGATCGCTCAAATGAAAACCGGGGTCATGATCATAAACACCGGTCGCGGAAAACTTATTCGAACGGAGGACCTGCTCGAGGCGCTGCGAAGCGGGAAGGTGGGCGCGGCCGGACTCGACGTCTACGAGGAAGAGACGGACTTTTTCTTCGAGGACCACTCATCGAATATCATCCGCGACGACAACCTCCTGCGTCTGCTCGCCTACCCCAACGTCCTCGTCACAAGTCACCAGGCGTTCTTTACTCGCGAAGCGATGTCGAACATCGCGAATATTACACTCGAAAACGTGCGCAGTTATTTCGAGGAGGGCAGAATCGCAAACCCGGTGCCCGACTTCGACTCCGAAACGGGTCGGGTCGGCGTAGAGCAGACGAGCTGATTCGGTCCCACGCTCGGCGGGAGTGGAATCGTTCGCCTCAGGAAGGCGCAGCCTTTGAAGCCCCGGCTGACTTTGGGTCAACAGGGTCAATGAATACCACCGTTGAGCGGCCTGCCAGGAGGTACGTATCGCTCGACCACAGCTGCTCCTCGCCCGGTCCGCGGAACCGTGAGGCGGTTCCTCCACAGGTATCCACCACCAGGTACCATCCGTTTCGCGCAGGCGGAAGCGCGATGGTATGATCTTCGTTGGTAGCGTTAAAGAAGACGAGCGTATCATCGTCGATCGCCTCGTAGCCCTCCGGCAGATCGCTGCCGTCGAGGAGCATGCCTATGCAGCCCTCAGCGTACTGCCACTTCATCGGCTCGCCGCTACACGACAGCCAACTCAGATCGCTTTGCATATTACCGCTACGATCGCGGCCGGTGAAAAAATCGTTTCGAACCAGCGAAGGATGACTCAGCCGGAATCGTATGGCCCCCCGACAGAACTGCAGTAACGACGCTTTTTCGACGTCGGACTCGTAGTTAATCCATGAAAGCTCGTTGTCCTGGCAGTAGACGTTGTTGTTGCCGCGCTGGGTATGCCTCAATTCGTCGCCGGCGAGCATCATGGGAATTCCCTGCGAAAGAAAGAGCGTCAACAGAAAATTACGAATCTGGCGGTCTCGGATTCGCTCGATACCTCTCAGGCCGGTCTGACCTTCAACGCCGTAGTTGTAGCTGAGATTCTCTGCCTGTCCATCGCTGCCCCCCTCGCCGTTCTCGTAGTTGTGCCTCCTGGAGTAGGTTACCAGGTCGTTTAGCGTGAACCCGTCGTGACACGTAATGAAGTTAATGCTGTGGAACGGTTTGCGGTCGTTAGACAAATACAGATCGGAACTTCCGGCAAGCCGCGTCGCGAAATCCCCGGCAACCCACGGTTCGCCGCGCCAGAATCGCCGCGCGTCGTCGCGAAAACGATCGTTCCATTCCGCCCAACGACCACCGAAAAAGTTGCCGACCTGGTAGGCTCCTCCCGCGTCCCACGCTTCGGCGATAATCTTTGTATCGCGCAAAACCGGGTCTTCAGCTATTCGCTCGAGCAACGGCGGGCGATCCATTAACTGCCCGTGTTCATCCCTGGCAAGAATGGACCCCAGATCGAAACGGAAGCCATCTACATGCATTTCCATTACCCAGTAGCGCAGGCAATCCACAATTAGACTCCGAACCACCGGATGATTGCAGTTGACCGTGTTTCCGCATCCGGAGTAGTCCTTGTAGTAGCGGGGGTTTTCGTCGAGCATGTAGTATATACTGTTATCGATGCCCCTGAAGCTCACCGTGGGACCGAGCTCATCTCCTTCCCCGGTATGATTGAAAACCACATCGAGGATAATCTCGAGTCCCGCCTTGTGGAGCTCGCGAACCATTTCTTTAAACTCGGTTACCTGGCCTCCTCGGCGGCCATCGGCGGCGTACGACTGCTTCGGAGCGAAATAAGCGAGCGTGTTGTAGCCCCAGTAATTGCGCAAGCGCTCGCCGGTAAGCGGGTTCGACCTGGGGTTATCCATGGAGTCAAACTCATGGACCGGCAGAAGCTCGACCGACGTAATACCGAGCGAAGCGAGATACGGGATATGCTCGATAACACCCCGGAAGGTTCCCGGATGCGCGACGCCCGAGCTTTCGTGCGCGGTCATTCCCCGCACGTGCGCTTCGTACACCACCGTGCGTTCAGCCGGGTGATTAAGCGGCCTGTCACCCTGCCAGTCGAATTGCGAGTCGACGACAATACACTTCGGAATAACGTCAAGATTGGACCTGCGTGAGACGACCAGATCACCTTGGCGTGAGTGTTCATCGTAGCCGAGCGAAGCGCTTACATTCTCGCAGTGAGTCAGAGCCTTCGCGTACGGGTCGAGCAGCGCGAGGTTATCGTTAAACCGATGCCCTTCCTCAGGTGCGTACTGACCGAATACGCGGTACAGGTACAGGTCGCCGGCCCCGCAACCCTCGACGAAACAATGCCATATATCGCCGGTTCGATGCTTTGAGGCATGGAGCATAATTTCGTGCGCCGGCTCGGTATCCTCCTCGTTGTCGAAGAGAAGTAGCGACACCCCGGTAGCGTGCCGACTGAACAGCGCGAAATGCACTCCATTCCGCTCGACGGAAACGCCTAAAGGCCACGGTTTTCCTGCGTGTACAGTGAGTTTCTCTTTCGCCTTCGTCACTGCAACATCTCAAAAAGCGCCGAGGTTACTTCCCGGGGTTTATCAGCGTGAACCCAGTGCCCCGCCCCGTCGATGCGACGCATAATGGTGGAGGGGAAGTAGCCGGTAAAAAGCGACCGGTCGTCTTCGGACACGTACGATGACCGGCTTCCGTAGAGCACTCCGACACGACCATCGTACCTGGCCTCACCGAAATCGGGCCAGTCGATGAGCGATCGGTACTCTCGACGGATCACAGGCAAGTTGAGTTTCCATCCGGGACCTTCAGGCCCATCGATACGGAAGCTCTTCAGAAGAAAGGCGCGAACCATCGAGTCGGCGATTCCGTTTTCCGAGAGTATACCGTCGGCCTCACGCCTCGACTCCGGCGCGGCCCCGGCAAGTGTTTCCATCGCGGTGAGTATCCTCTCGTGAGACGGCTCGTATCGCTTCGGCGCTATGTCGACCACAACAGCGCGCTCCACGAGCTCGGGACGCTGCAGTGAGACCGCCATGGCCGTTTTTCCACCCATGCTGTGTCCGACGAGGCGGACTCGGGAGAGCCCGAGCGAGTCGATGAACGCTGCGACGGCGGATGCCTGCGAGCGATAGTCCATCGCGTCGGTCCAGGGCGATTTCCCATGATTCGGCGCGTCTACCAGGATAACCCGATACGTCCCGGACAACGCACGCGCGACACCGGTCCAATTGTCACCGGTTCCTAACAGCCCATGGAGAACGACAACGACATCACCTGTTCCCAGTTCCCGATAGTGTAAGTCCAAAAGCAATTCCTCGCGGCATGTCGGAACACGCAAGCTGCCGACACTAAAACGTTTCAGTATATCGCGAGATGGCACCGGGTCTCGGAAGGAAAGACCGTCGTCGTGCCACGCTCGCTGTCCACCTCATAGCGGGTACCGCGTTCGCGCACATTGCCTGCGACAGGATGCGCGCAACTACTTAAGCAACTTGTAATGTCTCTCAGAGGCCGGCGGCGACGCCGAAGACATCGCCACCTTAGCGAAGACTCCGACACCGACACCTCGGCTATTTTTTCTTTTTCTTAGAGCTGCCTTTGGATCTACCCGAGGCGCTTTTGCCGGCTGCGGCGCGCTGCCGACGGATCTCTTCTTTTACGTCAGCGGCCTTTCGTTCGTCAACCTGCGGCGCGCTTGCTTTTCCACCACCGGCGCTGGCAGCGGCTCCTGCGTTGGCGGGAGCCGGCTGTTGTCTGTGCGCCTCGCTCTTAACTTGGGCCGCCTTCGCACCGTCGGCCTGTTTGCGCTTATGGCCGATACGCCTCTGAAGCGCGAGCAACGCCGGGGATGCGATCCCGATCGACGAATATGTACCCACAATTACGCCGACGATCAGGTTAAGCGCGAAATCCTGAACCGTTCCCCTCGCAAAAATATAAATGGCGATAACCGCCAGAAGCGTCGTCAACGAGGTGATGATCGTTCGCGTCATGCTCTGGGTGATACTGGTATTCACCACTTCGTAGAAGCTTGCCCCCCGCATGAGCGCTTCATTCTCACGCACACGGTCGAAAATGACGATCGTGTCGTTCAACGAGTAGCCGATAACCGTCAATAACGCGGCGACGGTTGCCGTTGAAATCTCGACTTGAAAGGCGCCGATAAACACGAGCATAAACGCCAAGTCGTGGATGAGCGGGAGAATAGAGCTTATCGCATACGCCAACCGGAACCGAATCCATACATATAAAAGGATAAGCGCGAGCGCGACCGAGATCAGCACAAACGTCTGACGGGCCAGGTTTTCCGAGAACGCGGCACCCACAAAGTCAGAGCTTTCCTCGCTTACCGCCGACTCACCGAATTCGTTGCGAAGAACGCTTAGAATATCGGCGGCAAGGTCAGACGCTTCGCCATCATCCCCCCCGTCCGCGATAACGCGAATCGAATAACGCTGCTCGGAGTCGGAGCCCACACTCTGCACCTGCGTACCGTCGAACTCCTCGAGAGCATTGCGAACGTCATCGAGACTTACCGTGACCTCGTTCGAGTCAATCTCCACCTGCTGCCGCAGGCCCGCCTGAAAATCGACTCCAAGATTCAATCCTCCTACGGTGATCGTGGCTGCAAGCCCTGCACCAATGAGGACCACCGAGGCGGCAATAAACACAAATCGTAGCTTCAGAAAATCTATTACACGGTTCATCGAACACCCCAGCCGATACTCAGGTTCTGTCGTTTCAGTACGTCGGTGCCAAAGTCAAAGAATAACCGCGATACAAACAGCGCGGTGAACATTGACGACACAATACCCACCGCCAGTGTGACGGCGAAGCCCTGTATTGGACCGGTGCCGAGCTGGCTCAGAAAGATCGCCGCGATGAACGTGGTAACGTTCGCGTCGAGCACCGAAGACATAGCCTTTTGAAAGCCTGCCGCTATACTCGCCTTGGCGCTCTTACCGAGCCGGTACTCTTCCTTAATTCGTTCGTAGACGATGACGTTGGCGTCGACCGCCATACCAACGGTAAGAACAATTCCGGCAATACTTGTCAGCGTAAGCGTCAGGTTAAACACCGAAAGGATCGAAACAATAAAAAACAGGTTCAGGACAAGAATTAAGTCGGCGACCAACCCTGCTCCCTTGTAATATATCGCCATGAACACAACTACCAGCGCAAACCCGACCGTTACCGCGAGCAGCCCCGACTGTATCGCATCCTCGCCAAGCGACGCGCCGATTACCTGCTGGCTTTGCACCTGCAGATCCACCGGTAGCGCGGCGGTGCGAAGCACCGTTGCGAGATCGTTTGCCTCAGCGACCGTGAACCCACCGTCGATCCTGACCTGCCCGGTCGGTATTTCTTCTCGAATACTCGCGTAGGCCCGCACATTGTCGTCCATGACAATCGCCATGGAGTTGCCGGTATTATCGCGCGTCAGTCGGGCGAAGAGGTCCGCGCCCTCACCGTCGAGCACGAAGTTTACGACCGGCTGATTCGTCAGCTGGTCGCGGCCAACCTGCGCCTCGGTAATATGATCGCCCGGAAGACCGTACTCCTCGAGATCCTCGTAGATAGCTATGTACTGCACGACTTCATCGAGTCCGTATTCATCTCGCTGCACGTACGGCAACACTCGCGTACCGGCCGGAACGAAATCGGGCAGTTCATCCTCCCGTGGATTCCAGCCGGGATTCGAGCGCTGATACTCGATCAGCTCTTCGGTGGCGTCGTCATGGACAATGTGGAAGTTCAGACTTCCGCGTCCCTGCAGGAACGAGTCGACTTGGTCCCGGTCGTCGTCACCGGGAATCTCGACGGAAATAAGCCCGCCCTCGGTCTCACGGATTTGAGGTTCGGTCACGCCGAATTGATCAATCCGGTTCCGCAGAATTTCCATGGCGAGATCAATAGCCTCTTCGAACTCCTCATCGGACGGCTCGCGGTCGAGCCGCTCGGCAAGGCTGTCACGGTCGGGCGAAAGCATGACGCTTACACCACCGGACAGGTCGAGCCCGAGCTCGATAATTCGCGATCGCATGTCCCGGAGATTCTGCATACGACTGCGATAGTATCCTTCGACCGCTTCGAACGCCGCTTGTTCGTCGGGAAAGCTCGCGAGCAACTCGCCTACAGTCCACTCATCGGGCACGTCATCGTCTACATCCTGCCTGTTCTCCCGCGCCTGATCGAAGATATAGGAATACTGGTCGGGAACCGCAGAGTCAGGATCCTCCTGCGCGATCGACGACAACTCCTCGAGCGCGTCTGAAGCCTGCCCCTCCGCAAACCGCTGTATTCCCGCTCTCCCGGACGCGGCGATTTCTTTCTCGTCCTCGGGAATGAAGGCATACCAGCGGACCGTCGGTGCGAGAAATATTCCTGCGATCGCGATGAATATAAGGACAATAAAAAACCGAAAACGCTTACTCATTAATGGCTACTCCAGAAGGGCCCGAGACACGCGCAGGGGCGAAAGCCTGGTCGCCCGGACTACTTGCGCTGCCGAAAGCCCGCGTCGCGAACGGACACGGGCTGTACCGGCTCTTACCCTAACTACGTTTAATTACTCTCTTCCGTCTCGGACTGTTCGTCGGGTTCCTCACCCTCTTCGGACTGAGCCTGCTTACCCTGCTTACCCCCGCCCTTCGCTTTCTTTTCGAGTACGGAGCTTACAGAACTTCGCGAGAACTCAAGCTTCACGTTGTCGTCGACTTTCAGGACAACCGTGTCCTCCTTCAGTCCCACAACGGTGCCGCGAATGCCGCCAATTGTCGCGACGCGATCGCCTTTTTTGAGCGCGTCAATCATTTTCTGCTGTTCCTTCTGCCGCTTGTTCTGCGGCCGAATGATCAGAAAATACATAATGGCTGCAATCAGACCGAATGTTACCAGCGGAAACAGAAGTTGCTCGCCTCCACCGGCCGGCTGCGCCTGCAGCACGGGAAGTACGCTATAGATTGCTGACATAATAAATTATCCCTGTTAGTAAGATTTCAGACGCTATCACAGCGCAATATCCGGCGTCAAGCTAACAGCCACCGCGCCGGAACCGGGCTATACATATACGACCTTTGTAACATTCTCCGGAACACCCCTGACGCCGAAAAGCCGCTTGAGCTGTTCCACACTTACGTTGCCATACCCGGACGCCGGCTCGAACACCCGCTTGAACGCCTCGAGCTCTTGGTCTTCGCCACTGTACAATGCCGAGCAGAAAGCCGCACGATACAACCCTTCCCGGGCAAGTTCCTCGGTAGAGTACTTGCCAAAGCGTTTGGATGCCTCCAGGTCGACCATAGCCGCGCTACCCTGGTAGCCGATTGAAAAAATAAACTCGTCTCGTTTCATAAACTCCGGCACAATACAGTAGCGACTCTCGAGACTTTTGAAAAGGCTCGATTCGTGCCTTGAAAACCGACAACCCCAAAAAACAAAGGCAGGAAGGCCCAAAGACCCTCCTGCCTTAAAGATACGGAAACCTGGTCACAGAGACGCCACGACAGGCTCTCTGCTAACTCACGCGTACGGTTGCGGGGCACGCGAACGGTTTCGGGAGGCCCTCTTCGGATCGCCGGAGCGATCCGGAATCCGCGACCGCAGAAGCGATCGGGGATTGAAGAGGGCGGGACGACACGCTTACATCATGCCGCCCATACCGCCCATACCGCCCATGCCTCCCATGCCGGCGCCGGCTCCGCCGCCGTCACCTTCGTCCTTCTCGGGGAGATCGGTAACCGCGCACTCGGTCGTCAGCAGGAGACTTGCGATACTCGAGGCGTTCTGCAGCGCGCTACGGGTGACCTTGATCGGCTCGATAATGCCGGCCTTCATCATTTCGACCCATTCCATCCTGGCCGCGTCGAAACCGGTACCCTTCTTCTGGCTCTTTGCCTTGTCGGCGATGATAGAACCGTCGACGCCCGCGTTAATCGCAATCTGGCGTATCGGCTCTTCGAGGGCGCGCTTGACGATCCGGAACCCGACCTTCTCGTCCTCGACCCATTCGCTGACGTCCACCTTATCGAGTGCAGCGACGGACTGAATGAGCGTTACTCCACCGCCGGGGATTATGCCTTCGTCGACCGCCGCGCGGGTAGCGCTGAGCGCATCCTCTACACGGTGCTTCTTTTCCTTGAGTTCTGTTTCGGTAGCCGCGCCGACATTAATGACGGCGACGCCGCCGGCGAGCTTGGCAAGCCGCTCCTGGAGCTTCTCGCGATCGTAGTCACTGGTTGTATCTTCGATCTGAGCCTTAATCTGGCTGATTCGCTCTTTAATGTCCGATTCCTTGCCGGCTCCCTTTATGACGGTGGTGTTTTCCTTATCGACCTTGACCGTCTGCGCCTGGCCGAGCTGGCTGATATCGGTTCCCTCGAGCTTGAGTCCCAGCTCCTCCGAGATGACCTGACCACCGGTAAGTATGGCGATGTCTTCGAGCATAGCCTTGCGGCGGTCGCCGAAGCCCGGAGCCTTTACCGCGCACGCGCTCAAGGTACCGCGGATGTTGTTCACAACGAGCGTTGCGAGCGCCTCGCCTTCGATATCCTCGGCGATAATGAGAATCGACTTATTCTGCTGCGCAACCTTTTCGAGCACCGGCAGAAGATCCTTCATATTGGAGATCTTCTTGTCGTGTATGAGAATATAGGGATTCTCGAACTGGGTGGTCATGGTCTCGCGGTTGGTCGCGAAATACGGCGAGAGATACCCGCGGTCGAACTGCATGCCCTCTACGAAATCGGTGTAGTTTTCGAGGGTCTTGGACTCCTCAACGGTAATAACCCCGTCCTTGCCGACCTTCTCCATCGCGTTGGCGATCTCTTCACCGATTTCGGTGTCATTGTTCGCGCTTATGGATGCAACCTGGGCGATTTCGCTCTTCTCTTTAATGTCTTTGCGAACCTTATTCATTTCCTCCACGGCTGCCTCGACGGCCTTATCCATACCCCGCTTAATGCCCATGGGGTTAATTCCGGCAGCCACACTCTTAAGGCCCTCCCGGATCATCGAATAGCCGAGCACCGTAGCGGTGGTTGTCCCGTCGCCGGCAACGTCGTTGGTCTTGGTTGCGACTTCCTTGAGAAGCTGAGCACCCATGTTCTCGAGCGAATCCTCGAGCTCGATTTCCTTCGCAACACTGACTCCGTCCTTGGTGACGGTCGGAGCGCCGAACTTCTTATCGAGCAGGACATTGCGCCCTTTCGGACCAAGGGTCACCTTGACCGAGTTGGAAAGCTGTTCGACGCCGCGAAGCAATGCGCGGCGAGCTTCTTCATTGAAGGTAAGCTGTTTCGCCATAGAATATCTCCTCTTACTTATCCTGTAGTAATAGTCTGGCTAAGCTGTGCCGAGCGTAATTTACATTCCGTCGGCGAAGCGTAATTTACAATAAGTGGACGCCGATCATCAACTGGAATTTTCGCTCTTCTGCAAGACTGTACCGGCGACCGGCTACCCAGTCTTCGCGTGCGCGATGGCATCCGGCAGAATAACCTGAAATGTACTGCCCTCGCCCTCAGCGCTTTGGACCTCCATCCGGCCCCGATTCTTTTCGACGTAGTCCGAGACGAGCAAAAGACCGAGACCACCGCCGTTTTCGTCGTTGGTTCCAGCGGTCTGGACTTTACGGTCCACCCGGAAAAGCTTCTCAACCGCCTCCTGTGACATTCCCACTCCGTTGTCGCTCACCTCGAAGCAGACCTCGCCGTCGCGTTCAAAGGCCCGAACCGATACCACGCCGCCGTTGCCCGTGAACTTCACGGCGTTACTCAGAAGGTTTCTCGCGACGGTTGCGAGCATCCGGCGATCGCAGTACGCGTGAATCTCAGACGGAATCTGTTTCTTCAGGTCGATGTTTTTCTCGCCGATCGGCTGTTCAAGCAGCGCGATCGTTTCGTCGACCAGAGATTGCACGTGGACCGGTTCGGGGTCTACAGAGACCATTCGCTGCTGAAGCATCGCCCAGCTCAAGAGGTTCTCGAGCAGATCCTTGATCGTCTCCGCGCTGCGATTCAGTTCACGAGCGATTTCACGAAGCGCGGGGATGTCCATGGTTTCGGCGTTTCGTTCGAGGACCTCGCTCGCCGAGAGAAACCCGCCGACCGGACCGCGCAGATCGTGAGCGATAAGACCGAAAAAACGGTCACGCACCGCGACGAGCTCGGCGAGCTCATCGCGCTGGCGCTTAATCGTCAGATGCGCCTCTACTCTCGCGATTACTTCCTCCTGCTGGAACGGTTTTCCAATATAGTCGACTGCCCCGGCGCGGAACCCTTCTACCTTGTCTTCCGCCGACGTCAGCGCGCTTATGAACAGCACGGGAATGTCGGCGGTATCCTCGCGTTCCTTGAGCTCGCAACAGATTTCGATACCGCTTCGCCCCGGAAGCATAATGTCGAGCAGGATCAGATCGATGGGTTCCTCGCCCAACAGATCGAGCGCCGCATCTCCATCCTCGGCAACACGCACTTCGAATCCCTCGCTGTCGAGATAGCTGAACAACACGCCGAGATTTGCTGAATTGTCGTCCACGATAAGAATTCGTGATGGTTCGTTCATTTCGTTCATTCTTTTATCGCTCTCAAGAGCAGTTCCTTGAGTTCACCGAGGTGAAATCCCGACGCAAGCCGTATAACCCGCTCACAGTACTCCGCGGTGGCCGCGTCCGACTCGGCTGCTGATCGGGCTACCTTTATTACCGACCTGATATCACCTTTTCGCGCGTACCCGAGCAATTGCTCGAGAATCTCGCGGTCCGGGGCCCTGGTGTCATCGATAGCTGTGCCTGCGATACTCCGAGCGTCGCCCTCCGCTTCGTTTTCGTCCGTAGGGTCTGCAGGGTCCTCCGGTTGCCCATCCTCGCTCGAACCTTTCGAATACGCTTCGTACAAGGGAATATCGAACCAGAATGTCGAACCCACTCCTACTTCGCTTTCAAGATACACCGATCCACCCATGATGGCGACAAGTTGCTTCACTATCGCCAGACCGAGCCCCGTACCACCGCGTCCGACCGAATCCGTGCCGGAGCCACGCGCGAAGGAAGAGAAAACAGCCTGTCGGTCCTCCTCGGCGATTCCAGGTCCCGTATCGGAAACCGTAAATCGGACCTTCTCGCCGGCGCGCTCGACCGCAAGCGAAACGCTGCCCTCCTCGGTAAACTTGACTGCGTTGCTCAAGAGATTCATGAGCACCTTGCGAAGCTTCTTTTCGTCACCGCAGAGTAGCCGCGGCAGGTGCTCATCGAGCATTGACTGCACCGCGATGCCTTGCTCGCGCGCCTGAAGCCGGGCAAACGCGAGCACATCTTCGACGAGCGCGGCAATCGCAAAAGGGGCCGATTCGAACGCCTCGCGACCCGCCTCGATCCGCGAAAAATCAAGAATTTCGGAGATAAGCTCCAGAAGATGATTCCCGCTCTTCTCGATAACCGAAACCGCCTCCATGGTTTCCCCACCAAGCGATTCATCGCGACGCAGAAGCTGGGCGTAGCCGAGAATTCCGTTCAACGGTGTTCTCAGATCGTGGGAAATATGGGCGAGGAAGCGGCTCTTCGCGCGGTTCGCCGCGTCGGCGTTATGCTTCGCCTTTGACAATTCGGCGTTCGCGAGCTGCAGCTGTTGAACGCTTTCATGCACAAGGTCGGTGGTGCCTCGAAAGTTCTCGATCAGTTGCTGTACTTCCCGAGCACCACTTCGCGGCCAGTCGAGGTTCTCGTTATCGAGGATCCGACGCGGCAGGTCTCGAGTCATACTTCCGAGCTGCGAAATCGAACGCACGAGAAAAGACGACAGCACCCCTGCAAGCACAATAGTCAGGGCCAAGACCCCGGCGGCGGCACCAAGGGCCTGCAAGGTCCCGAATGCCAATTCCTCCCGGTGCGGTCCAAGCGGGGAGTAGAGCACCATACGCCAGCCGGGAAACCCCTCGATTGAATGCTCGAAGACGTACAGCGACTCTTCCCACCGCCGGACCGACGGCGTATCGACAGGGAGATCGGGAATGAGAATACGAAGCCCGTGCCCAATCGATCGATTCCCGCGGTAATCGTCGAAGCGATCGAAGCGCCTGCCGCTTTCCACGCGCTGCTCGGTCGACACGACTACGTCGCCGCTACCGTCCATTACCGCCGCGTCGACCGGCCGGGAGTCGGTCTCCCGGCGCAGAATCTCGCCGAGCTCGGTCAATCCCACAACTGCGACGACATGGCCATGAACAGGCTCAGACGAATCATCACCCTGCGACCTCCCCCACGGCCGCGCTACCGAAACCATGGGTGCGGGGTTGCCCTCCATTTCGAACACATTCGAAACGCGGCGTTCCTCAAGCGGCATGCCCCACTCTGCCCGCAGCTCCCGCTCGCCGGTATCGCCGAGCTGGTCTATGGACTTTACCGCCGGATACCCTGCGAGCAGCGTGCCCGACTCGTCGAGAATTCGCAGCGAGTAGATATCCCACGGCATCCCCGAGACAAGCCTTTTGAGCATCGAATCGGGGTTTTCCATTTGATCGCTTTCCCACACGTCTACGACCGAGTCCTGGGCGCCGGAGAGCGCGGTAAAATAGCTTTCGATCGCCGCTTCGGAGGCTTCTCCGGCATCGGCGAGGCTGCGTTGCACCTCATTTTCCACGGTGGACCGCGTAGTCCTCGCCTGCAGCACCACCGCGAAAATCGATGGGATCAGAACAAACGCGACAATGATGTAAAACACGACATCGCGAAGCGAAAATCCGCGCGGAACACGGATAAACGACAAAAACCCGCGCACCGGGTGGAACAGCGTAATAATGAACCCGGCGAGAAGCGCATTCGTGATTCCGTTGAGCGCCTGTTTCAGGGCAATAACAAGGGTATTCGAAAGGCTGAGCCCCAGGATTCCTCCATGAAAGCCGACTGCCATCGCGATACCGAAGAAAAGCCAGAACAGGCCGTCGAGAATAACAAGATTTTCGCGGTCTGCGCGCAGAAGCAGCCCGACAAACGCCGACTCGGCCACAAATATCATGAGGGCGTAGGGATGATTTCAGAGCACGACGGTAGGCAGCGAGATAACCACCGACGCGAGAATACCGGCAACAGGGCCGTAGAGATACAGAATGAGAAACGTCGCGATGCTGCCGAAAACAAAATCGATATCAAAAAACAGCTCGGCGGCAAAGCTGTTACCGAGCACACCGCAGGCGAGCAGGCCAAGAGCGAGAAACGCGGATTTTTTCCCTGGCTCGACGATACCACGGCGTAAGGCAAACTGCTGCATAGGTTCCGTTTAAGGTAGCGAAATCCGACCAGCACGGACAAGATGCCGAACGCGCATTCCCGGCCCGGCGGAACAACGGTCGACGACGAGCGCTCCGTCGGCGGCAATATCTACCACGGTCGCCTCGAACGCTTCGCCGGTAACCTCAGCGACGCGAACCGTACTTCCCCGCCGCCACAGATATCTGCGGCACATCCGAGGCACGCGTTGCGCTGGAGCGGTCAGGAGCTCGGCGCAACGGTTCAGAAGCGGTTCGCGCAGACGAAAGGGACTGACCTGCGTCCCGCCGCCGAGCGCCTCGTAAACACTGGTTGAACCGTTTACCTCAGGCGTCGAGGTAACATTGATACCGATTCCCACGGCCACGCGCCGCGCACCGTGTCTGCACAGAATCCCCGCTACTTTCCGGTTTCCGCACAGGCAGTCGTTCGGCCATTTCAACGCTACATCCCGAGCACCGAGTCCGCACAGCAGGTCGCAGACGGCTGTGCCCATGCGAAGCGGTAGCAGGGCATCGGCGAGGGACGGAGGAAGTAGAATAGTGGCCATAAGCGAAGTTGCCGGCGCATCCTCCCACCTTCGCCCGTGCGTTCCCTGGCCCCGGCGCTGGTGGTCGGTTGTGAGCACGAACGGCAACTCTATATTCTCGCGTTCGAGCATCGCATCCGCCTGTGACATCGTGCTGTCGCAGCACGCCACATGGTAGCGTCGGGGTATTAAGTGATCGCGAACGATTTCGGATGAATCCCACAGCGGATCGGATTCCATAGGGGTAGAGCATATCCGGCAACCCGCATGTCTGAACACGTGGTGAAAGCATTTCGTATACGGTGCGCTATGCAGTTGCGAAAATCGCAAAAAAGACGTAAATTTATGCAATCCATGGTAAAGGAACGGACACAACGGCTTCGGGCGATAAAGCGCATAATTAAGGAGCACCGCATTGACAGTCAGGAAACGCTTCTCGCGCATCTCCAGGGCGAGGGATTCGTGGTCACCCAGGCTACATTGTCGCGGGATTTGAAGCTGCTGAAAGTGAGCAAAGTATCCCAGGGCGCGGAAGGCTACGTTTACACGCTGCCGACCGAGGAGCAGCGCAGGGAAGCCGAGCGAAACTACGTAAGCGATTTTTTGCGCGGCTATGTAAGCATGGATTTCAGCGGAAACCTG
The DNA here is from genome assembly GCA_046545955.1 of Spirochaetales bacterium. Classification (GTDB taxonomy): domain Bacteria; phylum Spirochaetota; class Spirochaetia; order DSM-27196; family SKKC01; genus SLAN01. Next base: position 1,922 of record JBKGYS010000036.1, on the reverse strand, counting down.
TGTGTGATTCGAACGCTCTCCGGGCATGCCGACTCGGTAGCCATTGCGCTCGACTCGCTCGGGCTCGAAGAGGTTATCGGCACGATCGCGGGGGACGATACCGTTCTCGTTGTACTGCGCGAGGGGTGCACCGGCCCAACGTGGGAGCGACGACTCGCCGAGTTCATTCCCGATCTCGCGGAGTAGCTTCCCGCCGGGAACACGCAGATCACACATACTGCCGCAGGCGAACAGGCGGGAGCCGGGAAAACATCAACCTATAATTTCCGAATAGCATTACGGACAGGAACGAACGAATGAAAGCAGCAATACTCGGAACAACCGGTTACGCCGGACTTGAACTTCTGCGAATACTCGCCGCACACCGCCGTATCGAGGCGGTTATCCCGGTCTCGTCGTCCCAGGCGGGGGTTTCGGTGATCGATATGGACCCCGGGCTGCACGGCGATGGGGCCATCGAAGCGAAGACGAAGATAACCGGAGGCAAGCTCGCCACCGTTGAACGGGCCGCCGAGCTCGAACCGGAGGTGGTATTCGCCGCGCTGCCGCACCTGAAAAGCGCCGAAGTGTGCGAGCCGTTCTTCTCGTCGAGCGTCGTTATCGACCTGAGCGCGGATTTTCGCATCGCCGACAAACGGCAGTTCGTGCGCGCGTACGGTACGAACCCGCCGCGGCCGGACCTGCTCGACACGGCCATCTACGGGCTCACCGAATGGGCTCGGGAGCCACTGAGCCGCGCGGACCTTATAGCCAACCCCGGCTGCTACCCGACCTGTACGAGCATTCCGCTCATTCCGCTGCTCCGCGACGGGCTTGTCGAGCCGTCGTTCTGGACGACCGCGCTCTCGGGGGTTTCCGGCGCGGGGCGGTCGGCCAAGACGAACCTGCTTTTCGTCGAGCGCAGCGAAAACACGCACGCCTACTCGCCCGGGCACCGCCATCGGCATGTTACCGAGATCGAACAGAGCCTCGAGCGCTACGGGGGAAAGAGCGAAATCTTCTTTATTCCGCATCTTGTCCCGCTTCGACGCGGCATGTTCACGACCACGCGGCTGCACCTCGCCCCCGGGGTCGACGAACACGATATCGCGAAGGCGCTCAGCTCCGCGTACGAGAACGAGCCGTTCATTCGGCTGCTCGGCTCGCGCATTCCCGAGACGCGCCACGTTCGCGGCACTAACCGCATCGATATCGGCTGGCACGTGGAAGGCCGCGACGCGGCGGTGTTTTCGGCGATCGATAACCTGGTGAAAGGTGCGAGCGGCCAGGCGGTACAGAATATGAATGTGCGCTTCGGCTTCGAGGAGACCGAGGGGCTCTCGCTGCGGGGGGCGTTTTGAGTCCGGTAATCGTAAAACTCGGTGGAACAGCCGCAGCCGACGCCGAAGTACTGGCCCGGCTCGTCGCGGACCTGGCGGAGGGCTTCCCCGACGGCGCGGTAATCGTGCACGGCGGCGGGACCGAGGCGAGCGCGTGGTGCAGCAGGCTCGGGCTCGAGCCGCGCTTTGTCGACGGGGTGCGACAGACAACGCCCGAAGAAATGGAGATTGTAGAGATGGTGCTCGCCGGCAAAGTGAACACCGCGGTGGTGCGCACCGCCGCCCGCGCCGGCGCCAGACCGGTGGGCTTAAGCCTTTCGGACGCCGGGCTTTGTACCGGGCAACCGGTCGGCGACCCGACGGTAAACCGCACCGCCCGCCCGGCGCGCGTGGACCCGGCGATACTCGAGCACCTTCTCGCGGGCGGCTTCCTGCCGATCGTCAGCTCGATCGGCAGCTTCGAGGGCGGCGGCAGGGGCGACGAACGGGCGGCCGGCGGCGGCGCCTGGGAACACCGGGCGGCCGGCCGCGAAGGTGCATCGGTCGCCGGCACGGGCGTCGACGGTAGCCTCGGGGCCGGTGACCAACGAGCGGCCGGCGGCG
>JBKGYS010000035.1:0-19102 GCA_046545955.1 Spirochaetales bacterium | reverse complement strand
CATTGTATACAGACCGCTACGCTTTAACATATAACGAAGTAGAGAGGAATTATGTACGCACTCGTAGAGATCGCCGGAAAGCAGTACCGTGCCGAAGAGGGAGCCCTGCTTAAGGTGGATAGACTTCCTGCAAGCGAAGGGGATACGGTCAAGCTTGATTCGGTGCTCCTGGTAAAAGACGGGTCGTCGGTCGCAGTGGGTACCCCGTACGTCGGTGGTGCAGTTGTCACGGCGACGGTCGAAGGCACCGGTCGGGACGATAAAATAACGGTTTTCAAGTACAAGAAGCGCAAACGCTATAAGCGCAAGCACGGACACCGTCAGCATTATTCAATGCTTCGGGTCCGCGACGTCGCTTCTCAGTAGCTGAAATCAGGTCGGTGGACTCGGTGTGATAACGGTGCATATTACACTCGCCGACGGAGCACTGGTTACGCTGGATTCGCGCGGACACGCGTCAAAACGCGGGAGTGCGAGTATACCCTGCGCGGCGGTTTCCACGCTCCTGCGATCGTTCGCAGCGGCCGTCGGTGACTCGAAAAACGTATCGGGCGAGGCAAGAGCTCCCGCTGAAGGCGTGTTCAGCCTTCGGATCCTGAGTGTATACGATAGTCGGTGGTTCCTCGGCGCGAGCGATACGCTTCTGACAGGGCTGCGACAGGTGGCGGCTGATTTCCCGCGCGAGGTAGAAATGCACGTTCAGCCGCGGGCCTCGGAGACCGAGGCAAAACCGCGGGAGTGTAGCGATTAAGGTTTAGTAAGGAGAGCGCGATCTATGGCTCATAAGAAAGGTGGAGGAAGCTCCAAAAACGGGCGCGACAGCACATCGAAGCGCCTCGGTGTCAAGCGATTCGGTGGCGAGGTTGTGAAGGCGGGATCGATTCTCGTGAGGCAACGCGGAACGAAGTTTCACCCGGGATTAAACGTCGGACGTGGTAAGGACGACACGCTCTTTGCACGACTTACCGGTGTAGTTTCATTCCGTCGGAAGAAAGGTCGCAGTTTCGTCTCGATCGAACCGGCCGAGATGGAGCACGCAGGCGAGAACTGACCGTCTGCCGCCGTGCAATCGTTCGTCGACGAAGTTACCATTACGCTTCAATCCGGACATGGAGGCAAGGGAGCCGTAAGCTTCCGTCGGGAGAAGTACGTCCCCAAGGGTGGCCCGGACGGCGGTGATGGGGGCCACGGCGGAAACGTTGTTCTTCGCCGCCGCGATAATCTCAAAACACTGTCGCACCTCCTCGGAAAGGTCACCTTGTCGGCGAAGCGCGGCGGGGCGGGCTCATATCGCAATCGTCACGGCGCAGATGGAGCCGATCTCGTGCTCGAGATTCCTCCCGGGACGGTCGTGTACGATGCGGACACCGGCGAGCTTCTCGCCGACCTCGCCGAGCAGGAGGAGTGTGTACTTCTTCACGGCGGAATCGGTGGTAAGGGGAATGCAAGGTTCGCTACCAGCACGAATCAGGCCCCAAGGTACGCTCAGGATGGAATGCCGGGCAAGTCTGTCCGAGCCCGGATAGAACTGAAACTGGTGGCTGACATCGGGCTTGTAGGGCTCCCGAATGCCGGCAAATCGAGCCTTCTTTCGGCGATGAGTAATGCCCGACCGAAGGTGGGCGACTATCCGTTTACCACGAAAATACCCAACCTCGGAGTGTTTCGCCGCGGCAGCCACGACGTTATCATAGCCGATATCCCCGGTATCATCGAGGGCGCCGCCGAAGGACACGGGCTCGGCCTGCGATTTCTCAAGCATATTTCGCGAACCGCGCGACTGCTGTACGTTGTAGATCTGTGTGGAACACCGGAATCCGACGTTCGGGTTCTTGAGTCCGAAATTGCCTCGTATGAATCCCATATCGCCGATAAGCCGCGCATTATCGTCGGCAACAAGATCGACATCGCACCGCCGGAGACATCGGATGCCCTCCGGCGCGCATTTCCTCAGGATGAAGTACACATAGTGAGTGTCGCAACGCGTCGGGGACTCGGCGACCTCGGCGATACGCTTGTGCGAAGTGTCCATGGAGATAGGAACGAATGATCGACGAAGCGCGATCGCCGGCAATACTCGGGGGCTCATTCGATCCGATTCATATCGGACACCTTCACCTCGCTGACGCGGCTCTTCACAGCGGGCTTTTCGACTCAGTATTCTTCGTACCCGCGCATAAATCGCCGCATAAAGAGGACGGCGCGGTCGCTTCCGATTCGCGGCGCAGGCAAATGGTGGAAGCGGCAATCGCGAAGCGTGATCGAATGCACATGCTTAGTTGGGAACTCGAAAGGCGCGGCACTTCCTATACGATCGAGACCGTTCACAAGCTTCGCGGGCTTCTGCCCGCTCGTGTTCTGCCCGGCCTTATCCTTGGTGACGATCTTCTCGATGGCCTCGAGCGGTGGAGGTCGGTGAATGAGCTCGTGCAGAGCACCGTGCTTACGATCGGCGCGCGAGCAACCGGATATCCCGCTGAGGATCCGAGAGTAGTCAAATTGAAGTCGCTCGGCGCTACTGTCGAAGTACTGTCGAACGCGGTGCTTCCGATATCATCCAGCGAAATTCGTCGTCGCATACGCGCGGGCGAAGCATACCGTGATCTTGTACCAGAAAATGTCTACGAGATTATTGAAACACACGCACTGTACCGGTAGGGTCGTGCGTCGAGGTCTTACCCATCCATGTCGTTGCGGAAGCGAATAGATAGCTCCATCGTTTTTATTCTTCTTATCGTTCTTGTTCTCAGCAGCACCGCGCTGTTTATTTATTTTCAGGTCCGAAGCGACGAGATTTCCTCCCGGGTAGAGGAGGAACGCCAGTTTGCCTTTATGCTGTCCGCCGGCAACAGTGACGAGGTTCCGCTTTTTACGCAGGTACTCTTGTACGAGCCTGCCACGGCCCGGGCGGCAATGTTCGACGTCCCCTCGAATGTTGGTGCGATCCTGAGAAGCCTCGATCGCACCGACCGGATCGGGGAGCTCTATCGCGAGGAAGGTATCGACCAATATCGAAGCCTCGTCGGCGATCTTTTGGGCATAGAAATCCCGTTCCACGTTCACTTTGACAGGAACGCCCTTGAAACGGTCGTCGATCTCGTGGGTGGGGTAGATCTTCTGGTCGCAGATCCACTTACCGGCGCCGATCTATCTATGGATCTACTCGATAACCTGGCGGAAGATCAGGACAGCGAGGACGATCGCTTCGGTTCGGATGGCGGCAGTGCCCTGCTTCCTTCCGGCGAAGTGACCCTCGAGGGGCCCAAGGTCACGTTATTCCTCGATCAGGAAATGCCCGGCGCGCGCGATATCGAACAAGTGAGGCGCAGGCAGGGCTTGGCCGAAAGTCTCCTCGAACGCGTAAATGAACGCGCGGATACTCTCGGTGCTGACCCCGGACTGTCGATTGTGAGCGAACTCACGACAACGAACATGAGCGATCGCGCCCTCGCGTCGTTGATCGCCGAAATCGGGCGGCTCGATACCTCTCGCATCGCGAGGCACAGGGTCAGCGGCGAGTACCGTACCGTGGATATCGACGGTACTTCGCGACGGCTTCTCTTTCCTCACCTCGAGGGACAGTGGCTTCGTGAGACCGTGTCACAGGTCTCGGCCGGCCTCGCAGCGGAGGAAATGGAGGATATCTCCGGCGGGCGGGTGGTTACGATAGAGGTCCTGAATGGAACCGATGTGAATGGGCTCGCCGAACAGACGGGTCGTATGTACGATGAACTTGAAATGTTTGACGTTGCGAGGTACGACAATGCAGACTCAAGCGACTACGAGCAGACTGAAATAATAGATCACCGCGGCGACGAATCTCTAGCCGCACGTGTGGCCGAGGTTATACGGGCGGAAAACATTGTGAGTCGGCCGGACGATCAAGAGGATGGAGAAATCGACGTGACCATCATTCTGGGACAGGACTTCGATGGCAGATTCGTTCGTGAGTAAAAGCTTCGACAGCGCGGCGTTCGTGCGGGGCGCGTCGGTATTGCTCGACGAGTCACGAGCCGGTGATACGGTGGCAATCGACGTTCGCGGCATTTCCTCGATCACCGATTACCTTGTAATCTGCACGGTATCCAGTAACGCGCAAATGCGCGGGCTTGTCCAGAAGCTCGCCGACTACTGCGCCGATTACGGGGTCGAGGGCCGCAACCTCCATAAGCGCCCCGACGAAACCGGATGGCTTCTTATCGACTGCGAATTCGTTGTATTTCACCTCATGACCAAGGAGCTGCGCGACTTTTACGAGCTCGAGCGACTGTGGTTCAGTGGAGAAACCCTGTTCAGCGCCGGTGAGTAATTCGGGCTGAGCTCGCCGCGGTTCGGGCGAGGCGGTAGAAATCGAGCCGGCACGGCTTCAACGACGCAGAACATAACACCACGGTGGTGAACAGTAAGCTTTTTTGCTGCCCATTTGCGTTTCCGGTGCCTGTGCGGGTAATCTTAGCCGCCTATGCTTCTTCGCGCGATTGCATTCGACATTGACGGCACTCTGTACCCGAACACCGTAATGTATCGCAAGAGTATCGGTCTTGCGCTCACGCGACCGAGGCTACTCTATCATTTTGCCCGGGTACGACGGCGAATGCGCCACGTGAGGCCGATCGAGAACTTTTACGAGACGCAGCTGCGTATGACGGCCGAATCGCTCGGTACATCTCCGGAGTCTTTGCGTGGCAGGCTGGCGCGTGATATCTACTCGGCATCCGAACGTGTGTTGTCGTCTGTTCCTCTGTACGAGGGAGTCGACGAGTTGCTGCACGAGTTGTCCGGACGCGTGAAGCTCGGGGTTATGAGTGATTTTCCGGTTAACCGAAAACTTGGTATTCTCGGTCTGGATGTGGAATGGAGTTGCAGCATTTCTACCGAGGAAGTCGGCTACCTCAAGCCGAACCCCGAACCCTTTGCCGCACTCTTGAACTGCTTCGGGTGTGCTGCGGAACACGTTCTGTATGTCGGAAACAGTTTCCGCTACGACGTAGTCGGAGCGTCGGAGGCGGGTATGCGAACCGCCTGGCTGAACGATCGCGGTCGAAAACCGCCCGATTCCTCGGTTCGCCCGGATCTTACCTTCAGCCACTATCGGCAGCTACGCGAATGGCTGCTGCCACGGCTCGATCCGGCGGCTGACGGCTAATGGCCGGGCGCGGCCCGGTGCTCGCGGTTCCCATCCCGCGCGCTTGCGCAGGCGTGCCTTGAAGGCGCTTAAAAACAGGAAATCAGGGACACGCTCTCCCGCGCGCACGCGCAGCGGTCCTCGATGCGACAGGCGTCGCCGAGGATTTCGGTGGCTCTCCCGCGCGAACGCGCATCGGTCCGCCTGACCACCAGTGCTAATCCCTCCGGTGCGCGCTCTCCCGCGCGCACGCGCAGCGGTCGCCCGGGGCTGCCGGGTCGCGAAGGCGGGCATACGCGCGAGCTCGCGACGCAACATCGACCTGAGGTATTCCCTATCCTCCTTGTACGTGTGTCCATTGAACGAATGAACACAGGAAATCGATGCCTTCTCGTATTTGCCATTGTGTGCTATATAATATTGTAGGGAACATGTTTACTGGGAGAGGGACATATGCCGATTACCGCTGGCGACGTTATTGTCGTCGGGGTCGTACTCGTGGTACTCGCCGTTTACCGGCAGATAGACCGCAACAATCGATCCCTGGAAAAAGTCAAGCGTTTTGCCGATAAGGTTCAGGACGACATCGACCATCTGGTAGCCGAGCGGGTTACCGCGTTGCGCGACGTAGCGATTGAGGTCGATGTTAACCAGAAAACCTCGCGCGAAATTCTCAAGCGACTCAACGACGCCGAACAGGCGCTTCAGGACAGAACCGAGTACGTAGAAACGATCGCCGAGCGTATCGACGCATATGATAAATCGCTGCGCGAGCTCGACGAGCGTACCGCTCGGGCCCGCGAAAATATTGACAAAGTGCAGGCGGAGTCCGATTACATCGACAGCGTTGGAAAACGGGTGAAAGCCTCGCAGTCGCGGATGAACGAGATCGAGCAGCGGCTCGCGCAGACCGAGACCGCGTTCGAAGAACATAACGCCCGTGAGCTCGAGCGCACGCGCGACGAGCTCGTTGCGAATGTGCAGGCAACGGTTTCGAGTATTGAGAATCGGTCGGCTGAATCGGAACAACGGGTGAAAGCCGTGATCTCCGATCTCGACGATCGTGCCGAGCAGGCTCGAGAATACATCGTGGAGTCGGCGGACGATGCCGAGCGCCGCGCGGATGCGACGGTTTCGCAAGCCGCTGAGCGGATGAACGAGCTCTCGAAAGAAACCGAGGCGGCGCTCGAGTCGCTCGGGGAACGCGGGCGAAACCTTGAAAGCGAAGCGCTTTCCGGATTACGCGAGTATATCGAAGAGCAAACCGCCGCGGCGAAGAAGGAGCTCGAAGATTCGCTCGCCTCGAAGCGGGAACACATCGACGGGTCGCTTCAAGAGAAACTCTCGGCAGTTTATCGTGAGCTCGAGGAAAGGGTTACCGCCGACAGAGACCGTGTAGCCTCAGACCTTGACTCGAAACTCGGAGAATTGCAGGCGCAGACGACCGAGCGGACAAAGGCGTTGACCGGCCGCATGTCGGAGCTCGGTCGAAACATAGACGAGACCGAGACAGAGATCCGGGAGCGAATGCAGGAGCTTTTTCGCGAAACCACCGAGTCGGTCGCGCAGTGGCGCGAACAGTGCAACGAACAGATCGAGTCCAGTCGCGAGCAATTACAATCCGAGATAGAGCAGCTCGAACAGCGTCGCAAAGCGCTCGAAAACAGTTCGAGCGAGGTTCAGCGGGTTGCACGATCGCTCGAGGATGCGGTGGCCGCGCAGAAGGAGCATGTCAGGTCGCAGCTTTCGGAACTCGAAAGCGGTTGGCAGGAAACGTTTGATGCGAAGGTTACCGAAACGTCTGAGCGGATTTTCGGGTCGCTCGATTCCACGCTTCGGGAAACCGAGGATTCGCTCAATGGGCGGATGGAGCGCCTCGAGACGGCCGCGGCGGATATGGACAACTTCGAGCAGACAGTGCGCGATTCCATGCAGCAGGCCGCCGATCGTCTCGAGGCCGAGCTGGAAGGAGTGGGACAGAAGCTCCACGAGCAGCGAAACGCGGACCTCCGTCAGGCAGAAGGCGAAATGGAGCGCATTCGTGCCTCTATGAGCGAGCTCGACGGTGAGTTGCGCGATTTGAAGTCCTCCGCGTACGAGAACGTGAATGAAAAATTGAAGGTGTTCGAAGACGAGTTTTTTGCCGATCTTCGCAACCGAAGCGTTGCCATGGACCGTAGGCTCGAGGAATGGCAGGAAACGGTCGACAACCAGTTGGCTGCGATCGCCGAAGAGGCACAACAAGGCCGGGTGGATCTGGAAAAACGCTACAGCGAAGACTTCGACGGTCGGCTCGCGGAGCACGGTCGTATTGTGAAAGAAAAAATCGCCGAGCAGCAGAGGCATCTCGATGAGCACGCGAGCGAGGTTGCCTCACGCGGTGAGACACTTCGTGAGGAAATTGAGCGATTCGGCGAGCAGTTGAAGGCGTCTGTTGCGGAAACCGAGCATGGGGTACGGGAGCAGTTCCAGCAGGACCTCGCCGGGCTCCGCGAGGAGCTCGAGCGTTGGCATGAACAGGTTAAAGAGCGCCTTCGCGAGACTGGTGAAACAACGGAGAGTCGTCTGACCCAGGTCGAATCCAGGGTTGGGGAGGTGGAAGAGCGAGCTGACTCGGCCGCATCGCGCGTTGAGCAGCGCTCGCAGGAGGCGATCGCTGCGGTGAAGGAAAGCGGTGAGTCGTTCCGGAATGAAATCGAAAATCGCCGGAAGGCGGTCGAATCGGAAGCCGAAGAGAAGCTCGCTGAAATCCGAAAGCTTGTTCGGGAAACCGAGAACAAGCTCTCCGATCATCGTGAAACTGTGTTTGCATCGATCGACCGGGAAACATCGACCCTGCAGTCCCAGGTCGACAAACTGAAGGAAGAACAGAAAGCGTTCGTCGAGCATACGCGTGCATTCGAGCGGGCGGACGAACTGAAAGCGACGCTCGAGAAGGATATTCAGAACTTGAGCGACGAGCTTGACCGTGTGTACGAGCGAAGAGAGGCAGTGGAGCGTCTCGACAGCGAGGTGAATGCGATACGAAGCATGGTCGAGGATACGCAGGAACGGCTGACATCGTTTATGCAGGAGAAGCGTCGGATAGACCAGATCGAGGACGACTACGCGAAACTTCTTAATATGTCCGAACAGGTGGAGACCAAACTCGCTCAGGTGACCGATTCCAACGATACGCTTCAGGATATCCAGGTTCGATTACGGAAAGTAGAGGAAATGCGTGAACAAGTCGAGCAGGGTTTTGCGCGGTTAGAGAAAAAGCAAAACGTGATCACCGCCACGACCGAGGGTATCGACAAGAGCTTCAACGATCTCGAACAGCTTGAAAAGCGCATCGAGCGGATTCACGGTGAGGTCGAGGAGCTTCCGAAACGTTTGAGTACAATCTCGAGCACGATCGACGAACTCTCTCGTGGAAAAGAGGATGCCGACCGGGCTGTCGAGCAGGTCAACAAGCTCGAGCAGATGATCGAGGATACCGAGGGGCGCATGCAGGAGCTTCAGAAGGCTCGGGAGTGGCTCGCGCGGACCGAGACAAGGCTTCAGGAAGTGGGCGAAGAAGCCAAAGAACAGGTGAAGCTTCTCGGCAGCATTATGAAACAGAGTGGCAAAGAGGATGCCGACAAAAATGGTGCACCGCCGGTAAGCGTTCGCGATACCGTTACCAAGCTCGCGCGAAACGGTTGGAAAGCGGAGGAAATCGCTCGCGCGACAAAGCTCAGCCTCGGCGAGGTCGAGCTGATACTCGAAATGCCGAGAAAGTAGCTGCCCGGTACGCTTCGGCCGGCTCATATCCGCTTGCGAAATCACGACGCTTTGCGTCGCCACCGGGGCGACGTGTTCTTTGCGAGGTATGTTGGCCGGCGGAAGCCTGAAATGGTATTGTTGTGTAATTGTGGGAGTTGCACTATTTGGTGCTCCATTGACGGTGAGTACATCATGACAATACGAAAAAAACTGACGATCGGCGTTCTCACGGTATTTCTGACGAGTTTTACACTCGTATCGGTCGTTACGCTCACGATTGCGCGACAGAGTCTCATGCAGGGAGTAATTGACCAGATGCTTGCGGTAGCCGACGGCTACGCCACCGATCTGGATACCCAGCTTCAGACTTTCGAACGGGTTGTTAGAGATCTTTCGCGGGATATTCTTGTAGCCGCAGACGAACAGTCGGCGCTCGAGGCAAAGGGTGAGCTGTACACGAACGTGAATCGATTCTACTTCACCGACCTCGACGGCGACGTGCGTGGGAGCTACCCGCCGAACAATGTCCTTTCGGCGTTCAACTACTCTGGGGAACCGTTCTGGCAAGAGCTACGAAGGACAAACGAGCCGTCCATGTCTTCGCTTCGCCGGGTTTACGGCTACCCCAGTTTTACGTTCTCAGCGCCGGTGTTGGCCGAACCGGATTCATCCGAGCGGGAGAGCGCTTCTGCATCCGCGCAGTCGTCCGGAGACGTTGCGGGTTTCGTGCACGCGGCCGTGTCGACCGACGCTATGTTTCAAAGCATCGAGGATGTGAACGTCGGCGATTCCGGGTATCTGTTCGTTGTGGATGAACGGGGACGCTTCCTGTCTCATCCTACGGAATCGAGCCTGCGCGGCTTGTCGGATCTGGCGGATGACCCGCGGCTCATTGCGCTTGAAGAGGAAGTTCGTGATGCCGGGCGGGGTGCGGGGTTTTACCGCGCCGAGAACGGACAACGACTTGTCGCCTTCGCACCGCTCGGTAGAGCAGGTTGGGCGCTCGGCGTGAACGCGCCGTCTTCGCCGTTCACGGGGTACGTCGATCGCGCCATGACGCTGCTCGTTGTCGCATTGGCTCTCGCAGCATTCCTCGCTACCGCGTTTACCTACGCGATTGTGGGTCGAATGCTTTCGCCGGTTCATACACTTGTGAACTCGATCTCGCAGATCCGTGACGGTAAGTTCGGCGAAAAGGTATACGTGAGCGGCTCCGACGAGATAGCTGTTCTCGCCGACGCCTATAACGATATGACCGACAGGCTTCAGAAAAGCTTTCGTACCATACAGGACTATAGCGGTACTCTCGAAAATAAGGTTGCCGATCGAACGGAGCAGTTGCGCGAAGCAAACGAGGCGCTTCGAAACGATCAGCACGAAATGGAGCGACAGTTGACCATGGCGAGGCGGGTGCAACAGAATCTGCTGCCTCAGCGGCATAACTATCCGCAGACCGACGCTCTTAATTTCGCCACCGAGTATAGTTCCATGGACGACATCGGTGGCGACTTCTATGATATTCTCACGATTTCCCCCGGCGTTTACGGCTTTCTCATTGCGGATGTTTCCGGGCACGGGATGCCTGCCGCCCTGATTACGGCTATGGTCAAAGTCTCCTTTCATACGAACATTGAACCGGGGATCGGTACTGCCGACATGCTTTCGCGGGTAAACGCGGAAATGCTGGAGTTCATAGGTGACCTCGAGTACTTTGTCAGCGCCTTCTTTGCGATCTACGATACGCACAGCGGCACCTTGCGATATACCAACGCCGGGCATCACCCGGCGCTGCTCTTACGCGGCGGTAGCGGTGAGTTCGAGAAGCTCGATTCCGACGGTTTGTTCATCGGGTGCTTCGAGGATGTACCGTATGCTGAGGAATCCGTTCGGGTCGAAGCAGGCGATAGGCTTGTCATGTTCACCGACGGCATAATCGAGGCGCGCGATATTGCCGGTGAATTGTACGAGTACGATCGTTTCTACGAAAGTATTCGTTCGAATCAAGCGTACAGCGCGCAGGAGTTTGCCTCCCGAATTCTCGACGACGTCGACCGGTTCGTCGGCGATGAGGATGTTGGCGACGACCAGGCGGTCCTGTGTATCGATTTTGAGCAGTCCGGGATGCCGAAAAGCGCCGCTTCCCGCGGAGAGAAATCGCCGGGAACGCTCAGAAGCGCAGATCGTGAATGGCTTAAGCGAAATTACCGGGTAGCGATTCATCACTATAATGAGCGTGAGTACGGGCAAGCTATTCGGGTGCTCGCCGAAATACGCAGGCATTTTCCGGATAACGCGAAGGTTACGCACACGCTCGGCTTAGCCCATTTTCACGACGGGCAAATAGAAGCGTCGCTCGAATACCTCAGAGAGGCGCACGAGCGAAATCGCGATAATCCACGCTACCGAAAGAACCTTGATTTCGTGACCCGTCGGGCGGAGATGACACGAGCAGAGGAATAGATAGGTCGATGTATCCGGGCATCGGCTGTGTATTGGCCGCCTCACCGTGTGGTACGCTTGACCTGTGAAGCTACGGTTAGCTAAATTATAGGGAAGCCTGAAAACCCCCATTGAATTAAACCAGAGGAAGACATGTCACAATCAGAGGAAAAGCAGAGCGAATATCGCGATGCTGAGGATACGTACGCCCACAGCGAGGATACCACTGAGACCGGCGATGCGTCGCAGATGGCCGAGGACGATCGGCAGGATAATGGACGCGAGGAAACGGCCGCTTCCGATAAGGTGGCTGAACTCGAAGCAAAGGTCGCGGCACTTGAAGCGGAGAATAGCGAGCTAAAAGAGCAGTACCTGCGAAAGCAGGCGGATTTCGATAACTTTCGCAAGCGTATGCAGCGTGAGAAGGAAGAGGCGGCAAAGTTCGCCAATAAGGATCTCATGCTTGACATACTGCCGGTGATTGATGACTTTGAACGTGCGATTAAGTCCGCCGAAGAGTCGCGGGATTTTGACGCCTTTCACGACGGCGTGAAGCTTATAGAGAAGCAGTTTACCGGCATGCTGGAGCGGAAGTGGGGTCTCAAGCGTATTGAAGCCGAGGGCCAGGAATTCGATCCGCAGTGCCACGAGGCGGTTACCGCTGAGCCGGATCCCAGTATCAAAACATCCGTTGTACTCGAAGACTTTCAAAAGGGCTACTATCTGCATGACAAGGTATTGCGATCGTCTATGGTTAAAGTCGCGGTGCCGGAGCAGAATGGTGAGTCCGAAAGTGGTCCGGAATCATCCGATGGTGCCGGAAATGGCGAATAATCGTTATATTTTTATTACGTAAATAAAGAGAAGGAGCTTACGAGCATGGGTAGGATAATCGGAATAGACCTCGGAACAACGAACTCCTGTATCGCGATCATGGAAGGCGGAGAGCCTACCGTTATACAGAATGCGGAAGGGCAGCGAACCACGCCCTCCATGGTAGCGTACACCTCGAAGGGTGAACGCCTTGTCGGTCAGCCTGCCAAGAATCAGGTGGTGACCAACCCCGAGAATACCGTGTATTCGATCAAGCGGTTTATGGGGCGTCGTTTCGAAGAGGTGGAGCAGGAAATCGGCATGGTTCCGTACAAAGTCGTCAACGATGGAAATGGCGGCGTGAAGGTCGATGCCGGACACAAGCAGTATACACCCCCTGAGATCTCCGCGGCAGTACTGCAGAAGATGAAGGAAACGGCCGAGGACTACCTTGGCGAGACCGTGACCGAGGCGGTTATTACCGTTCCCGCCTATTTTAACGATTCTCAGCGTCAGGCAACCAAGGATGCCGGCAGAATCGCAGGGCTCGAGGTCAAGCGCATTGTAAACGAACCGACCGCTGCCGCGCTTGCGTACGGTTTCGGCAAAGAAAAGAACGAAGAGCGGATCGCGGTGTATGACCTCGGCGGTGGTACGTTCGATATTTCTATCCTCGAGCTCGGCGATGGGGTCTTCGAGGTTAAAAGTACGAACGGGGATACACACCTTGGCGGCGACAACTTTGACCAGAAGATTATCGACTGGCTGGTAAGCAACTTCAAAAACGACTATGGAATCGACCTTTCTCAGGATCGTATGGCGCTTCAGCGCCTGAGAGAATCCGCTGAGAAAGCGAAGAAAGAGTTGTCCACAACGCAGAGTACCGAGATTAATCTTCCGTTCATTACCGCTGACAATTCCGGCCCGAAGCATCTGCAGTATACTCTCAGCCGTTCCAAGTTTGAGCAGATGGTCAATGAGCTTGTCGAGAAGTCGAAGGGACCGTGCCAGAGCGCGCTTAAGGATGCAGGGGTGAGCGCATCGGATATCGATGCGGTCATTCTCGTCGGTGGGTCGACTCGTATCCCCTCGGTTCAGCGGCTGGTAAAGGAACTTTTCGGCCGTGATCCCCATAAGGGTGTCAATCCGGACGAAGTGGTTGCAATCGGAGCCGCTATACAGGGTGGTATTCTCGGGGGCGATGTGAAGGACGTTCTTCTTCTCGACGTTACCCCGCTTTCTCTGGGAATCGAGACGCTCGGTGGAGTCTTTACGAAGCTTATCGAGCGCAATACAACAATCCCGACTCGCAAAAGTCAGATCTTCTCGACGGCGGCCGACAATCAGACTGCGGTCAGTATTCACGTTCTCCAGGGTGAGCGGGAAATGGCCAGTCAGAATCGGACACTCGGCCGGTTTGATCTTGTAGGAATTCCTCCTGCTCCGCGTGGAGTACCGCAAATCGAAGTCAGCTTCGATATCGATGCGAACGGTATTGTGCACGTTTCTGCAAAGGACCTCGGTACCGGCAAGGAGCAGAAGATTCGTATCGAATCCAGTTCTGGTCTCTCGGAAGAGGAGATCAACAAAATGGTCAAGGATGCTGAACAGCATGCCGAGGATGACCGACGCGCAAAAGAGGCTGCGGAAGCGCGCAACGAGGCAGATAGCCTCATCTATTCCACCGAAAAGAGCTTGAGCGACTACGGTGACAAGATCACCGAAGAGGACAAGAAGCAGATCAACGAGGCGATCAGTGCGCTTCGGGGGTCGCTCGATAGCGGTGATCCGGACGACATCAAAGCCAAGAGCGAGGCGTTGAAGCAGGCGTCGCACAAGCTTGCCGAGGAAGTGTATAAGCAAAGCGGTGGAGAGCAGGCCGCTGGCGAGCAGGCCGATGCTGGAGCCGGTGGAACGGAGGCCGGTGGCGGCGAACAGGCGGCCGGCGGCGAAAGCGAAAACGTCGAGGATGTCGATTACGAAGTTGTCGACGAAGACGAAAAAAATTAAGGCAACTGGGCTATAACCGTGGCTAAACGCGATTACTACGAAGTGCTCGGGCTGAGCAAAGGCGCGAGCATGGATGACATAAAAAAAGCGTACCGGAAGCTTGCGGTTAAGCATCACCCAGATCGGAACCCGGGTGACCAGAAGTCCGAGGAGCTTTTCAAGGAAGCAACGGAAGCCTACGAAGTCCTCGCAGACGAAAACCGTCGCCGGGCGTACGATCAGTTCGGTTTCGCGGGTGTCGATGGAGCCTCCGCCGGCGGTGGCGGAGGCGGTCCTCAGGGTTTCTCCGACTTCGAGGATATCTTTTCGGACTTTTCCGACATTTTTGGAAGCTTTTTCGGTGGTGGGTCTCGTCGGGGAGGCCGCTCGAGTGGCCGCACGAGTGCTCGTCGGGGGTCGGATCTCCGTTATGATCTCGAGATTTCTTTCGAGGATGCCGCGTTCGGTACGGAGGTGGAAATCGAGTTCGACCGACAAGCTACCTGTGGCGCCTGCGGTGGAACCGGAGCGGAAGATGGTGCGAGTCGTCGAACGTGTGAGACCTGCGGTGGTGTCGGTCAGGTCCGTCGCAGTTCCGGGTTCTTCTCGATAGCAACAGTATGTCCCACGTGCAATGGCGAAGGTCAGATTATTGAAAATCCGTGTAAGGTGTGCGGGGGAACGGGTGTAGAGCGGCAACACCGTAAACTCTCAGTTAAAATCCCTGCCGGCATAGACAGCGGGAAACGGATCAATATACCTGGCGAGGGTGACGCCGGGGCAAGCGGCGGCCCTCCGGGCGATCTATATGTGTTCGTACGAGTACGCGAACACGAGTACTTCGAGAGAGACGGTTACGATGTGTACTGCCTCATACCGATCAGTATCACGCAGGCTGCGTTAGGCGGTGAGGTGAATGTACCGACCCTCGGCGGCAGGCGCGTTAAGGTTCGAGTCCCGAGCGGGACGCAGACCGGCAAGGTGCTTCGGCTGAAAGGCGAGGGAATTCCCCATCTCAACAGCTCTCGCCGGGGAGACATGTACGTAAAGATCCAGGTGCGTGTGCCGGAGAAGCTGAACCACAAGGCAAAGAATCTTCTGAAAGAGCTCGCCGAAGTGCAGGGTGAAGAGTCGGATCCGGACCCGGTTCGTCTCTCGCGGCTGTAACGCAACAGTGTCCGCACGTTGAGCTTCAAGCGCGGTTCGCCTGATCCCTTATCACAGACCACGTTCGTCGTGTAGTCACGCATATTCAGAGCGCGATCGGTAATGTTTGTCGTCTTTACCGCCGATATCCTTCGAAGAAGGAGTGTGTTGCGACGTATGCGAATGAGACTTGTGACAGCGGCGTGTTTAGGGCTTTTCCTGTGTTCCGGTTTTTTGGTATGGGCACAGCAAGGTGAACCGTCTGTGAGTGACGAAGAGCCGCGACCGCTGGAAGAGCCGCTCGAGGAGCCGCCGGACTACGCTGTCGATCCCGACTCTGTTTCCCTCCCTGAATCGCCTGTGTTCGATCCGGACGAAATGTCGGATATGTGGGAAGCCATCGATTCCAATGAAGACGGGCAGGATGACTACGCGGTCATCGTGGACAAGCAGAATCGACTTTTACGGGCTGCCATGGATTATTCGGGCGACGGCTATTACGATAACTTCTACTATTACGATCAGGGCGAGCTGTATCAACACGACATAGACACCAGCGGTGACAGGCGCGTAGATCTGCGGGTATACGTGCAGGATGGCACGAATGTAAGCGGGTTTGAGCAGGATACCAATCACGACGGTACCATGGACCGCGTCGAGGAGTACGGTGAAGAGTGAACGACAAGGGGTGGCTTACATCCGTACACGGTATCGAGGGTGTGTTACTTCGTGGGACAGACGGCGAGTTGCTGTTGGAGAAAGGTCACCCGCGGGCCAGAGAGCTCGCGGAGAAGGCTCGGAATACAGCCGCAAGAACACGGATTGTGACGCGCGCCGAGCTACGAAAGGAAACGGGTGACGAGCGCGCTCGTATAGCGGCGTTTCGCTCTGGCCCGGGAACACGCGATCAAGGGTGGGGCACATCGGGGAGCGCTAACAACCGGCCGACGGCCCACGGTACCTCCGGTCTGTGGGTGAAACTCGAGGATCTCCGCGCGGAAGCGAATGAGGCCAAAGGCGTCGTTATAGCGCTTGATCAGGTGCAGGACTCTCACAATGTCGGGGCGATTCTTCGAAGTTGCAACTGGTTCGGGGTGACTGCTGTCGTTATACCGACCCGCCGGAGCGCTGCAATCAACGATGCAGTCATTCATGTGAGCGCGGGAGCTGCATTGCACGTGCGGATGTGTAGTGTGGTGAATCTCGCAAGGTCGCTTCGCGCGCTTGCCTCCGCCGGCTACTGGATCTACGGAACGGATGCGGGCGGGGAAAGCTGTAATCGGGCGGTACTAAACGAGCCTGCGGTCGTTGTCGTTGGGAGTGAAGGGCAGGGGCTTAGGCCGAACGTCCGAGATGCCTGTGACGCAATGCTTTCCATCCCGGGGTACGGCGTTGTCGACAGCTTGAATGTGTCGGTCGCTACCGGAATTATTCTCTACGAGTTCCAGGTGCGCAGAACCTGAGCGTACGCTGCGTCCGGAACTGAATTGCGGTGTGTCATGCCGCGATCAATGTCAATGAGTGTCGCCCGAGCCCGCGTGCGTCTCACGTGCCGATCACGAGCCGAACACACGGGAGGCGATATCGCCGCGAAACCATGCTCCCTGGAAGTGAATCGTCTGCGCGAGCTCGTATGCGCCCGCACGCGCGCGCACAATGTCGGAATCCCGGTATACGCAGGTGAAGCAGCGTCCTCCCGCAGTGACAAGATTGCCGTCGTCGCCGATCGTGGTGCCCGAGTGAAAGACGAGCCTGTCGATGTCACGCGGTGACAGGCTGTTGGCGCTCGGATCGGTGAACGTCACTTCCTGCCCGCTTGGGTATGAACCGGGATAGCCAGGGCTGGCAACAACAATTCCGATAGAATACACATCGTCGGTTTCGAGACGAAGTCTATCTATCGTCCCGTTTAACATCGCGTCGCAGATATCGAGAAGGTCCGCGCGAAGGAGTGGTAAAACGACCTGCGTTTCGGGGTCACCGAAGCGTACGTTGTACTCGAGGACTCTCGGGCCACGGTCGGTAACCATGACTCCGATATAAAGCAGACCCGTGTACATGAGACCTGAGGACGCAAGGCCTTCGACCGTCGGTGTAACCACGTTGTTTACAACCGATGTCCACGTCTCCTCGTCGAGCCAGGGAACCGGCGCGATCGCACCCATTCCTCCCGTATTCGGCCCGGAACCCTTCTCTCCTGCTTTCTTGTAGTCTGCGCTCGGAGGAAGAATGCGATACCCTCTTCCGTCGGTGACAACAAAAACGCTGATTTCGTAACCGGATAAGCGCTCTTCCAGGAGTACCGGACCCTTTTTTAGGGCGTCAATGGCAAATGCTCGCGAGCTTGCCGATCCGTTAAACTCTGCCACCCCTTTGCCCGAGGCAAGGCCATCCATCTTGACCACTATGGGCCCCGGGTTTTCGGCAAGAAAGGAATCGAGTTCCGACTGGTTCGTAACAATCGATGCGGTAGCCGTCGGAATGCCGTGGGTATTCATGAATTCCTTCGCGAAGAGTTTGCTGCCTTCAAGACGCGCGGCTTCACGGTGCGGACCGATGACCGCGATCTTATGCCTATTAAGGTGGTCCACGACGCCTTCGGCGAGGGGCGCTTCGGGACCTACGAACACCAAGTCGATGCTGTACTTCCGCACGGCCTCCACAATACCGGAGACGTCGTCTTCGGAAAGATCGAGATTCGTGCCAAGCGTCGCCGTGCCGGGGTTTCCCGGAGCACAGAAGAGACCGGTAATGCGATTGCTTCGGGAAAACTTCCAGGCAAGCGCGTGTTCGCGACCGCCCCGTCCGAGGACAAGTACTCTCATATCGTCTCCTCATTCTGTAGTGTTCTCATTCTGGGGCTTCCTTCGGCATGTCCAGCTGCGCGTGAGGCGGAAGCACGGCTCGCAACGTCGAAGACGGAAGCGAGAAAGAGTCGGACCCGACATGCCCGGACGACACCCGGGAGAGCATTTCGGCAATCACGGCCGGATACAGGGAGTGCTCGAGCTCGTGTATCCCTTCCACCGCGGCGGAGAGATCGGCGAAGCGCTCCCGGGGTAGCGACGCTTTGGCAAGCGTCGGGCCGGTATCCACACCGTGGTCGACAAGATGTACGGTTATTCCTATACGTCGGTCGCCGGCATTCCAGCTGCGTTCTATGGCGTTGAGACCGGGATGCTCAGGGAGAAGCGATGGATGAATGTTTACGATTCTCCCTTCGTATTCGTCGACGAACCGCGATCCGAGAATCCGCATGAATCCCGCAAGAACGATGAGCGTCGGCTCGAACGGTCGAATCGTGTCGAGAAGAATCTGATCCGCGCGGTCTCGCCGACACCCGTCGAGCGAAACATGCGTCGAGACATACCCCGCTTTGGTCGCCCAATCGAGCACGCGACTGTTCTTTCGGTCGCTTACCACCGCTGCGATCCGGGACGCAAGATCGGAGTTAGTAGCAATCGCCCGCGCGTTGGAACCATTGCCACTGGCGAGTATTATCACGCTTGCATTCGTTTTTGCTGCCATTATCGCCGCACCACCGTTCCTATGGGAAAGGCGGGGAAGTGACCGTCTATATTCGACTCGAAGAGATCCGCCGTACCCCCGTCAATTACTATGACTACGCCAATCCCCATATTGAATACACGGTACATTTCCTCGTCCGAGATTCCGCCGTATTCTTGAATGGTGCCGAAGATGTCGGGTGGCTTCCACTCCTGGTCTATCCTCATTGTAAGATTCTCGGGAAGAATTCGGCCGACGTTTCCGCGGATTCCACCTCCGGTGATATGCGCGGCGCCGGTTACCTCGTCGAGTTGTCGCAGGAGTCTGAACTCGTCG
>JBKGYS010000034.1:0-19102 GCA_046545955.1 Spirochaetales bacterium | reverse complement strand
GCGGCTCCGATAAGGCGAAGCACGGCCGGGGGTGTATCCGCGTCGCCCGGGGGTGTATCCGTGCCGCCCGGGGGTGCTTCCGCGCCGGCCGGGGGTGGCTCCGCGTCGGCCGGCTGCGCGGCTTCGCGAAACCACCTTCCGGTTGCCGTATCCGCGTCGGGAAGCTCGCGCGGCGCCCCCTCGAACACGATTGCGCCTCCGTCCCTTCCGGCGCCGGGGCCGAGCTCCACAACCCGGTCCGCCGAGGCGATTACCTGAGGGTCGTGCTCGACAACGAGCAGGGTGTTTCCTCCCTCGCACAATTGCCGAAGGATTACAATGAGGCGGTCGATGTCGCGGGAATGCAGACCTATGCTCGGCTCATCGAGAACAAAGAGCGTGTTGGTCAGTCTCGTTCCGAGCGCTGTGGTCAGGTTGATGCGTTGAACCTCGCCGCCGCTCAAAGTTCTCGATTGGCGGTCAAGCGTCAGGTAGCCGACACCAACGTCGGAAAGATAGGTAAGCCGGCTTCGGATCTCCTCGAGTACCAGCGCTCCGGCTTCGTCGTTGCCCTGGCCTTGCCGGGTTCCCGAATGATCGAACGAGAGTTCGCCGAAGAACCGTAGCACTTCGTCGATCGGCAACGTGTTTATGTCATGGATCGAATAGCCGTGTATCTTCCATTGAAGCGATTCCGGTTTAAGGCGGGCACCGTTACAATCGGGGCACGGACGATAGGCGCGATACTTCGAAAGCAGCACCCGTATGTGCATCTTGTAGCTTTTCGACTCGAGCCAGTCGAAGAACCGTCGAATGCCGTACCACTGTCCATCGTCGTAGTCACCCTCGCCGTCGATAACCCATCTCTGCTCGCGTTTTCGGAGCGCGTTCCAGGGGATATCGGTGCGTACGCCGCGTTCCTTTGCGAAACGCAGCATATCGTGCTTGCATTCCTGGTAGCTCTTGCTCTCCCACACGCGGACGGCGCCGTCACGCAGGCTTTTCGAGCCATCCGGAATAACGAGCTCGTAGTCGATGCCCATTGTCCGCCCGAAGCCACGACACGTAGGACACGCGCCGACCGGGGAGTTGAACGAAAAGCTGTTGGGAACCGGATCGGAATAGTGGATATCGCAATACGGGCAATGCAGGTCGCCTGAGTAGTGAAGATCAGGCCCGTCGACCAGCGATACAACGCACGCTCCGTTTCCATGAAGCATTGCCGTTTCGACGGCCGCGCGGATACGACCGGCGGATCTGTTGCCCAGGCGCACCCGGTCCTGGACAACGGTGACCGAATCGTCGGTCTGCTCGTGGTAGCGGTGATACCCCTCTCCCTTGAGCACTTCGATAATATCTTCAACTCTTCGATTGGACGGAACGCGAACGGTAAAAAGTACCTGTGCCTTCGCCCCATCTGCGATCTCGCCGCGCTCGACTCGCGAAACAATGTCTTCCCAGACCGATGCGGGGGAATCGCGGCGAACAATCCGATCACACCCGCGACAATGCAGCTGTGCCGCGTGCGACCAGAGTAGTTTCAAGTGGTCGGCCAGCTCGGTCATCGTGCCCACGGTAGACCGCGAGGTACGAACCGGATTGGTCTGGTCTACGGCGATAGCCGGAGGAATACCTTCGATCGACTCCACTTGCGGTTTGTCCATCCGCTCGAGAAACTGACGCGTGTACGCTGAAAACGTTTCGACATATCGGCGTTGCCCTTCGGCGTAGATCGTATCGAAGGCCAGACTCGATTTTCCTGCTCCACTCAGGCCTGTCACGACGGTAAAAGTGCCGACAGCGATATCGAGATCGATTGACTGCAGATTATTGCGGTATGCGCCGCGGACTCGTATGGCGTGTTTCACTGCCAGCTTAAAGTAGCGCCGGGGGACAACGGCAGTCAAAGGCCGCGATCCTGGGGAATGGATTGATTGACACAGCAGCGCGCGGGCCAATACACTGAAACAACATCTCCCGCGTACGGGCTCTGCTGATACTTCGGCGGGCCGCTTCGTCCCTTCGCTTCCTTCGCTTTCCCTTCGTCGAGAATCCGTACAGCAGGCCGACTTCGCCGCAGAGTCCCTCGCGCGGCATGAAGTATGAAATTGATGCACAGGGGCGTGCACCTGCTGCAAAAAGGTGTTCACCATGATGCAGAAAGTCGTGCACCTGCACGCTGGAAACACGTAATCACTTTATATCTAATACTGGAGAACACGCTACAATGAGCGAAAACACCCCAAACCGATCGAGCAGAAGACGCCGTTCAACTAAGAAATCAGAACAGACAGCGACCGAAGCAAAGCCCGCGAACGAACCCGATTCGAAGGCCACCGAGAAGGCGCCGGCGAAGCACACTCGCACCGGCGACTCGCCAAGCGCCGACAAGGCGCAGGACAAGCGAAGCGCCGACAAGGCGCAGGACAAGAAGACAACGAGCCGCCGCGGAGGCCGAAATCGAAGCAAACAGGGATCCGGCGGCGCGGACAAGGGCCAGAAGAAGGAGCCCGAGAGTAAAAGCAATCCCGAGAGCAGCAACACCGGTGACAGTAGCGGTGGGACCGAGTCCGGTTCTACAGCGCGCAAACCGTCCTCCGCCGGTTCGGGCGCATCCCGCAGCGCACGCCGTCGCAGGGGGTCACGCGGGTCCGGCAAACAGACCGACGCTACGAGCGCGTCAGAGACTTCCAAAGGCGCGTCCGAGCGAGCGTCGAGCCCTGATACGAAGAAGCAGTCGTCCAAAGCATCGGCGAAGCCGAACACGGATTCCGAAAGCCGAAAGCCGGCTGCAAAGGGCTCTAAGAAATCAGGCTCATCCGGGAGCTCGGAGGCGGTCGGAAAGACCCGCAGCGGCCGTGACCGCAGAAAGGAAAGACAGGGTGAATCCGAGTCCCGAAAGCGACTCGAAGGCGATCTCACAATGACGTCGAAGGGTTTCGGTTTCGTCCAGCATACGGGCGGACCCGACGTATTCGTTCACAGGGATAATCTCGGCACCGCACTCGAGGGTGACCGTGTCCGCGTCGAGGTGTTCCCACGGTCGGCCAAGCACAAGCCGGCCGGCCGGATTGCCGCGGTAGTCAACCGCGTGGAACACCCGATAGTCGGCGTCTTTCGTACCGACCGCGACGGCGGCGGAGAAATCCATCCAAGCGACGACCGCATCGTGTCGAGTTTTCGAATCCCGAAAGCCGAAATCGAACGCGCCGGTTTCGGAAGAAAACTCCGCAACAATATGGTCGTACGGGCTTCGTTCAGCGAGTGGCACACACCGAGCGAAAAGCCGACCGCTCGTCTCGAGGAAATCGTAGGAAAGCCGAACGAACCTGGGATCGATGTAAAGATCATCGCGCTTTCGCGTGGACTGCGGGTCGATTTTCCCGAAGATGTCCTCGAGGCGGCCAACGCGCTGAAAAACCCGGATATGCGAAAGATCAAGCGCAAACGACTGGACCTTACCGATCGTCCGACATTCACCATAGACCCCGACGACGCACAGGACTACGATGACGCGCTGAGTATCACACAGCGGCCGGACGGAATGTTCGAAGTGGGTGTACATATTGCCGACGTGACTGCCTGGGTCGAGGAAGATGGAATCATCGACAACGAGGCGCGCCAGCGGGCAACATCGATCTACTTCGTTCGGGACGTGCTTCCGATGTTGCCGGAACGTCTGTCGAACGACTTATGCAGTCTGAAACCCAACGTCGAACGCCTCGCCTACTCGTGCCTCATTACCGTAGATTCGCTCGGAACGATTCATAACAGCGAGGTGCGCGAAACGGTGATCAAGAGCGACCACCGGCTGACCTACAGTCAGGCGCAGTCTATTCTCGAGGGCAGGCCGCACGAGATCGGCTCTCAGCTGCATCTGCTTCAGCTCCTCGCCCGCACCCTTCGCAATCGCCGGGAAGAGACCGGCAGCATCGATTTTGATCTTCCGGCGCCGGTCATTACACTGAACCGGGAAGGGCTTCCGTCGGAGATTACCCGAAGCGAACGAACCGAATCCCAAAGACTCGTCGAGGAACTCATGCTCCTTGCCAACCGGCAAGTCGCCGAGATGATGTTCGCGAGTAAGGCGCGTAAGCCCTTTGTTTACCGCGTGCACGAGCGCCCTACTCCCGAGGACGTAACAACTCTGCAGACGGTTCTGAACAACCTGGGCATACCAATGAAGCTCAGCGACGACGTGGCGCCCGAAGAGTTCAGCAAGATTTTAGACGTGGTAGAAAGCCTCGAAGTGAAAGATTTTGTCGAACGGATTGCGCTGCGTTCGATGACCAAGGCGGTATACTCCACCGAAAATCTCGGGCACTTCGGCTTGGCCTTCGACGCGTACACGCACTTCACCTCTCCGATCAGGCGATACGCGGATGTGGTAGTCCACCGGCTGCTCAAGAGCTACACAAGTAGATTCGGTCGCGTACGGAAATCACTCCGCGATCAGCTACAATCTATTTGCGAGTTGTGCTCGCAGGCGGAACTGGTCGCGGTGGATGCCGAACGCGACTACCAGCGAAAAAAGATAATGGAATTCCTGCGGCGCAAGGTGGGACGCAGCTATCACGGCGTCATTTCCGGTGTATCGCGTCACGGAATGTTTGTAGAACTGAAGCATTACCCCATCGAAGGCATGGTCCCGGTCGCGGATATCGGTGACGAGAGCTTTGTGCTCGACGAGGAGAACTTTCGCTTTGTAGCCGAGCACAGCGAGCAGTCTTATCGGATCGGCGATCCGGTTCGGATTAAGATACGAACGGTTGATGTTGATCAGCGTCGCGCGTATTTTGAACTCGAGGAGTTGGAAGGCTAATCGAACACAAGGAGACGGGATACCGACTTGTCGCTTTACCGCATTCACTTCAGATGGAAGGAGAAAGATGTAAGCCTCAGAGCTCGAGGGCTCGATCTTACACACCCTTACTTTGTGAGCATGACCGAACTGCAGTTTCCGAAGGAAAACTCGCGCATTATCGATCCGACGCAGGATGAACTCCAGCGCGATTTCGGATCGGCGAAGAATGTGATGATTCCGATCGGAAACGTGTCGCTTATCGAGGAACTCGACGACAGTCCCCCGGTTCCCGGCGAAAAGATTAAACCGTTTAAAGTCATCGATGGCAACGACAATAGCGACGATGACGCGGGCGACGAACCGGAAGCGGGAGATTCGCCACCTTCGGTCACAGATACCGGGGAAGACTCCGAAGACGATCCCAACGAGGATACGCCGCCTACTTTTCCGCATCGGGACTCGTAGGGAAGCTGAGATGATACCGTCCCGCGCGTGGCGTCCGAACATTCCGGACGAACTTTCGGCCTTCTTTCGCGCCGAGGGCCTTCATGTGGTCGGAATCGCGTCCGCCGGCAACGCGCCGGCTCAGGAGGCCGAGTACCGGGAGTGGATACGCGAGGGGCGACACGGTTCCATGTCGTACCTCGCAAAACACGCGGCGATGAAGTTTCATCCGGAGGAGATTCTTCCCGGCTGCAAGAGTATTATCCTGGTCGCGCTGAACTACTACCAGGAGGCAAGCTGGGAGCGAGGCGACAACGACGCACTCCCCGCCGCAGGCGGAGGCGTCCGCGGGCGAATCGCGCGGTACGCCTGGGGCCGCGACTATCACAAGGTAATCGGTAAGCGACTGCGCCGGATCGCCCGCGAACTCGAAACGGCGTATCCGGGCGAATCGTTTCGCAGCTTCACCGACGCGGTCCCACTTGCCGAGCGGTACTACGCCGAACGGGCCGGCGTGGGGTTCACAGCGAAAAACACACTCACGATTTCAAGCGACTTCGGAAGCTGGTTTCTCATAGGCGAAATCCTTTCGACCCGGGAGTTCACCCCGAGCGAAGATCCCGCACGGCGACACGGCGCCTGCCCGACAAACTGCACACGCTGTATCGACGTGTGCCCTACCGGAGCGCTCGAAAGCCCGTATCGCATCGACGCTTCGAAATGTATCAGCTATCTCACGATCGAGCATAAAGGAAGCATTCCCGAAGAGCTGCGACCCAGGATGGGCACATGGCTTTTCGGGTGCGATCTCTGCCAGGAGGTCTGCCCGCTCAACGTTCGTGCGCAACAGACCGGCGTCGAAGACTTTGTCGTGATGCGTGCAGGCGAGTCTCAGGATCTGCGCGAGATACTCGAAATCGAAACCGAGGAAGAGTTCTGGAACCGCTTCGCCGGGTCACCGGTCATGCGCGCAAAGCGAACCGGGCTCTTGCGAAACGCGGCGATTGTTGCCGCGAACACCGGGGCTGTGTCGCTGCTTCCCCTTCTCAGGCGTCGGGCCGAAGACCAAGACGAGATTATCGCAGAGCACGCGCAGTGGGCGGTGGGTGTGCTTGAAGGCGACCGGTCGAGCCCCGAATGACGGCGTCTGCCTCGAGGCGGTGATTGCCTCGCCTTAGATAAGCGACGCGCATGATCAGGGATGAGCTTTAGCTCATCCGGGATGAGCTTTAGCTCATCCTCGATGAGCTTAGCTCATCGGAGATGTGCTTAGCTCATCCGGGATTACTCATAGCCGCGAGCACCCGGCGCGGTAGCGACTGCCGAAGCCACGCTAAGAGCAGCTTGTCCTGCTCTTCCTTCGAAACGCGGGCGTGTTCCGGCACTTCCTCTTCGACCCTCGACCGCAACCGAGACAGACAGATTCCCACGCTCACGGTCAGGTTGAAGCTTTCGACAAATCCATACATTGGAATGCGCACTTGTGCGTCGCACATCTCGAAGGCCCGCTCGGAAACTCCCGTCTTCTCGTGCCCGAAGACAATGGCAGCCGGCTTGTCGAGTGGGAGTGTATCGGGTGTATAGCCGGACGTATGCGGACTCGTAGCGAAAAGCCGGTATCCCCGGGCGGTAAGCGAGGACAGGCAATCGGCCGTATTGTCGTTCTCACGAGTCCTCCAGCGTTTCATGTCGAGCCATTTTGATGCGCCCTGGGTTACTCCGGGGTTTAACTGAAAACGGTGCTCGTTTTCCACTACGTGCAATTCGTGTACGCCAATGCCCTCGCACGTCCGCGTTACCGCGGTCGCGTTAAAGGGGTTACGCACGTCCTCGAGTACGAGAGACAGATATCGGGTGCGACCGGCGGCTACTTCGCGAAGCCGCGCAAGTCGCCGACGCGTCACCAGGCGCGAGAGGAGCTCGATCTGAGATTCAACGGTTGGGTCAGCCATGGGCGAGGAACAGATGTACCGCGGAGTCGGCACGTTTGGGAAGAGGGTGGCAGCCGTAGTGCCGGTGGCAGTGTGGCCCGGCACAGAAGGAAGGTTCGCGCACACCAGGGCTCTCCTTTGGGAAGCGACCGGAATAGACGCCCGGCGGTAGCGCGCGGGGGAGAATGCTCTTGCCTCCACTCGGCAGAATGCAGGAAGATGAAACCATGAACCGCGCGCACGAGATTTGCACATATGGAATCTCGAGGAAAGAAGAAACCGGCGGTAGAGGGCCGATGGGCACGGCAACGCAGACCCCGCCCGAGGACGACAAGCTTGTCAGACTCGAGCCTGCGAGGGTCCAGTATCGTGACCGCAGAGTCGACCCTGCGATCGACAGAGCCCCGCAGAGTACGTTTCACTCTCGATCACCGATTCATGTCTGATTACACGGTCGAGCCGATATTGCTTCACGACCTTGACCCGGGTGACGAGTTCATGCAGTCGCGTACCTGGGCCGAGGCGAAACGGCTCAGGGGAATGAAGCCGCTCGCCTTTCGCCTGCGAACGGGTGCGGAAAACATCAGCCTATTAGCTTTGGAGCAGCAACCGGATAGACCAGGCGGCATTGTGTACATTCCGCATGGACCGGGTCTCGCAGCGTACCCATCCGATTACGCGCAAGCGATGACCCGGATCGCGCGGGAGATTGGAGTACATATCGAACACCGGCCCGCGTGTATCCGGTTCGATCTGCCGTGGCCGAGTTTGTATTGGGATGAAGACCCGTACGAGGGCAAGCCGGCGGCGCATCTTCAGGAGATTCGTATGAACTTCGGTCGGGATTCGGATGTGGTGCGTAAGGCTCCGACGGATGTTCTTCCGGTCGACACGCTCGTGCTCGACCTCGAGGCGCCCGAAAAAACGCTGCTCGGGCGCATGAAGTCCAAGACACGCTACAATATTCGGCTCGCCGCGCGTCACGGTGTTCGCGTGGACCGCTACACCGCCGGGTCCCCGAATCTCAACGAAGCGCTGGCCGTCTGGGCCCGCCTTGCCGGGCAGACGGAGGCCCGCAACGCCCTCTCGCAGACCGACAGCTCGCACGTCGCGTCTCTGTTTTCCCAGCGCCCCCAGGCTTCCCCGCGCCCGGGCGACGCGGAGGTGGAGCTCTACGTCGCACGCGCGGCTGCGGATAGCCGCTACGGCCCGGCCCCGCTCGCCGCGGCGGTCATAACCCGCACGGGAGCGCAGGCGCGATACCTGTACGGCGCATCCGCGGACATCGGGCGCTCGCTCATGGGACCATACGCGCTGCAGTGGGCCGCCATTTGCGATGCGAAACGGCGCGGTGCCCGGTACTACGACTTTTTCGGGGTCCCGCCGGTCGAGGATGCCCGGCATCCTCTCGCGGGATTGGGCCGGTTCAAACGGGGCTTCGGAGGCCGCGAGATACACTATGCCGGCTGCTGGGATGTACCGATGGACCCGGCTACCTACGAGGTTCTGCGATCACGCGAGTCGGCCGGGCCGGCCTTTCACGCCTCTGCGGGGGAGTCGGGCTGACCTGGCGGCGGTTGAGTCTTGCGAACGGCGAACGACGCGCACATTCGGCGTGTCTTCGCGATGGCTCGTCAAAAGGGACGCGAGTAACCGACGGCGCGGGCGGACGCGTCAGCCCCAGAGCGGCCGCGGGTAATTCCCCTCCAAAGCAAGCGACTCGAGCGCATCGACGACTCCGGGACGGTCTTCCCGGTATGTTACGCCGAACCACTGTCCGCTCGACTGAAGTACTCGCACGCGCGCCTGGCCGGAACGGATACGCTCATCGAGCACGGTTGGAATGTAGTACTCAGCTTTTGGATCGCCCGCTTTTGTCTCAAGAAACCGCGACAAGCCCTGCGCGATCGCATCGAATACCGTCGGAGTGAAGCCGAACATATTCATGCTCACCGTCGTATCGGGCTCGAGTTTTCTTCTTGCGCCCGACTCATCCGTCGTGATGATTGTTTCACCGTCTACGGTGATGTTCTTGTGTTCCACAATCTGCCGCAGGAAGCCTTCCGAGTCGGTTTCGCAAACCGCGCGGGAGACGCTTCCATTCGGTGAGGTGGTCCTGTCTACCCGAAAACCCACCATCGCGTATTCGGTATCTTCGTTCGACCGTTCGGCGAGGAATGCCGCAAGTATCCTGTAGGCCTCGCGCCCGTAAAAGTCATCGGCGTTTATCACGGCAAACGGCGTATCTACGACGTGCCGCGCCGCCCATACAGCGTGCGCGGTACCCCAGGGTTTGGCGCGAGTCGAGGTGTCGATTCCGCTCACCGGTAAATCGTCGATATCCTGGAACGCGTAGCGAACATCGACCCGCGCGTCGAAGCGCGCGCCTACAACCCGGCGGAACTCTTCCTCTATATCGCGTCGGATAACAAAGACAACCGACCCGAAGCCCGCCTCGAGCGCGTCGTAGACAGAGTAATCGAGGATCGCCTCGCCGTCAGGGCCCACCGGATCGATCTGCTTTATCCCGCCGTACCGGCTGCCCATGCCGGCGGCTAACACCACGAGTGCTGGTTTCATGCTCCTTGGTATACATCACAAGCGGTGTTGGAATCCAGCGTACACGGCCGGGGAATCAGACGCTCCGCCGGGAAACGCCCGACTCCCGGGCGCAACCGATACCGGGGACTATGAGCGGTTTACGTTTAAAGCGGCCGAGCTCGTTCACAGGCCAAACTTGAATCCGCACCGAAGTGTGAGTACTTTGGGTTGTAGCATCATGGACATCCGATGGTACGAAAGCATGCGGGGCATTCCTGCGGATCAGTGGAATAGACTGGCAAAGCCCCTCGCTACGCCGTTACTCGAATGGGAATGGCTCAACGTTCTCGAGGACTCCGGGAGCATCGCTCCGCAGGAAGGGTGGCACCCTCACCATATTACCGTCTGGGACGCAGATACCCTCGTGGCAGCAGCGCCGCTGTACATCAAGACCCACAGCATGGGCGAGTTTGTATTCGATTTCGCGTGGGCGGATGTGGCTCATCAGATCGGCGCTCGCTACTATCCGAAACTCGTCGGCATGTCACCGGCCACCCCATCGGATGCCTTCCAGATTATGACCGACCCGAATCGAAGCGACCGGGAGGAGCTTTTCAAAACCGTTGTCGACGCTACAATTTCTTTCGCCCAGGAACAGGGGCTCGGTGGCGTCGCGTTTAATTTTATTGAACCGGATCTGAAACCATCTTTCGAGAATCGCGGATTCATTGCCTGGCGACACCAGAGCTACGAATGGATAAACGACGGGTTTTCATCGTTCGACGACTATCTCGCCGGGTTTACGAAAAACCAGCGCCGAAACATTCGGCGCGAGCGGCGCAGCATGGAGCGCGAGGGCGTCGATATCAGGGTGTTACAGGGGCAGGAGCTCACCCATGCGTTGTTCCGACGAATGAGCGCGTATTACGAACTGCATAACGCGCAGTTCGGGCCCTGGGCGGCGAAGTTCCTTAACGATCAATTCTTCGAGCAGCTTGGCGAAGTGTTTCGCGACCGCCTCGCGTTCGTTTGCGCGTATCATCCGAGTTTTTCCACCGACCGGGATAAGCCTGTGGCCATGGCCTTTCTTGTTGTGAAGGGCGACCTTATGCTCGGACGGTACTGGGGAGCGGCCGAGCATATCCCCGATCTTCACTTCAACGTATGCTACTACACCCCGATCGAGTGGGCCATCGAACACGGCTATCGGCGATTTGACCCGGGAATGGGTTCCTCGCACAAGGTCAGGCGCGGGTTTCGGGCAAAATCGAGTTACAGCATGCACCGTTTCCTCGATGAGCGTATGTACGAGATCATGGTCGCCAACATCGATCGTATAAACTCTATGGAGAACCTCCATATAGGTCAGCTGAACGCGGCCCGCCCGATCAAAGCTTCAAAGACAGGAGAAGCATCGTGAAAG
This sequence comes from Spirochaetales bacterium, assembly GCA_046545955.1. Taxonomy (GTDB): domain Bacteria; phylum Spirochaetota; class Spirochaetia; order DSM-27196; family SKKC01; genus SLAN01. Next base: position 7,980 of record JBKGYS010000034.1, on the reverse strand, counting down.
CGGTATTTCTCTCAGAACCGGGCGAGCTCGTTATAAGCGATGTTCCGACGCCAAGCTGCGAGCCGGGAATGGTGCGTATTCGCATCGAGGCTGTCGGTGTCTGTGAAGATGACTTGAGCGCGTTTCTCGGAAACACCGAGTATCAGAGATACCCCATTGTTCCCGGCCGCGACGCCGCCGGCGTGGTCGTTGAAACGAACGACGCGCATACGGAAAGCGGCGCAGAACGCGACACGGCGGGTAGTTGCCACACCGCTTTTAACCGCGACTCGGACGGCGGTCGTATTCTTTCCTTTGCCGCGGCTCGGTCCGGCAGCATAAAGGTCGGCGATCGCGTTGTTATCCTCCCGCGGCGAATCCGAACCGACGCCGACTCTAAACAGTGCGACCAACGAAGCCGTGAAGATCACATGAGCCAGCTCGGATTCAACGTCGATGGAGCGCTTCGCGAGTTCGCGGTCGTTCCGAAAGAGCAGTGCATAGTACTGCCGAGTGAAATTCCGCCACGGGAGGCGGTTTTTATCCAGTCGGTGTGCAAGGCGGTCAGCGCGATCGGGACCGGCGGGACTGAGGAACTCGACGCGGTAGTGATTATCGGCGCGGGTGACGTCGGAATCATTGCCGCTCAGGTGGCGATACAGAAGGGCGCAAAGCCTATAGTGATCGATCCATCCGAACCGAGACTCCAGCTCGCACGGAGCCTCGGCGTTTCGCATACGGTGAATCCCTTCGCCTGTTTCGCGGCTGACGAAGTCGAATGGATCACCGGCGGTGACATGGCCGACGTGGTCGTGGATACAACCGGCGATCCCAACGCGCTCGCCGGGTCGCTGCAATACGCCGGGCCGGGCGGGAAAGTAGTGCTCACGAGAAAACCGACGACACAGGCGAAAGCGGACTTGCGCTTCATAGTGGACCGCGAGCTCTCGGTTCACGCCGCGCGCAGGAACTACTGCGACACAGCCACGGCGCTCAATATGCTTGCAAAAGGCCAGGTGAAGGTCAATTCACTGATTTCTACCACACTCCCTCTCGAGGCAGCCCCACTTATAATCCCATCGATCGCGCGCAATCCGGACCACTATCTGCGGGTGGTCCTGGAGGCGACTAACGGAAAGGCGTGAAGCGTAGCGCCGCGCATCGAGGACACCGACTCGAGTCTCACGAGTGTTCCCCGAACTCTTCGCGCACCGTTATGCTCGACCGTTCGACTCGCTGCGCCTCAACGACGGCGAGCGCAACCATGTTGACAATCTCGCGGACACTCGAGCCGAGTTGCAGCACATGGACCGGTTTACGCATTCCCATAAGAATAGGGCCGAGCAGCTCCGCACCGCCGATTTCCCCAACAAGCTTGTACGCGATATTACCCGAAGCGAGATCGGGAAAGACGAGCGTATTCACACGTTTTTCGGCGAGCTCGCTGAAGGGATAGTTTTCGTTCATCAGGTGATCGTTAAGCGCTACGTTCGCCTGTACTTCGCCGTCAATGATGAGCTCCGGATACACTTTTTTGGCCCGCTCGACCGCGAGTGCCACCTTCTCCGACTGCGTCGTCCTGGTGCTGCCGAAATTGGAGTAACTGAGACACGCGACCACCGGCTCGACATCGAAGAAGCGCACGGTGCGCGCGGTAAGCCCGATAATATCGACCAGATCGTCGACGTCCGGATTCAGGTTCACCGTCGTGTCCGAAAAGAAGTACGCGCCCTTCGGGCTGTTTACAATGTACATACCCGCGACGCGATTCACTCCCTCTTCGGGCGCGATGATCTGCAGCGCCGGGCGCACAACACTCGGATACTCGCGCGTCATGCCCGAGATAAACGCATCCGCATCGCCGTTTTCGAGCATAACCATGCCGAAGTAGTTACGGTCGACAATCATACGCCGCGCCTCGGTTCTCGTAACACCCTTTCGCCGCCGCTTGAGATACAGCTTTTCAGCGTACTCTTCGACCCGTCGTTCTTCGCGGTGCGGGTCGAGTATCGGCGCATCGCTGAGCGATTGAAGCTCGTGTTGCTCGATCATCCTTCGGATGGTTCGTTTCCGCCCAAGCAGGATCGGCGCTGCGATACCCTGATCCGCAGCCAGCTCGGCGGCTTTCAGCACATTGTACTCGTCCGCTTCCGCGAAGATGACACGCTTTGGATTCTTTCTCGCACGGTTTAAAACGCCCGTTATAAGCTTCTGACCGATACCGACACGTTCGAGGAGTTCGACCTCGTAGCCCTGCCAGTCGTGAGTGTGCCTGCGCGCCGCCCCGGAATCCATCGCAGCTTTCGCGACCGCCGGTGCAACGCGCGTGAGAAGTCTCGGGTCGAGCGGTTTCGGGATCAGGTAGCCGCGTCCGAATGAAAGGTCGCTCGCCGAATACGCGCGGCCGACAGTTTCGGGCACCGGCTCGCGCGCAATGCGGGCAAGCGCCCGGGCGGCGGCAATTTTCATCTCCTCGTTAATCTCGGTCGCGTGGACGTCGAGCGCTCCCCTGAAAATATACGGAAAACCGAGAACATTGTTGACCTGATTAGGAAAGTCGCTCCTGCCGGTAGCCATTAGCAGGTCCGAGCGCGTGGCCATTGCGGTCGGATAGTCGATTTCAGGCTCGGGATTTGCCAGGGCGAACACAATCGGATCGCGCGCCATGGATTTGAGGTGCTCGGGCTTGAGCAGCCCGCCGACCGAAACACCGAGCACGACATCGGCGTTTTCGAGCGCCTCATCGAGGCTACTCAGCGGCCGTTCGGTCGCGAAGTCCCTCGCCGGATGGTCATCCCCGACGGTATCGCGACGAATGACTCCGTTGACATCGACCATAACAATATTGCTCCGCCGTACCCCGAGCGACTCGTAGAAGCGCGTACAGGCGAGCCCCGCGGCCCCGGCGCCGATAACGACGCACCGGATCGTCGACACGTCCTTGCGCGCGAGATGTATCGCATTGAGAAGCGCCGCGCCGGTTATGATCGCGGTACCGTGCTGGTCGTCGTGCATAACCGGAATACGGCAGCGGCGTTTGAGCTCCCGCTCGATATAAAAACATTCGGGAGCGCGAATGTCCTCGAGATTAATACCTCCGAATGTCGATTCAAGTGCCGCAACAATGTCGATGAAACGGTCGGGATCGGTTTCATCAACCTCCAGATCGAAACCGTCAATCCCGGCGAACCGCTTAAAGAGGACAACCTTTCCTTCCATTACGGGTTTGGACGCCGTCGCGCCGATCTGTCCAAGACCGAGCACCGCCGTTCCGTTGGAGATAACACCGATCAGATTGCCTTTGGAAGTATAACGATAGGCGTCGTCGGCGCGTTGAGCGATCGCTTTCGACGCGGCGGCGACGCCGGGTGAGTATGCGAGGGCTAAATCGTACTGGGAGGTAAGCGGCTTTGTCGGTACAACCTCGATCTTCCCCGCGGGTGGTTCTTCGTGGTAGTCAAGCGCCTCCCGGTCGGTGACTCGCACCGAGCCGCCACCGGAAGACTGTTTCTTCGCCGCCATGTTAGCGCATTACCGGATGATGCTACCGGAAACACCGTCGCGCGGATCAGCGCCGGCCTCGATTTCACCGGTTTCGGGATCGATGACGAGCATGTTCGCGCTGCCGAACGTTCCCCCTTCGCTGACACTGTGTCCGCGATCCTCCAGTTCCTCCATCACCGAGTCGTCGAAGTCGTCCTCGAACTGCACATCGCCTTCGACCGAATACGGGAAACTCGTCGCCGGGAACCCACGGCTTACAAATCGCTTTCGCGAAACAGCCGTCTGCGGATCGGCGTCGAACTCCACAACCGCGAGAAACTGCTGCGCCTGGCCCTGCGGTTGGGTATCAACCCCGGTGTTTCCGCCGAGGATATACGGCGCGCCGTCGATCATCGCCATGTAGGGATTGCTGGTATGCCGTACTTTCTTTCCCGGTTCGAGACGGTTCGGGTCGCCTTCGTCGACGGCCATCATACGCATGCGATTATTAATATGGATGCCCGTTTCCCCGACAACAAGGTACTGCGCGCCGAGGCTCGTTGTGACCGCCGCAGCGTTTCCTTCTTCGTCGGTAATGTGAAAGGTCGTCGTGTGTCCGGCCGTACGATCGGTATCCCCACTGCCGAGCAAGTCCTCAATCGGCCATTCGAGCACGGAGTCCATGCTGATAGCTTCCCGCCGTTCGGCCGCGTGCTCTTCGGAGAGCAGCGTTTCCACCGGGACATCCACGAAGTCGGGGTCTCCAACATGATAGTATCGGTCGGCGAACGCAAGCTTTGTCGCCTCCACCTGAAGATGCACCGCGTCGGGACCGTCGAGCTCCATCTCTTCGAAATCGTAGTCCTTGAGGATATTAAGCAGCATGAGCTGGGTAATCCCCTGACTGTTCGGCGGGTTCTGGAACACCTCGATACCGTTGTAATCGATCGAGATAGGCTCGACAAGCTCAGCCTCGAAGTCTTGAAAATCTTCGAGCGTCAAGTAGCCGCCGTGCTCGTCGGAGAAATCCACGATAGCCTCGGCGACCGGACCGCGGTAGACATAATCGCGCGCGGCCTGAATTGCCTCCGATCGGCCATCCGAACGCGCGTCTTCCCACGCGCCGAGGACATCTCGAAACGTCTGCGCCTGTCCGGGCTGGTAGACCGTATCGCCTTCCTCTTCGACGTCTTCGTAAAGCTCCCGCGAATACGCGAACGCCTCCTTGTCGAAATTGTCGCCGTCGATACCAAGCCATTGAATAAGCCCGGGACTGGCCGGGTAGCCGTCCTCAGCGAGCTCGATCGCGGGTGACAGAATCTCCTCGAGCTCAAGGCGGCCGTACTCTTCGAGCCAGAGCATCCAGCCGTCCCAAGCGCCGGGCACGATCGCCTGGTGCATGCCCGAGTCCCGCGCACGCTCTTCGAAATCCTCCGCGGACGCCTTTGACCCCGCAGGCCCGACACCGTCCATGCTCGTGACCTCGCCGGAGTCCGCGTCGTAGTACAGAGCCCACGTTCCGCCACCGAAGACACTCGAAAACCACGGCTGGACAACCGAAAGCGCGCTGCCGACTGCCATTGCGGCGTCAGCCGCTGTTCCGCCGGCGTCGAGCACTTCCGCACCAGCTTCTGTGGCGAGCTCGTGGGCCGAAACCACAGCCTCGCGGTGACTGCGAGCGTCTACCTGCGGTCTGGAAACAATACTGCCTCCGCTCGACTCAGTGCCCACGGAAACAAAGAAAACAATTCCGGCAAGTACAACAAGCACGATGCCGGCAAACAGAAACGCTGGTTTGTTCAGTTTCACGTACGGTTCGCCTCCGACTCGTTTTGTTTGACGGTATCGCACGGTCGGGAGAAGGTCAAACGAAATACAGAATAATCCTTACCGAGGAAGACTCTTTCGAGAGATTTTTACGAGCCGAGGGCCGGCAGGCCGACCGAATGCCGACACACATAGATGAACTCTGTTCCGGTATCGACCGGTCGACGGTCAAAGTCCCCGTAGCTTGCAGCAATACGGAAACCGGAGGCGAGCAGTCGAACCTGCAGCTGGTACTCGTAGTAGTAGCGAAGTGCAAGCCTATCGCTGAAGCGGCCGGTTTCCCGACCGTCACGACTCACGTAGTAGATAACTTCCGGATACAGCACCTGCCTGTCGCGATCGACGCCAAGGATACGTCGCGCGCGGCGCACCCATTCTCCGCTTCTCGGATCTCGTCGCTCCCAATCGGTCAACTCGCCCGTATACGGCTTGAGATGCTCCTTCATTCGCGTCGCGAACGTATTCACGATAAACTCACCACCGGGGGCAAGGTGGCGACGGACACACGAGAGGCAGCCATCGATTCGCTCCTCATCGATTAACGCCTGAAATCCTCGAAACGGGACGATAATCAGGTCGAACACGCGATCAAAGGCAAACGCGTCCATACTTCCGTGCCTTACATGAAGCCTCTCCTGCAATTCGGACGGGAGCTGCCTCGCTTTCGCCGAGAGCTCATCGAGCATCGGTTCGGACAGATCCAGCGCCCATACCTCGAGCCCTGCGTGCAGAAGAGGAAGCGTAACCCGTCCGGTGCCGCAGGCAAGCTCGAGCACCCTGCCTCCGCGGCGCGTCGCGTAGTCCAGGTAAAAAGCTAGATCGCGCTGGCTGTACGACGCGGTATCCATGTCGTAGTAGCGGGCCGTGTTGAGATACAGATTATTGGTGTCCTCGACCGGCAGGGACATACGGTAATACCGCCTATTCGTCTGAAAACGGATTCGACCGGCTCAGCGCGAGGGCGTCGGCTCGCCTCGAAAGATATACCGCCGGCACACCGGCAATCCCGGCGAGTACGAACAGTACCGAGTCGGCCGACAAACCCAGTAGCGAGGCACCCGGCGCGAGAAGGCGGAACGCAACCGCTGCGGCGGCCGACAGCGCGCATATCCACAGGAGAGTCGCTCCGATGGTCGCGATACCGCGGCGACGGCGCGAAAACTCGGAGTCGACTATGTGAACCCAGCGATAGGCGGTGGACATATCGACATCCACACGCCCGGAAATATCGTTCGCGATCGAATACAGATCTTCGCGCGCCCTCACCCGCCGGAGAATCTCCGGATAAGCTTCCCTGCTCTTTTCGAGCGATTCATTCGCGCGATCGCTTACCCGCTCTTCCATATCGCTGCCGCCGCTCCCTACGAGGCCCCGCTATTGCGGAATGTGGTTACGAAACGGTCTACACCCACGCGATTACTCTCATCGACGAGCTCCCCATCGACATAATACCGAATGTAGGGCACAAAGAAATTCTGCCACGTGCGTTCTTTCATTGCTCTGAAGGCATCGAAAAACGGTAGCTTATTATACTCCACCGTATAGATCGTTACATCGACGTCTTCGGGGAGTCCTTTTTTCGAGTACTTGGAGAGCCACCGATTCACTGCGTGCCAGTCCGGACACCAGTCCTGTGTCGCCACAAGCGCGGTACACCGTGAGGCATTCCGGAGGTCTTCCGGAAGCTCCTGATCGTCGAGCACACGTCGCGCCTGCTCGTCGGTGAGTTCATTCACATAAAACACGTTCGATGTATCCTACGCGAGCACATCTACGGTGCGCCCAAGTTCATCGTCACGAACGGCGCTTTCTTCCGCGCGATCAGCTTCCGCACGATCAGCTTCCGCGGTACGCGTCTCCTCGGCTGCTTCAGCGGCAGCCTGCGATTCGATCTCGCTCGCACCTCCGCCTGCCCCAGTATTGGCGGCGCCGAGAGTCGGAAGGGTAACATTGCTACTATCGATCAGCATCTGGTCCATGGCTGCCTCTCCTTACTACTAGAAGATACCAAACACGATCAACGGGTGTCGAGAACCAGCTTACCGGCGACGTGGCCGGCCATACTGCGACGCCACGCGCGTTCAACCTCTGCAATGGGTATCGTGTCCTCCACGACCGCCCGCATTCGGCGCGCCGCGACGTGATCGGCGATTCGGCCGAGATGACGACCGTCGGGCTTAACGATTTCAATCACGTGTTTTCGAGCCGTGCGCCGAGACAGCAGCGACGAGTACATCGCCTTAAGCCCGGGATCAAGGGTGATCAGCATGCCCCCGGGAGACAACGCAGCGAGCGCCTCGCGTCTGTCAAGAGCATCTACCGCATCGAAAATAAGATCGTAGGGTTCGGCGACTCGGGAGAGCGGGTGCCGGGAATTATAGTCGAGAAAATAATCGGCACCGAGCTCCTCGCAGAGACTCTGATTGCGGGAACTCGCCACGGCGATAACCCGGGCGCGACCAACCTTGGCCAGCTGTACCGCGCTCACGCCGACACCGCCGGCGGCTCCATTAATGAGAACATGCGCTCCGGGAGCTATGCGACCGTGGACGAACAGCGACTGAAACGCGGTCAACGATGTGAGTGGAAGCGATGCCGCCTCCGGGTAGCTTAGAGCCTCGGGTATCTTGACGACCAGCGACTCGGGAACAACTATCTTTTCGGCATACGTGCCCGACGACGTCGGCGAAA
>JBKGYS010000033.1:0-19187 GCA_046545955.1 Spirochaetales bacterium | reverse complement strand
GCTAGAAGTCCAGGAAGATATTGAGAATGGTGTTTTCCCGATTGGAGAAGGCGTCCACCGACGATTCGAAGTGAACGTCGAGCGCCTCGCAGGCCTCGCGCACGTATCCGAGATACATCAGTCCCATTGTCATATCTCGATTGACGCCTCCTTCCTCGAAAAACTCGCCGAGCGAGCGCGTTTTCGCATTCTTCTTCTCGTTCACTTCCGTCCTGAGGTCGCCCGAGTACGCACCCTTATTACCGATGCTTATCGCGAGTCTACGTCTGCCTGCCTGGCCACGATTCGATACCGTCCAGCTTACCGCAATTTCCTCGCCACGCTTTTGTACATCGTCCATCAGCCGCTTGTGCAGTTGCTCGTCGGCGAGAATCTGTTCGATGTGGATGCCGGACCGCAGCGTACGCTCGGCGCAGTGCACAAGATTGGTGTTCAGCGCGAATACGACCAACTCTACTACAAGCAGCGCAAGGTAGTCGCCGACGGTGCTCTTTCGCACGTACCCATCGAGTATTCTCGGTACTGTCGTCGTTATGTCCGCTTCCAGCTTGCTTTCGGCGAAAAGGATGAGGTACCAGGTTTCGTTGGAGATGTTGTTAAGGTAGTCGAGACTCAGGCCACGTCGGTCTCGCTTGTCGCGCTCTTCGACCATTTCATCGTTTGAAATCCGTCCTATGACCGGCTTGAGAATCCTTCGCTTCAGCTCGGTAATTCTCTTCGCCTGGCGCAGCAGTTCCTGTTGCACCACGTCGGGCTTGAATCGGGTCGCCGTGTCGATAATGGCGTGGGGGTGGGATCGGTTCCAGGCTTGTACTTCGGGTGTCGCGAGAACCTCGTCGTGGACTTCGCTGGTGAACTTGGTGAAAAGCAAACCGCGTGTTACCAGTTCGCAGATACGGCGGATCTCCGACCGCTTGCGCACCGGCGTCGCGGATACGTACTCCATACCGCGTAGATAGTTGGTGGCTATAAGCCGGTGAAGCATCCCGGTCTCGATAGACTCTGTCGTAAAACCGTAGGCTTCACCGGAATTGGACAGGTGCAGCCGCTTAAGCGGCCGACCTATTCGCATAAAGTACTCGGTCGCCTCGCTTGTGAGCGTAACTTTCAACGGTATATCGATGCGAGCGGATGAATCCGCTGTCGCAGTGGCCATACCTATCCTCGACCATCAATGTTTATTCCGGGAGTTCGCTTAGGAAATGTCTTCTTCAGCGCAATCTTGTTGCGCTTTTCGTTGTAAACGATGCCACCGTTCCAGTATTCGACGGCGGCGAACATGGCGTTCCCGCCGTCGGTATCGTTACTGCGATCGGTCCGAAACGAAACATAGTCGGCCATTCGCTCGAAATCCTGCTCCTGGAAACACCGGTTGCGTTCTCGAAGGAACTCGTTCCAGCGCTCGAGTTCCTGAAAGCCGTCGCCTTCGTCCTCCACGATAAGGCGTGCTTCGGTCTCGTCGAAGCCATACCAGACACGTACCATCTTGGACTTGTCGCCGTTGTTGCCGTGCCGAATAGCGTTCTTGATAATCTCGCCGATTTGCTGCTCGAGCAGGTTTACTTCCTGGAACTCCGGCGGCGCCTTTTGGACGATAAGCAACGTGAAGTATCGTACCTGCCGCAGATCGCTTGGAAACTCTTTGTAGAACATTCCCTTGGTGTCAAACAGCGGGCTGTTTTCATCGACCACCAGGCCGTCGACACTCGGATTCAGGTTGGAAGAGGTGCTTGCCATGCTCATCCTCCTGCCTTGATTTGTGTTAGCGCGGTTTCTTCGGTATCTACGATCGGAAGGAAACCTATGAGCTTTGTCAGCTCGATGACCCGGCGGACCGATCCGTGAACCTGAATAATGCGAAACGGGGTTTTGTTCGATTTGAGTAGCGAGTTCGAGTAAATCAACACCCCGACACCACTGGAATCAATATAGTCCACTTTCTCGAAGTTCAGGATCAGTCCTTCTATACTCGAGGCGACAAGCTTGTTTATGGTCTCTTTGAGTTTGCTTGAGTTGTAAAGGTCAAGATCGCCGCTGATGTCGATAATCTGTACAGAGTCGGATTCCCGCTGCTGTAGCTCCATGATTTCTCCTTATGCAAATTATGCAATCTTGAGGACCAGCAGTGTCTGGTCATCGTGCTGCCGGGCGTTCCCGACGAACTCGTCAAGTGTGTTCTGTACCGTTGCGGTTATCTGCTCGGCGTCGAGAGAAGCGTTATTCCTGACCAGCCGAGCGAGTCGTTCAACGGTAAACTGCTCTCCATCGTCGTTCATAGCTTCGATAATACCGTCGGTGTAGAGGCACAATACATCGCCCGGGCTCAGGCGTATGCGCTTCTGCGGGTATACCGTGTCCTTTTCGATCCCGACCGGCAGCCCCTCGGTGTCGAGTTGTTCGATCTCTTTCTGCCCCGGGCGTACAATCATAAGGGGATGGTGGGCGGCGTTGGAATAGGTAACCGACCGCTCCACAGTGTTCAGTCGCAGGTAACTCATGGTCGCGTAGTGGTCAAGGTCTATCTGGCCGCTGAGACCGCGGTTGATCCAGGTCAGAATCGCGCTGACGTCGCGCTTCGGCGAAGAAATAAGATGCAGAATGCTGTGAATCATGACCATGACAAGCGCTGCCGGCACGCCCTTCCCGGCGACGTCGCACATAACGATTCCGAGGTTTTCCTCATCTACCTGGAGCACATCGTAATAGTCTCCGCTGACGCCGCGGGCTGATTTGCTGTACACCGAAATATCCGCGCTTCCGGTCTTTGGGAACTGCCTTGGAACCAGTTTACGCTGGATATCAGCTGCGATGGTGACCTCGCGTTGTATTTCGCGGTTCTCTATGACTTCGAGGTACGTATAGAAATTGTCTATGGTGATGGATGCGTGCGTGGCAAAGGTTTGAACGTGCTGGAAGTCTTCCTCGGTGAAGGGGTGCTCGGGATTTCTTCGGACAAGGCTGATTGCCCCTAAAACGCGTTCATTGACCACAAGCGGTACCGCGATAAAGCTCTGTATGAACAGGAAATCTTTTCGGGTGTTCGCGCTCAACCGCTCATCCTCGGTCGAGTCGGGGATAAAGATTGCCTGGCCTCCGGCCACCGACTCACCGAGAAGGGTTTCGCCGACCGGAATTTCTCGCGAAAAAAGGTACTCGTTTACCGAAGCCGAGCGATGCTTGACGACCTCAGGTACCGAGTAGGGTGGTGGATAGAATCCCGAGAGGCTTCGTACACGCAGCGTATTGTCGAGGTCGTTGACCATAAGAATAATCGCACCGTCGGCTTCGATGGTTTTCGCCGCGCTTTTGACCACCATGTCGAGAATCCGTTGAATATCGACCCGATCGGCTATACTGCTCCCGAGCGCTTCCATGAAATCAAAAAGGTTCTCACCTTGACGCCGCAATCCGGCGATAGTGAGCTCGCTCATGAGGTAATACAGTTGAAACTGGGTCAAGAGTAAGAACCACAGTGAGAGGTAGAAGAGAACTCTCGAGGCCACACCTAAAGGAGTCGACTCGTATTCGCTTATCGCGCCGGTCGAGGCGAGAACAATAAGCGCGGCGGTCAGAACCGTGCGTGTATCGACGATGATTTCGGCGTCACGTGTGTTGTAAACGGTGATCTCGAATAGCGCGAAAACGAGATAGCCGATTAACGCCGCATTCACGACAATGGTAGCGAGAAACCAGTTTGCGCCCGGCATTGTCTCCAGCCAGATGGCGAGGGCAGCCGCGAGGACCAGCCCGATCGCAAAGATCGTATCCCGGCTTTTGCGCCCGCTGTAGTAGCGGACCCACGACAGAATAAACGCGTACGCACCGAGGTCGCCGATGAACATAATCGCCGAAAACGGAAAGAGGGTAACAAGTACGTCTCGCGCAAGCAGCCATACAAGCAGCCCGGAAATCGCGTTTAATGCGCGCACTTCGAGGCGAGCCCGGAGCGCGAACAGGAAAATCAGCGATAACACGAGAATAATAGCCTTTGTGGAAAACAGTAGCCATTCCATGGGAGTTGTCGCTTGTCGGCGTGGCGCAGTACCTTCCTCGTGCCGGTTCCGTTGGCCCCCACAAACTTGCATCGAAGTCTAAGGGGCTCAACCCGTTCAGTCAAGAAATCGGAAGCTGATTGTTATACCCTTCCGTCGGTTTACGTGATCGTACTAAAACAAGGACCAAGATAATGCAGATTGCCCATTACCCGGATTGGATTCCACTGGATCGCTCACTTGAATCGGATATCGCGCCGCGACTCAATGCACTCGTCGACGGTATTTCCGAGTTCACCTTTCCCGGACTGTTTCTCTTCCGCAGGCATTACCAGTATGCGGTCAGCATGTCACCGGATAACCGCCTGCTCATTTCAGGACAGCGGCCGGATGGAACCTTTTTTCTCGTGCCGGAGGGCCTTCCGCACGACGATGGTGTGATACTCGATCTGTTCGAGCGCTTCGATTATCTGAAGAATCTCCCGCCGTCGTGGATTTCCTCCGCCCACGAGCGATTGGATCCGCTCGGTGTTGTAATGCTACCGGACAGGCCCAATTTCGACTATTTGTACCGTGCGGATGACCTCGCACGGCTACCCGGTAAGCGGTTCCACAAGAAGCGAAACCATGTCAATGCGTTTCATAAGCATTATGACTCTTCGGTGGTCGCCTTGACATCCGAAAGCGAAGCCGACGCACGGGAGGTTCTCGAACGCTGGCGTGCGTCGCGAGACGACGATGCCGACTATCTGGAAGCGCTCGAAGGGTTGGATCACCGCGCTGACTTCCAACTCGAAGGAATTGTTGTATATGTTGATGGGGTTCCCGTCGGATACGCGATGGGCGAGCCGATCGGCCGAAGCGATACGTTCATTGTGCACGTCGAAAAGGCGCTGCCCGACTATCGCGGGTTATACCAGTTTCTTAACCAGGCGTTCGCGCAGCGTATTGCCGAGCGATACACTCTCATAAACCGGGAGCAGGATCTCGGCGACCCTGGCCTCCGACAGGCCAAAATGACCTACCGACCGTGCGGATTCGTGGAAAAATATCGGGCTGTACCCTCGGTTCGGCAGGCGTTTTTTCCCGAGGGCGCCGCCGAGAGCGGTGAGTATGTCGGCTGCGGGCAACCTTGACGTCGGGCATAAAGGTGTAACAAATTGTAATACATGGCACGCAGGCGAAAAGAAGAGATCATAACCTTCAAAGTGGACGAATCACTCGCCGAGGAGCTCAAGCTCATTCCCAACCGAAGCGAGTTTATTCGCAACGCACTCCTACAGGCGCTTCAGAACGAGTGCCCTCTGTGTCACGGATCAGGAACACTGACGCCGAATCAGAAGCGGCACTGGGAGGAGTTTGCGCAGAACCACCATGTGGTCGAATGTGAGGAATGCAATGAAACCTACATCGCGTGCGACAAACTCGAGTCGACTACTGTGTGAGTCGAGTACCCGCCGGTCCGTGTACCACGGATCGCCTCGAGAAGTCGCCTCAGACGGTTCCTGGCGGCGGTTTGCGTGCGAACTTCGTCCTTACCCCTACTCCAAAGCAAGGGTGAGGTATGATAGATTCAGACCGATATGAACGTTATAGGACGGGCTCGTCGGTTTGATATACCGCTGCTCTTCGCAGTGTATGCGCTTCTGACCATCGGCATCCTTTTCATCTATTCGGGCAATATAACCAGCCAGGCTTCCTTTTCGCAGCAGGAGCACGTGCGCCAGATTACCTGGGCGCTGCTGGGGACCGCCCTGTTGTTCGGCGTAGCGGCTACCGATCTCGATCGCATTCGCCGATATTCGGCGTGGATCTACGTGGGCATTGTCCTCTTGCTCGTAGCCACACTGCTGTTCGGCCGCGTAATGAACGGAGCGCGGCGATGGATCGGCCTGTTCGGTTTCGGGATGCAGCCATCCGAGTTTGCCAAAATCGGCGTTATTATCTTTCTCGCCCGTCTTATGGAGGCATCGGGATCGGAAATACGGCAGCTGTATCAGTTTCTGCTGTTCATCGCGGCGGTAATGCTTCCGCTTATTCTGGTATTGTTACAACCGGATCTCGGGACTGCAATCGCGTTTACCCCGGCGCTGTTCACGATGGCTCTTGTCGCCGGAGCGACACCGCGACATCTGATTTTCTTCGCCGCCACCGGTGTGCTGACTCTGGTTATCGCCGCGTTGCCTTCGGTCGGTGAGCACGTGCTGACCGACATTTCCAACGTGCTCGGCGTCTTTGCTTCGCCGCGGTTTGTGCTTCTTATGGCGGCAGCCTTGGTCGCGGTCGTGATCATCGGACTTATCGCCACGGTTATCACCCGGAAACACCTCTTCTCCTGGGTATCCTTCGCGGCAGGAGTCGGCGCGAGCAGCGTGATCGGCGGGTTTCTTATTCAACGTGTGTTGCGCCCCTACCAGATTATGCGAATGATTGTGTTTCTCGATCCCCAGATCGACCCGCAGGGGTCGGGTTGGCATACCATACAGAGCCTTACGGCGGTCGGTTCGGGTGGCTTCAGTGGGAAAGGACTCTTTGAGGGAACTCAGAGTCAATACCAGTACCTACCGCTCCAGAGTACCGACTTCATTTTCTCGATTCTCGCGGAGGAGTGGGGGTTTCTCGGAGCGTTGCTTGTGTTTGCGCTGTACGGATTCCTGCTGTTCCGGGGTTTAGTGATTGCGGCGCGAGCGAGAGACATGTTTTCTGCGCTCCTCGCCACTGGTGTGACCACATTGTTTGCGTTTCATTTTTTCGTGAATGTGGGTATGACGGTAGGAATTATGCCGATCACCGGTATCCCTCTTATGCTTTTCAGCTACGGAGGCTCTTCCGTCTGGGCTGCTATGATTTGTGTCGGGCTTCTGGTAAATGTATCCGCCCGGTCAGGGCCCGCCGGTTTGTAACGGGTTGGATGCGAGGCTCGACTATTCGCGTCGCGCCGGGATATGCTTACGGTGCTCTAAAACCGTAGTAGAGCTTCATTGCTCGCCGGTATGGCCGATGATCTGAATATGAGTAGAGCCCCGGTTAGTGTGGAGCTCGAACAACGGGTTATTATGAACGCTGTGGAACATACCGCGCGAACTCCGGTTACGCTTTTCAGCGGATTTCTCGGGTCGGGAAAAAGTACCCTTGTCAACCGCCTTATCAAGACGTTTACCGGTAGGCGGTTCGGGATCATTGTCAACGAGTTTGGCGAGATTCCGCTGGAAAACGAGATCATTCAGGCGCAGGAAGGCGATATTATCGAGTTCTCCAATGGCTGCCTCTGCTGCGTAGCCCGAAACGATCTCATGAAAGCGGTACGAACCCTCCGACGCAAGCGCTTTGATCTCGATCATATTCTCGTGGAGGCATCCGGTCTTTCCGACCCCGTTCCCGTAGCGCAGACCTTTCTCAAAGGGCCGGCACGGAAGCGTTTCGAGTTCGGAGCCATGGTCTGCGTGGTGGACGCACTGCGCGTGGAACAGCTTGCCACCGCGTACGACATCGTAATGACGCAGCTGCAATTTGCTGATTTCGTCTATCTCACGCGTCTCGACGACGTCAGCGAGGCTTACCGACGCACGTTGGAGCGGTTTCTTGCCGCCGGCGCGCCGCGGGCGAAAGTGCTCACCGACGAGTCCGAGCGTGAGCTCGAGACACTTCTGGCAATCGGCGGAATCGACGTCACCGCGCGCCGTGGTTCGCGAATCGAGGGGCAGGGATGCTCTGCAGCACGCTCTGAGGCTGATCCGAGCGGGAGCGCCGCGCAGCTCCTCGGCGCGCCGGCGGTGGAACACCGCCATACACACGACGATATCGAGGTTGTCCTGTTCGAGTCGGACAAACCGCTTGCGCAGGAGGCGTTCCGCGAACTCCTGTCGACGTTGCCGGCGAATATTCTTCGTGCAAAAGGCGTGGTGCATTTTACCGATCGGCGTGCGTACCGTTACGAGTATATTCTCCAGATTGCCGGAACCAGGCGTAGTCTCGATGCGCGTAAACGAAAGCGCGGCGAGGTTGCCCACAGTCGCCTCCTATTTCTCGGTCATGGGCTCGACGGGGACTCCCTGCGGCAGCGATTGAACGATTGTGTGGTCGAATCGTGAGAACAGCGCTGCCGGTGCGTAAGAGCTCGAGCTGCTCGTTACGCGACGCTAAGCGTCGAGCGCCGCGGGTGCGGCTGCATCGTCGCACCGTGGTTGTCGGTATAGCGGTGGTGTTTACTTTTGTGGTTGCACCGCTCGGTGCGCAGCAGAACCCGTTTTTCGGTGACGATACGTCAAACGATACCGAGGCGTCGCAGTCGGATCCGTCCGACAACCGAAATGACACGGAAACCGGGCTTGCGCCGGCGCCCGGTGATGCCGCGCAGAACGACCGTGCAACGGCTCGCGAGCCCGGCCTTCTGTCGAACGCCTACGCGCGGGCGTTCGGTACGGTAGTGCGCGCGCAGAGACGGCTTAATCGCGAGCTCTCGGGCCTGATACTCGACTCTGCCGAGGATGGAAGTATACTTGACTGGGTCCCGGTACTCGCGCTTGCGTTCATCTATGGGATTCTGCACGCCGTGCTTCCCGGACACCGCAAGACGATCCTTATTTCTTACTATATCGCCGAGCCCGCCCGGGTGTGGCACGGCGTTGTTGTGGGATTTGCCTTTTCGGTGATGCACGTGGTATCCGCCGCCGTCATTGTTTTTACCGCACTCGGCGCGGTGCAAATGGCCATTGGCGGAGCGGTCAGCGACATGACCCGAAGCGTACAGGCGGCGAGTTCCTGGCTCATCATCGCGATTGGAGTGTTCTATCTCGTTGCCAAAATTCGTGGCTGGCTTTTGGAACGCGACGAACGGGAATCGGCTCGAATGCGCGACTTGCTTTCAATCTCGGATAACGAATCGTTCGACACGCACATCTCCAGAAGTCGCCCGCAATCGATCTGGCCCGCGATCCTCGCGGCAGGCATTGTCCCATGCCCGGTCACCACGTCGGTCCTGCTTTTTTCTATTTCGATAGGTGCGCTCGGTGCGGGAATTGCCTCGGTTATCGCCCTTTCGGCCGGCCTTGGCGTTGCGCTCGCGCTCATATCGGTAATGACCATAGTGTTGAAAGAGGGAATTCTGCGTGTATTCGAGCGGCGGGGCGGGCTCGCGATAACCAGAGCGATAGAGCTCGCAGGGGTCGCGGCGATCATCTTCTTTGGGGTTATCACGCTTTCTCTGGGAATCGCGGTATAGACGCCGGCGTTTTCACACGGGGGCTTCGACCCGCCCGAGTGCGGCCGCGCACCGGTTTCGCGCACCGGGATCGATGTTTCAGGCTTTGATCATCTCCAGAAACCAGTCGGGGACCCCGGTTGGGCGCGATGCTTTCGGATCATAGCTTACGAGCACGGTAGTCGCCTCGGCGTACGTGAGCCCCGTCCCATCGGTGACTTTGTAGCCGAGTTCAACGCTGCTTCGCTGCACCTTGCGCACATCGACGGTAACCGTAACCGATTCACGCATAGAAATCGGGTGCTTGTAATCGCAAAAGGCGGTCTTAACAAGAAACACCGGTTCTTCACCCATGGACGGACTGAACGCGCCCCGTAGAATGCGTATACGAGCATCCTCAAGATACGTGAAAAAGGTGGCATTGTTGACGTGCCCGTACGCGTCGAGATCGGAGAAGCGTACGGGAACCTCCACTGAAAAGGTCTTGTAGTCCCCCATGGCAAAGTCAGCGTAATACGATACCAGGCGTAGAGACAATCATTGACAGGAGGTAAATCGGTACACTACCCTTGCGATTGCCGTGTTCGGTGCGTTTATCCATCGTAATCGTTACGAGGAGTCCTCATGCAAGCCCTAACCCCTGCAATTATGCTGCGGAGCATCGAGCAAGTGGGGATAACCATTATTTCTGTGGCTCTGTTCGTCGCAGCCATGGAGGTTGTCCTCTACTTTGTGCTCAAAAGATGGCTTCGCTATCGGTACGCCCTTCCGATGATGTTGCTTGCAACCACTGCGGTCGGGCTTATTATTCTGGTTGTCTATCCGCTCATCTATAATATCGCCATTGCCTTCAGCAACATGAGCCTGACCAACTTCAGTCCCGAACGTGGAATGGAATACGGGCTCGAGCACGGGTTGGAGAACCTTCGCAAGGTATTCACAAGACCGGTGCTTCAGAATCAGCATTTCTTTCCCGTGTTCGGCCGCACAGTCCTCTGGACGGCGATTCAGGTCACCGCGCATGTAAGTATCGGCCTTTGGATCGCGATGATGCTCAACCGCAAGATGGTGCTTCGCGGGTTATATCGGGCCATTCTTCTGCTTCCCTGGGCTATTCCCCAGGTTGTCGCGGTGCTGGCATGGCGCGGAGAGTTCAACTTTACATACGGGTACATCAACAATGTGCTAGTCTTACTCGGGTTCGATCGAATCTCGTGGATGTCGTCCAACTTCTGGAACTTCGTCGCTTTCAACATCGTGAATATCTGGCTTGGGGTTCCTTTTATGTCGATGGTACTTCTCGGCGCACTCCAGTCGGTTGATCCGACCTTCTACGAGTCCGCTGAAATGGACGGCGCAACCTGGACGCAGCGCTTTACCAATGTGACCATGCCCATGATCCGCCCGATTATGACCCCGGCGGTAATCCTGGGGGTTATATGGACGTTCAACAACTTCAATGTGCCCTACTTCATTAACGCGCAGAGTCTCGAAACATCGGATATTCTGGTGACGGCACTGTTCCGTGCGGCTTTCGAGTACAACCGCTACGGGTTTGCCGCCATGTTCTCAATTGTGATTTTCTTTATCCTGCTTGGTTTTACGATTATCTACATGCGCCTGACGGAGTTCAGACCGTCGGTGAAGCAGGACAACGCTATGCCCCATACGGCGGGAGAGTAACGCTATGAGCACGCAACTGACACGCTGGTCATTACTGTCACCTGAGGAGCGCACACGATTACATCGTGACGGCTTTTTGCGCTGGTTCTTCCGTCGTGCTCGAGGCGACAGTCCGGCACTCCGAATCGGTATTCACATTGCGCTCATTATCCTTTGTCTCATTGCGATGTATCCATTGCTGAGAATCATCAGCATATCGGTACGACCCGGAGATCGGCTTCTTTCGACCGACCTTGTGCTGTTTCCAGCCGATGCGACATGGGAGCACTATATCAATGTCATTTTTAATCGTGATTTCTTTCTGTGGATCTGGAACAGCCTGCTTATCACTATGTCGACGGCGACGCTCGGGATAATACTCGCGTCGACCGGTGCGTACGCGTTCAGCCGCTGGAAATTCCCCGGCCGTAACACCGGACTGGTGTTTCTGCTCGCCACGCAGATGATACCCGCGGCCATGATGATGGTACCGATTTATATCCTCGCCATACGGCTCGACCTCATTAACACGTGGGTCGGGCTTGTGATCGCGTGGAGCGTGCAAACCGTTCCGTTCAGCACATGGATTCTTAAAGGCTACTACGATACGATCCCGTTCGAACTCGAGCAGGCTGCCATGGTGGATGGCTCGACGAGAATGGGTGCGTTCGTGCGTGTCATACTTCCACTGTCGCTTCCGGCGATGGCGATAGCATTTCTGTTTAACTTTATGCATGCCTGGAATGACTATCTGCTGGCCAGGATAATACTGCAGGATCGCGAAATGTATACGTGGCCGCTTGGCCTCAATCGTATGCAGGGGCAGTTTCAGACACAATGGGGTGAGTTCTCGGCCGCGGCGGTGATGGTAAGTGTTCCGGCTACGGCGCTGTTTCTGTTCTCGTCCCGATATCTGATTTCCGGCTTAACGCTCGGCTCGGTAAAGGGCTGAAGTCACAGGAGACCGCCCGGGAGCGCATGGGAATGCGCCTTTGGGGCGGTCTTTTTTTTGTATGTGATTAGGATTGAAGACCGCCCGGGAGCGCATGGGAATGCGCCTTTGGGGCGGTGTCCCGTTCGGTGTGATTTGTCAGGCTGTTTTCTCTTCGAGCGCCCACTCTTTCACTTTGTGAGCGAGCTCTCGAGCACGCTCCTGTATAAGCGCGATATCCTCGTCGGTAGGCCGGCCCTTGAATTCGACCGGATCTACCCAATCC
Source organism: Spirochaetales bacterium (assembly GCA_046545955.1). GTDB lineage: Bacteria > Spirochaetota > Spirochaetia > DSM-27196 > SKKC01 > SLAN01. The sequence goes on along the minus strand of JBKGYS010000033.1, from coordinate 7,116 downwards.
CAGTGCATTTTAAGCCGGTCGTGCATCTCCATGAGCTCTTTCTGGGCGCCGCCGGACCATCCGTACGAGCCGAAACGGAACGCTTTCCGATTGATCATCCGCTTCTTGCCGATCTCATCGAGCGCCGCCGCCATCGGAGGAAACATCTTGTACTCGTAGGTCGGCATTGCGAGCATGACGCCCGAGCTCTGATAGACACTATCGAGTACGAAGCTCATGTCCGTTTCCGGGAGCTGATGTACGCGGGTGGGGACGCCGGCTTTTTCGATGGCTTCAACCGCGGGGTTTACCGCCTGCCCGGTCATTCCGTACATACTGCCCCAGAGGACGGTGACTTCAGGGCGTGCCGGACCCTTCGAGTAGCCGGCGAGACGGATATACGAGCGAATAACTCGACCCGGGTCATGTCTCCATACAATACCGTGGCCGGGTGCGATTATTTTGATATCGAGGGGCCCGAGCTTATCGATTGCCTTTCTCACGGGCGTGGAAAACGCGGCCACGATGTTGGCATAGTACCGTTCCATCTCGTGTTCGAAGAATTCAATGTTTTCCTCGGAAAGGGTATCATCGTAGGGGGCGTCGTCACTGATTGCGCCGAAGCTGCCGAACGCGTCACACGGGAAGAGCGTGTGAGACTTTGTGTCGTAGGTCGCCATAGTTTCGGGCCAGTGGACATTGGGAATCTCTTCGAACGCGAGTACGCGCCCGTTCCCGAGGTCCAGGGTATCGCCCGACTTGACCGTCTGTACGTCCTCGGTAATGTCATAAAACGCTTCGAGGAGAGCTTTGGCTTTCTCGGTGCATACGATCGTGTATCCACTGCCTCGAAGCTCACGGAAGGAGCGAAGCCATCCTGAGTGATCCGGTTCCATGTGATTAACGACGACGTACTGAATATCCTCGAGCTTTACATTCATCGTGTCGAGCTGTTCGTAAAGAGTTTCGGGTACCCCGTCCCAGTCGCACACGCCGTCTATCAGCGCGGCCTTGTCACCTTTGACCAGATAGGAGTTCATGGATACCCCGTTCGGTATTTGCCACATGCCCTCGAACAGGATGTTGGAGACGTTAGCCGAGAGGCGAAATACGCCGTCGGTTACTTCGGTTGTTCGCATAGAGTTTCCTCCGGATTGTACTCTTTGTTTATCGATAATCTTTAGTATATTCCCGGATCGCCGAAGCCGACAAGGGTCGGTGCACCTGGGGTTGTCTATTTTTTTCGCTTCGGGTGGGGTGCAGGACTACGTGAACGCGATTGCGCAGCAATCGAGCCGGCCCCAGGACGGAGACGCGCTTGGTGAGGTCGTAGATTTGCCGGTCCGGGTGAGTACCGGTCTGTCGGTCACAGTGTATCGCCGGGCACGTAGGTGGGCGTGATACTCCGGCGTAGCGGCGTGTCTACGCGGTCGATAATGCGGCGCTGGAGCCAATGCGATGCGACGGCCCCGAGCTCAGGGGCGCGGAAATCCATGGTGTCTATTGATCGGTCTACCAGCGAGCGGACGGGTGAGTTGTCGAAGCCTGTGAGGCCCATATCGTCGGGGATGTAGATCCGGCGGTGGAGTGCCGCCTGGTAGACGTATACGGCGATTACGTCATTAAAACAGAGAAGCGCGTCAATTCTTTTCTCGTGTATGCGACGAAAAAACGAGTCGTCTATCTCACCGAGTGTCGAGACCGATATTTCGGTGCATTGTTCGCCCGAAAGCGCATGTTCGCGACAACCCGCCCGGAAGCCGGCTCGCCGCTCCTTACTCACTTGTGGGATCTGGGGGAAGTCCACGTAGCACAGTGTGGCGGATGGGCCGCGGCGGGCGAGCACCCGGCCGACGAGCTCCTGCATTCCACCGCGATTGTCGCTGATTACGTAGTTAACGTGTTCGTGGATGCGATTCAGAAGAACGCCGGGAATCCGCCACTCGGCCAGCCGCTCGAGAAGCTCCTGCGGGGGGTCGAGAAAAGCCAGGATGCACGCGTCAAGCGTTCCCATTTTCTTGTGCGTGAATAGATCATCCCAGCCGGTGTCGGTTACGGTTACGATGTTAACCTTGGTGCCTCCGAACTCTCCCTGGATCGTGCGAATGAGCTCGGCCGGATCGTAGAACAGATGCAGGTATCCGGCCTGCCCCGCCGGAAGGACAAGGGCGATGTTAAGGATGGTCCTCGCCGCCTGGCGTCGCTTGCTCCCCGGCTGGTATCCGAGCTCCTCGGCGACCCGGCGCACCGCTTCGGCCCGCTTCGGGTCGACGAGCGGAGAGCGGTTGAGCACTCGCGACACTGTGCTCGCGGACATTCCAACTGCTTCGGCGATATCCCGGATTGTGACTTTGTTGTGTTTCGACATCCGATTCCCGTTTAAGTCACTCCGCCCCGCGGGGGCGCTCGGCGCGGCCCGCCCGTTCATTCGCCTGAGACGACTAGTTTCCCGTACATTCGCCTGAGACGAGTAGTTTTTCGCACAACCGCCGGAAGCTACGCTTCGAGCGGCGGAACATCAACCCATTTCCCATCTTTCCAACTCTCGAGTCCCAGCTCGGCAAGCTGAACCCCTTTGGCGCCTTCCCGCAGAGTCCAGGGGAACGGCCTTCCTTCCTCCACGTGCAAAAGGAACTCCTCCCACTGCGCGCGAAACGCGTTCGGGTAGGGATCGCGCGAGGGCATTTGCTCCCAGTTCGCGTAGAAGTCGATCGGCTGAGCGATGTCGGGGTTCCAGACCGGTTTCGGTGTAGCGGGCTCCGGCTGAATCCAGCAATCACGAAGCCCTGCGACCGCCGAACCGTTGGTTCCATCCACCTGTATTGTGAGAAGGTCGTCGCGGCGAACGCGCACAGCCCAGGAGGAGTTGAACTGACAGATCGTTCCGGTGTCGAGCTGCATAATCGCGTAGGCGGCGTCGTCGGCCGTACACTCGTAGCGGTTTCCGCTTTCATCCACGCGTTCGGGGATGTGCGTGGCCCCAAGCGCGACGAGCCGGGAAATGTTACCGAGAATGCGGTCGATTACATAGCGCCAGTGGCAGAACATATCGACCATAATTCCGCCGCCGTCTTCGTTTCGGTAGTTCCAGCTCGGGCGCTGTACCGGCTGATAAAACCCGTCGAAGACCCAGTAGCCGAACTCACCGCGTGCCGACAGGATCGTGCCGAAAAACCCCGTATCCACGAGATACTTAAGCTTGCGCAGCCCCGGGAGCCAGAGTTTGTCCTGAACCACCCCGTTGGCTACGCCTGCGCGTTCGGCGTACTTCGCGAGTTCGAGCGCTTCGCTCGCGCTGGTGGAGATGGGCTTTTCGCAGTAGACTGCCTTTCCCGCCTCGATCGCTTTGCGTACCGCCGGGGCGCGCAGGTGCGTCTGCTGGCTGTCGAAGTAAACGCCGACCGAGTCGTCCGCGAGAACCGCCTCGAGGTCCGTGGAGTATTCCCGCACACCCGCCGAAGCGGCAAGTCGGCTGAGCTTTCGCTCGTTACGTCCTATGAGAACCGGTTCGGGGATAATGCGGCTGTGGTCGGAGGCGGGAATGCCGCCTTCATCGCGGATCGCGCAGATAGAACGCAACAAATGCTGATTCGTGCCCATGCGCCCGGTCACCCCGTTCATTCCAATCCGTACTACTTTTTCGCTCATGGCGGTTACTCCTTTGTGTTATGACGCCTCGCCGGCTCCCACGCCGCGAGAATGCGCGCGAGCACGTCGTCCTGATCTTCGGCCCACAGCCGCGTCGAAAAAATCTCCACCTCTTCGAAGCCGACGAAACCCGCGTTTCGAACGCTGCTCCCGATGCTTTCAAGTGGAATGCATCCGTCGCCCATAATTCCCCGGTCGGTGAGCATACGCTCGGTCGGAACACGCCAGTCGCAGATGTGGTAGGCAAAAATCCGGTCAGCACCAAGCTTTTGAAGTTCTATGTCGATGTCCTGATCCCACCACACGTGGTATACGTCCACCACGACGCCTACGTTCGCCGCGCCCACCGCCTCACACGCTTCGCGTGCCTGTCGGAGGGTGACGATCGCGCTTCGCGTGTCGGCGTACATCGGGTGGAGCGGCTCGATACCGAGTTTCACGCCGCACTCGCGGGCGAATGGCGCGAGCGCTCCAATACCTTCGACGATCTGTTTGCGTGACTCGACAAGGGATTGCCGCGGATCGGCACCACATACGAGTACAACAAGCGGGGCGCCGAGGCCCTGCGCTTCGCGGATGGCAGCGCGGTTGTCATTGAGCGCGCGCTCGCGTTCATTCCGGTCGGCCGACGCGAAGAACCCGCCCCGGCAAAGCGAAACGATCGAAAGGCCGGCGTCGCGCACGTGCCGGCCGACCGACTCGGGCGAACGCCCGGAGAGCGCATCGCGCCAGATGGTAATTCCGCCGATGCCCGCGCGCGAATAGCGCTCCACCGCCGTCTCGATCGGCCACGGCTTAGTGGTCACCGTATGCAGGCACAGTCGCCGGTAGCGTTCGGCTTGATCGCAGTCACCGCTCTGTTTCAAACTTCCACCCGCCTTCTGTCGAGAGCCGACACTCGAACCGGCGTCGGGGTGAGAATCAGACATTGAAGAAGGCATGGTACGGCCCGTCGGTCGAAAGTCGCTGCACGAGCACCGCAAGCTCGAGCAGATGGTAATCTCCCCACATGCACGCTTCGCCGCGCGGTACTCCGGAATGATCGGGGTCGTAGTCCCAGCCGTTGGGACGATGATAGACCGAGTGCAGGAGGATCCCCTGATGTCGCCGATCGCGCGCGAGATACGGGTCGGCGAAGAGGGTCCGCGCGGCGGTTAGCCCGGCGGCGAGATACCGGTCGCCGAGCGCGGCGGCTGGGCGGAAACCGTCGGTACTGTCGGACGGTTCCGCGGCGCTCTTTTTGCTTGCGTCGGCGGCGCCGCGAGCATCGGCTCGACCGCCGGTTTTCCCCGCGCTCCCCTCGATTCGGCCGCCGGCGGGTATGCGCTCGGGGGCCGGAGCGCCACGTTTCAAGTATCGTCCGAGGCGGATAAGGCCCTGCGCGGAAATCGCCGCCGCCGAGCTGTCGACCGGTTCGTGCCGGTTGTACGGATCCGCTGCGTTCGCGCGCCAATCTCCGAGCTTTTCAAGCCCGGGCGCGCCGGTGTCCCAGTAGGGGATGCCGTCTTTCGCGGTGTGTTCCAGGTAGAAGTCGGCCGCCGCGCAGGCCACTTCGAGAAAGCGCCGCTTCGCCGCTTCGAGTGTGGGAAGCGCTTCGGGCCCCTCATACTCGGCTTCCGACAGCGTCTCGAGATACTCGAGCTGCTCGGGATATCCGCAGAGAACCCAGCTGTGTCCGCGGGTCCACGTAGTAAACGGGCTGTACCCCTGCTGGGTCGACGGCGCCCGGTAGCTCCCGCTCGCCGGATTAAAAAGCGATTCATGCGCAACCCGCCCGCGTACGTCGTAGGTGTCGCGACCCTCTCCGAAGTACACGTTGTACCGCGCGGTTGTTTCGGCGTGGGCTATTGCCCGCGAGAGAAGCGAAACGCGCTCATCCTGCTCTCCGGTGAGATGCGCCCCGAGCCGATGTCCTACCGAAAGCGAACGCATCGAGCGGATTGTATCGGCGAAAAGCGAGTGCGCGCCGTTGAACGAGGCAACGTAGCCCAATCCTCCGGGCAGCGGAGTGAAGCGCGCAGCCTGAACCGCTGCCGACACCCTGAGCGCCAGCCGGTAGAACTCCGCTTCCCACTCGTTGGCGGCAATCCGACCTTCGCGCACGAGGCGCAGCAGATTCCCGTAGGTCGATACGTTGTTAAACCCGTGGTCGTGCACGCCGGTGTGGGTGAGATGCGGATACATATAGCGAACCGTAGCGTTTCGCCCGTATTCGAGCATTTCTCTGTCGCCGGTCGCGTCGAAGAGGTAGAGGGCGTTACCGAACTGGAATCCCTGCGTCCACTCCGTCCAGCCGCGAGCGCTGTATTCCCCATTTACCGTAAATACCGGCGCGCCCCGCTCGGGCGCCCACGCGCGCCGTAAATTCCATGTCGAGCGCGAGGCCACCGCGAAAACATCGTCCAGATTACTCTTCAGGTCCGAAGGCGTAATACGTTCGTCAATTTCCATAATCAGGTACCGGAGGTCAGAGCCTCGAAATGTGAAATCCGCCGTCGCAGTCGACGACCGCTCCCGTACTGTACGCAAAGTCCCCGCGGACCACCGCTGCTACGAGTCGGGCGACGTCCTCTGGTTGCCCCCAGCGTCTCTGCGGGACGAGTCCCTCGGCGATCAGCGCGTCGTACTTCTCCTTGACCCCGGCGGTCATATCCGTTTCGGTGATCCCCGGGCGGATTTCCACCACCGGAATTCCCGCCTCGGCCAACCGGGCCGCCCAGAGCTTTGTCGCCATTGCAAGTCCGGCCTTGCTTACGCAGTACTCGCCCCGGTTGAGCGAAACCGTTTCCGCCGAAAGCGAAGAGATAAACACCACCGCCCGCGGGCGCGACTTCGGTGAGCCGGTGTCGAGCCACCGTCGCGCAAGCGTCTGAGTCAGAAAGTACGGGCCGGTGAGGTTCACCGCGAGCACCTCCTCGAAGCTCTCGCGAGTGGCGCTAAGAATATCTTCGCGCGCGCGCGGCGCCCGGCCGGCGTTGTTTACCAGAACATCAATCTCCCCGAGTTCCGCGACCGAGGCCTCCACGAGCGCAGCGCCGGCGCCCGGGTCCCCGACGTTTCCCCCGATCGCCACCGCGCGGGGTGCGCCCGCATTCAGGCAGGCGGCAACGGTTTCATCGGCAGCTTCCCGATTACGGTTGTAGTTGACCGCCACCGATATTCCCAGGGATGCGAGTTCAACGCTGATCGCGCGTCCGATCCCTCGGCTTCCTCCGGTGACAAGCGCGGTGCGAACCGACTCGCGATCGGAACCGCGGCTATCCCGCTTCGAAGCATGGGTTGCCCTCTGGGGGTTCATGTAATCCTCTCTTTTTTGCATGCAACAAAGGTGGCCTGTAGCCTCGCACGGTGGTTGCGGGTTGTCAATTGGAAAAATATGGCCGGGACCGCGACTGTCGGGCGTTCACGGTTTACGCTTATTATGTGAGATACTGATGGTCGCCGAGGCGGAGCTACAGAGAGCTTCCGCATGGCGGAGGACTGTCCCAA
>JBKGYS010000032.1:0-19476 GCA_046545955.1 Spirochaetales bacterium | reverse complement strand
GGGTGATTGCCGGGTAGTACCGAAAAAACACACCACGGTGGTGGACAGTAAGGGAGGCTTGCGTGTGCGCGAGAGCTGCCTGGTGCCCGGCTGCTATCCTCGCGTCATGCGATTAAGGAGTTCTTGTTCGGTTTCGATTGTCGAAAGTACAGCGTTGAGCTCTTCGTCCGATTCCGGGGCGGGATGTGTGTCCGAGTAATCGTCGAATACACGCCGACCCCGATGAAAATCCCGGGCTCGACTGTCGCGGGCCCGTACTTTCAGCCGTGCGAGGAGATCAGTGAATTGATCCAGTGTATCCCCATCGGGAATCGTACCGCTCGAAAGCGCCTTCCGAAGTTCGTGGTAGATGAGCAGGTCCCTGTAGGCGGAAATACCGCGTTTTCGATCTACTTCGAGCAGTACGTTCTTTCCGACGCCCTCTACGCGTCCTTCATCGTACCAATCGGCCGGTTCCTTCACGGATTCGAGGCGGTCGAGCGCGGAGCGAACGTACTCGATGATATCCTCGCGAATGGCTGAGGTCTCTTCGACACTCGTTCCGAGCCTCGCGGCGAACTTCCGTTCGTCCCGAAGAACAGCAAAGAGATTGTGGCTGAACATCCAGCCCGGAATCAGCCGGTTATATCCGCTCGGAGCGTCCGGCGGGGCGTCATCGAGTATACTCAGAAGCGAAAATGGAAAGCTTACGCGTTGCGGGCCGGTAATAAGCCCGGTCGCGATGACCGAATACGGGCTTCGCGTGTAATTGGCGGGAAACTTGACAGCGGTTGCAAGGCCGAAAAACATACCCTCGCCGGCGAGCAGCGCCTGATCGGGAAGTCGTGATGTATGGTTGGATCCGACCTGCGCGCCGGAGCCCATGTTTCCCCGCCCTCGAGGCCAGACTGTCGCGATCAGCAAGCTCTGGTGATGCATATTCACCAGCGGACCGACGAGGCAACTCGTAACCTCTCCGCGCGCGATCTCCGATCGCCTGCACACGACGCTGTCGGTGACCGAAGCGCCGGAACTCACTATCGCATCGCGTCCGAGCAATGATCGTACAACCTGCGCCCTGTCGAGTACTGCTGCACCCTCCTGAATGTGGCTGCTGCGCACGATAACGCCGTGGCCGGCGCTCAAATGGGGTGATTTTTCGGCTTTCCTGGTATCCACGCCGGAGCGGGAGCGGAAGGTGCTGAACTCGATAAGCGAGGCGCCCTCCAGTCGAATCCCGTCGTCGATAAAGCACGATCGCAGCGTCGAAACCGAAACTACTTCTGCCTCCGCTCCCACCACAGCGAGATCGGATGTCATCGAGGATCGATAGTTATGCGCTCGGTGTTCCTCTTCTTGCGAAAGCCGCACGGAGGTCCGGTTCTGCGCTTCCTCACAGAGATATTCACAGGAGAGCTCTGAATAAATTGGCGTTTTCCGCGCTGCGAGTTCGTTGCCGATCGATATTTCGATATCGTTTCCGAAGCATGTTGTTCCGGAGTGTTCGAGTCGGCTGTTCTCGATCACCGCATTCGGGCCGACAATGTAGCCTTCTATCAGACTGCAGTTGGTAACTCGGGCTCCGTGGTCGATTGTGCTATTGGAAATGCGGCTTGCGTGCAGCGTGACGTTCGCACCGATCACGCACCGGTCAAGTTCGCACCCATGGATGTTCTCGGGCCTTGTGCTCGGATGGATCCGTACGGTCGACCAATCCGAAGAACAGTTGCCGCCGTGCTCGAGCTTTTGCTCCAGCTCGGGCGAAACCCGAACCGCTTCGCTCGTTTCCGCAGCTGCGCATCTGGTGCTCAGTACGTGTGGTAGGCGCCAAGTTTCCGACGTACTCATGTAATAGTGAGTATAGCAGTATCAGGGTGTTTTTGGTAATCGTTCGTTTGCCGAATGGAGAGCTGCATTTGAGGCTCTTTGCGGAAGGTGGTACGCTCGCAGTCGTGGTCGAACGAGTACTTATTCTCTACCTTCGCACCGGCGGAGGACATATTTCGGCAGCTAGGGCGTTAGCCGACGAGTTCCACCGGCGTGACGGGGTTGAACCGCACCTGTATAATCCCATAGGTGGGCGAAACCGTATCTCACGGTTTCTTATCGAGAAGGGTTACAGCCGAACGAGTGCCCGCTTGCGGATGTGCTGGCCATTCGTCTATGAAGTCAGTCGCTTCAGACCATTCATTGATGCGAGCTTGTACATCTACAGTCTTTTCTTCCGGCGGAAAGTCCGTCGCTATATCATAGACCACGGGATCACTCGCGTTGTCAGCGTTCACTTCCTGAACGGTTGGCTCATTTCAGATGTGCGACGCGGTATCGACAGCCCATCGATAAAGGCGTGCACGGTGGTCACTGATCCGTATACCGCGCACCCGATCTGGTTTCGGCGTCGAAGGTTTCCCGTGGTTGTCTTCAGCGAAGCGTTGCGGAGCACGGCGATACATCGATATAACGTCGATCCACAAAGGATTGTAGTGCTTCCCATTATACTCAGACACGAGTTTCAGGTGCGGCTCACTAACGACAAGATCGCCGAGCGGAAACGGGAGTTTGGTTTTCGTGAATCCACACCGCTCGTACTCCTCGCCGGTGGAGGAGAGGGGCTATCCAACGGGGATCTTCTACTCGCGGAGCTGGCTCGCTCGTCTGTCGATTTTGATCTTGCTGTTGTGTGCGGCCACTCAGAATCGCTGTACGAGCGGTGTTGCCTCGTCGCAGAGAGCGTCTCGAACCGGCGGGTGAAAGTCTTCGGATTCACCGGGCGAATGTACGATCTGATGAATTGTTCCGACGTTGTCATAGGTAAGGCCGGCCCCGCTACGGTTATGGAGGTGCTGCTGCTTCGCAAACCGTTAATCATTACGTCATACATGTATGGTCAGGAACGAGGGAATGTGGATTTCGTGCAGCAGAACCGACTCGGATTCTTTGTTCGGAGACCAGAAATGGTACGCGAACGGGTTGAACATATTCTCGGAGTCCCGGACAATCTCGCCGCGATCCAGGAGAATATCGACCGAATACAAATCAGAAGCGGCACCGAAAGGATCGCCGACTACATTCTGGCTTTGTAGCGTAGATGCTGCGGTTCGACGCAAAGCGTCGCCCGATTCCACACGCTGCGCGACCCGCCGCCGCGGCAAAAACGGCTGGGGTCGCGTATCGATGGGCTTTTCGAGCGATCGCGGCGGTGTGCTGTTCGGAGCTGACAGTCCTGCGAGATTCCCGTCATAAAATGGAGGTGGCACTTGATTGAGCGAGGCGAACATCGCCGGTTTACCGTAATACCGGCCATAGATATCATCGACGGTGCGTGCGTACGACTGCGGCAGGGAGACTACGCGCAGAGTACCCGCTACCACGACGATCCGGCTCGAGTGGCAGACGAGTTCAGCCGTTCGGGGGCGGTAAGGCTGCACGTTGTAGATCTCGATGCAGCCCGGGGGCGAGGCAGAAACCGGGAGGTTATAGCGGCGATTCGAAAAGTGTTCCCGGGAATCCTGGAAGTCGGGGGCGGGATACGCTCGGAGGAAGATGTTCAGCAACTGCTCGATGTCGGCGTCGACCGCCTTGTAGCCGGCACCGTGCTCGCTCGCGATCCCGACGAGGTAGCGCGCTGGTGTTCGCGCTTATCCGCCGGTATTATTGCCGGTATAGACGTGCGTAACGGTGTGGTCAAAGTCTCGGGATGGACCGAAGACGAGCAACTGCTTCCGTCCGAACTTGCGACCCGGGCTGCTGAGATAGGGTGTTTGTCCGTGATCTACACCGATATTACGGTTGATGGAACCGGGCGGGGCCCTGACGTCGATGGAGCGGTGACGATAGCGCGGGAGAGCGGGTTGCCGGTTATCGCAAGTGGGGGTGTCGGTAGCGAGGAGCATATTTCGCTCGTCGCGGAGGCGGAACCGTATGGCGTTGTCGGGGTAATAGCCGGGCGTGCCGTATACGAAGGGCAGATCGACTTGTCGGCCGTTCTGCGCACCTATCCGGGTGAGACCGCGAGCAGCGTGCGCTGGTAAACATCCGGCAAAGATGGAGTGAAAAGCAATATGAGCGATGACGACAAGCGAAAACTGATTGTCCGGGAGGATAACGGCGAATTACTTCTCGAGGCCGTAATGAACGGTAAGGGGTATCGCAAAAGTCTCGAGACGGGCCAGCTCTGGACGCTCCACCCGGAAACCGGACGTCTGCTGCCACTCGGCGGAGGGGTTGGGTTTCTTTCGCTATCGGAGACCGAAGACGGGCTCGAGGCGACGATCGACACTCGGGCGGCACAGGAGCTGATTGCCGCCGGGACGACGCAAGCCGCCCGCACGGCGAGAGTTGGCGCGAGCGCCAATGTTCAACCGGTCGATACCGGGGCCACTACGGAAGCGATCGTGTCCGATGATGTGATCGTGACCGACGATAACGGCGGGATTCCGTCGGTCTTCGCGGAGCTTGCGATACTCGAAAAAACGGTCTTCGAACGGAAGTCGGACGATCAAGTCGAAGGTTCCTACACTTCCTACCTTTTCTCCGAGGGTGAGCAGAAGATTCGGAAGAAGCTTGGCGAAGAAGCGATCGAACTATGCCTGGCGCAGGAAAACGACCGAATCGTCAGCGAATCGGCCGATCTTTTGTACCATCTGTCGGTGCTGCTCGCTTCTCGAGACCTCAGTTATGCCGATGTTCTCGGAGAGCTGAAGCGCCGCCGTGAGTCCTGACGCGCGTAGCCGATAGGTATACACCTTTGTAGTCGCCGTCTTCGATTGCCGTGAGTCCTGACGCGCGTAGCCGATAGCCCGCGTCTACGAGCGAGTCAGGATTCGGCGCACATGTTGACCGAATTCGACCGTGGATGCACTTCGTGATTCCCCGCCGGTCAAATCGGCGGTGCGGGGACCTTCCGAAAGCGCCTGGTGCACGGCGTCCTGTATGGCGGCGGCCGCCTGCTGTTCGCCGAAGCTGTACTTCAGCATGAGCGCTGCGCTGAGAATCTGGGCCGATGGATTGGCGATTCCCTTACCGGCGATGTCGGGTGCACTGCCTCCGACCGGTTCGTAGAGGCCGAATCGAATGTTTTCGCTGGAGGTAGCGCCGAGGCTGGCGCTCGGCAGAAGCCCCAAGCTGCCGGTCAGCATGGATGAAAGATCGCTGAGAATGTCGCCGAACATGTTGCCGCAGAGGAGCACGTCGAAGGCTCCCGGATTTCGAACAAGCTGCATGGCGGCGTTGTCGACGTACATGTGTTCGAGATGGATATCGGGATACCCCTTGCCGACCTCGGTAACCACCCGCCGCCATAACAGACTGCTCGTAAGAACATTCGCCTTGTCGATACTGTGAACCCGCTTGTGCCGGGCCCGGGCTGCTTCGAACGCTACACGCGCGATACGCTCCACCTCTTCCTCGCTATACACGAGGGTGTCCCAGGCTTTGCCTCCTTCCTCGCCCTTCGGTTGCCCGAAATAGATCCCGCCGGTCAGCTCGCGGACAACAAGAATATCGAGCGAATCGCCTAGAATCTCCTCTCGAAGCGGGCTTCGTTCGGCGAGGGCCGAAGGAACCGTGGCAGGGCGGAGATTGGCAAAAAGTCCGAAGTGTTTGCGCAAGGGCAGTAGAGCCCCCCGTTCCGGTTGCTGCTCGGGTGGAAGCGACTCCCACTTCGGGCCTCCGACGCTGCCGAAAAGAATCGACTGGCTTTCCTCGCACGCCATAAGTGTTTCCTTCGGAAGCGGTGTGCCGTGTCGATCGATAGCACACCCTCCGACGTCGGCTTCGGTAGTCTCGAGTTCAAAGTCGAATTGTTTACCCGCCTGTTCGAGGGTAGCCAGGGCCTCGCCCATTACCTCCGGGCCTATTCCGTCCCCCGACAATACCGCTACTCTATATCGCTTCATGGCTTCTGACCTCGCTGGATATTCGTGCCCTATGTTGCATAGGGTAATGTCACGTATCAGTAGTACACCGACACCGTCCCGCGCGTGTCTTCATTGGTATATTTTATGCTCAATGTATTGGTCTCCGGATCGTAGTGACGACCGCGGATGTACCGTTCGAAGTTGGAATCGTTACGCCAATTGTCCAGTCCGAACATGGAAACCCTGCTGATCGATGGCGCGCCGTGAACCATCACGTAGTGCGTTCTTTCAACCGGCGCGGTGAGGGCGAAGGATAGCCGATTATCGTTTACCTGTATATCGGAGACGTCCGCTACCGTCCAGATGAATCCGCCAGGCTCGAACGGTTCGGAAGGCGACACCACGCTCGGAAGTCTGCGATTGGTGCTGATATACGGATAGACGTCGACCGGCTCGGTGTATCCGTCAAAGCCTGTGACCGATAGGCCGTCGAGCTCGAGCGACTCTGGACCGAGCAGGTCGGAGTTGAACAGCTCGAGAGCATCATCCACCAGGTGCCGGCCGAGTTGTTCCATTCGCTCGTCGGATGGAGACGATGCGAGAAGTACCTGGCCGGCTCGAAGCGAATCGAGCACATTGCTGCGCCCGTCGGATGATTCCACAAGAAACCCGTCGTCGGTGTTGTGGACTCGTGGTATGACAAAGTCTCCGATTCGATCATCGAGAGTATCGAGACGGTCGTGGGTGCTCTCTGCCTCGGTATCCGGGTATCGAAATCGCGCTTCGAATAGCGAAAGCTGCTCGGAAAACCCGAGGGACGACGGATCGACTGATTCTGCAAGTTCAAGCAGTTGCGAGAGCAGTTGCCCATCGGCGTGTATGTCCACGAAATTGAACACGCTCTGATCGGTCCATGGGTCATCGAGACGGAAAACCTCGGGGTCATCAGCGGCCACGAGCTCGCGGATGCGATCGACCTTTCGCCCGATTTCCTCGTGCATTGTATCGACGTATTCGTCGAGATTACCCAAATAGCCGGCGAGGCGGTGGCTCGTACGATTCGTATGCATTCCTCTCGCATTCGTCATTTCCGAGCGTACCCGCGCGTAATCATCCCGTGTCCAGGCTTCCGCGAGGAGCGCTACTGCAACCCGCTCGTCAAAGCGTGCTCCACCATCGGAAAAAGACCAGGTGCCGTGCTCCGATGAGTATCGCTCGTCGCGCCACAGCAGATACGCCGTATCGATGAACCCGGAAATCGCATCCTCTACATCACCCTCGCTCAGCGTCGAACGCGAACCCTCGAACCAGGTCGACAGGTTGCCGCCATCCGGGGATTCCTGGTACGCCGAGTGAATCGTATAGGTACCGTTTTCCCCGGGGAGAACAGCTCGCTTATTGACCTCGTCGTACGATGCCCCGGTCGGCAGCGAGATAGCGCCGGTTTGCCGGTCATCGGCCGTAACGAGTATCGGGCTACTATCGGTCTGCCGGAACCGCGAGCCGTCGGTCGGCGAAAGTGGGACTTCTACTCCCATAAGTCCATTCAAGCGCTCGGGAACAATCACATTCATAGTGACCTCCGCATCCGTCTCCGAATCCGTTGTCACCTCGATCTCGAGTTCTTGCTCGAAGCGGATGCGAAAGCCATCGGCGGTCGCTTCAAACGCCAGCGGACGCAGCGTCTGCCTGACTCCGCCGCTGCGACGCAGTGTAATACCGTCTCGCAGACCAAGCCCGGTCTCGAACCAACCGGTCGAAAGCGTGAACGCCGGGATCCGCCCGCCTCGATACTCATTTCCCGGAAACACCCATGCCGACACCGAAACGATGCCTCGTGTGCTTTCAACACGGTGCGTCCCCGCAAACTCAAGAGAGAATATCCAGACGAGCAAAGCCGCGTACAGCAGTGCAACAAAGGGAGAAAGGCGACGTGCCCAGACAGACATAAGCGCCGATTATAGCAACGGGTCTCGCACTTGTCAGGTGCCACCGCATTGTATACGCTACCGCTTGACCATGCGCACGATCCGTTGGCGGGCTCCGATGCTCCTGTGCCTCAGCGGCACACTGCTTTTCATCAGTTGCCGGACTGCTCCCGCACCCCAATCCGAGCCCGAGACTGCGGCTGTGCCCGATAGTACGCCCGAGGCCTCAGAGGACACAGATAGTGGCGAAGACGTCGATCGGTCCGCTCTCGAAGAAATCCGCAACGCGCTCGAGCGAAACGATAACGATCGCGCGCTGGAGCTGTTAAGCGATCTCGAATACGACTCCGACGAGGAAGCACTCGCGTATGTGCACGCGGCACTGCTTATCGGAGACGATAGAATCGGCGAGGCGCGCGATATTCTCGAGCCGCATGCCGACGAATCGGTGCGCGCTAGAGTGTTGCTCGCCGAGATTACCGAAGAACCGGTGGCGCGGCGCGATGCGTTCGAATACGCCCTCGAGGCCGACCCTGAACACCCGCGAGCGCTTGCCGGCCTTGGCTCGACCCTGCTGGAGCTGGGCGAGGTTGATGCTGCCGACGAGCGTTTCTCGGATGCTCTTGCGGGCGATCCCGATTCCGTTGCCGCATTGCGTGGCGCGGCGGAAGTGGCGGCGCGGAGGGATGAAACTGAAACGCGGATTGCCTATCTCGAGCGGGCCGTTGCGCAGGCTCCCGATTCGAGCGTACTTTTTTCCGAACTGGCCCGGGCGCGGCGCGACGATAATCGGAGGGCTGAAGCGCTCGATGCGATCGACCGCGCGATCGAACTGGAGTCCGACAACCCGTGGCACTTCGTCGATCGGGGCCGACTGCACCAACGCGCCGGCCGGCACGAAGAGGCGGTCGAGGATTTCGAGACGGCGATTTCCCTCGAAGACTCCGTGTTTCTGTTCTACTTCTATCGAGCTGAATCCCACCTCAATCTGGGGAATTTTGAGGCTGCCTTAGAGGACTACGAGTATGTGGTGACCGCCCGACCGGATTATAGCGACGCGTACCCACCCCTCGCGACGCTGTACTATCGGTTCGAACGCTACGAAGACGCTGCCGACTACTTCCTGCGCTCTCGGGACCGTGTCAGTTCGGACCTTTCGTTTCCCCTGCTCGCGGCGATAAGCTACAGGATGGCGGGTGAGGATGAGGCAGCGCGCGACCTTTTTCGCGAGGTCGAACGCAACGCCGATCGCTCGACGCTGTATTTCGATATGGCGCGGGAGTTTCTCGATCCGCGCAACGATAATCGTACTGAGCGGCTCGTTCGACGTGAATCGAGCGATACAATCCGGACTCGCATGCGGTTCTACCTCGGCGTACTGTACGAACTGCAGGGTCGTGATCGAGCGTCGGAATACATGTTTTTACAGGTTCGCGATGCCGGTCGTACCGGCTTCGTAGAGAGCGAACTCGCTGAAGTTCATTTGTCTAAGAACCGTCGCGGAGGATACCCGAAATGAAGGGCATCGACGAACTGTGCAGCCACCTTGATGCGAATCGTCGTGTTGTGATTCAGGCGCACGACTTTCCCGATCACGACGCCGTGGCCAGTGGATTCGGCCTTGCGTTTCTTCTCGAAAAGCGTGGCTTCGAGCCGGTTTTGTGTTACGGTGGCAGTATACAAAGCGATAGCCTCAGTGAGGCTATCAAACTCATGGGCATTCCGATTGGAAGCTGCAAGCACGCGGGCCTCGATGATAGTGTCCAGCTTATTCTGGTAGATGGTTTTATGGGCAACCGTAATATGACGGGACTGCCCGGTACGGTTGTTGGAGTTATCGATCACCATACGCCGCCTGAAGAGCCGGACTGTCCCTATCACGATGTAAGGCCCGATTACGGCTCGTGTTCCACGGTTATCTTCGAGTACTTCCAGGCTGCCGATGCCCCCTTGAAGAAGAATATCGCGACGATGTTGCTCATGGGCCTTATGATGGATACGGCATTCATGACCCGTGGGGTGGCACCGGTCGACCTCGAGGCGTTCTCCACCCTTTTCTTTCAGGGGGATTGGGAAACAGGAAGTCGATTGTTGAAGAATAGCTTGAGTCTGTCGGATCTCGGCCTGTTCCGGGAGGCGATAAACTCCTGCGAGGTTGCCGACGATTTCGCCTTCGTTCCACTGCAACAGGAATGCAGCGCCGAGGCCATGGCGTTAGTCGCCGACTTCTTTCTCGGACTTCGGGAGATCCAGTTTGTTGTGGTCGTTGAGCCGGATCGCGATGAGTATCGTCTTTCGGTTCGCAGTGAGGATGATATTCGTCCGTCCGACGTCATTATCCGGCGGGCTCTGAACGGCATCGGCGCCGGAGGGGGCCACGTTCATATGGGCGGAGGGAGCATCCCCCGCGAACTTTTTCCGGGTGAACAGGGGTTAAGAAAACGCTTTCTTCTCGCCCTCGGTAAGGAGTAGTAAGAACCAATGGAAAATCACCCCGATGACACCAGCGTGTCCGAATACACAGGCGCCGAGCCGCCTGAAGATCCAACTCCGGTGCGTGAAACGAGCGGCGAATCGCTCACGAGGCTTTCGATCGGCGGGCGAAGCATCCTTCTTCTCGGGACCGCACACGTTTCCCGAAAGAGTGTCGATCAGGTGCGTGAAATCGTAGAGACCGAGTCACCCGACCGCGTGTGCGTAGAAATCGATGAGGGACGCTACGCCAGTCTCAGCGAGGAAAACGCCTGGCGCAAGCTCAATATCTACGAAGTACTCAAACGCCGACAGGGATTTCTGCTGCTCGGGAACCTTGTTATGGCAAGCTTCCAGCGACGGATAGGCCAGGAGCTCGGTGTACGGCCCGGCGCGGAAATGGTGGAAGCGGTGAACATTGCGGAGGCCAACGATGTCCCCGTGAGTCTGTGCGACCGACAGATACAGATCACGCTCAAGCGGGCATGGGCGAGCGGCGGGCTGTGGAGCAAGAGTAAAATGATGGCGGCGCTTCTCACGTCGTTTTTCGGCGGCGAAACAGTTACCGAAGAGGATGTAGAAGCGCTTAAAGAGAAAGACGCGCTGAGCTCAATGATGGAGGAACTCTCGCTGTATCTGCCGAAAGCCAAAGAAGTGCTCATCGACGAGCGCGATCGATACCTGGCCTCGCGCATCTACGAGTCGGAGGGCGAGACTGTGCTGGCGGTGGTCGGTGCGGGCCATGTACCGGGCATTATTCGCACGCTCGAGGACCTGGAAGCCGGCCGCGTCGCTGCAAACGTTGAGGAGCTTGACCGCATACCCCCCAAAGGGAAGGTTGCTCGTGTGCTTCCCTGGGTACTCCCGGCTGCCGTCGGGGCAATCTTTGTTGCAGGATTCCTTCAGTCCGGATGGGCTCTGACCCGCGACATGCTGTTACTCTGGATCCTGGTAAACGGCTCACTCAGCGCACTTGGCGCCGCGCTGGCATTCGCGCATCCGCTTACAGTCGTTATTTCTTTCGTTGCCGCTCCGATTACGAGCATGAATCCCACGATCGGCGTCGGATTCGTCTCTGGATTTCTCGAAGCGTTGTTCCGCAAGCCAAGGGTGGCCGATTTCGAGTCCTTGCAGGAGGATATCGCGCGCTTTCGCGGCTTCTTCCGCAACCGCATAACACGGATTCTTCTAGTCTTCGCGTTCTCGACGATCGGTAGCGCGATTGGCACGTTCGTAGGTATTCCTTATCTTACCAGCCTCCTCGGCTGAGCCGGCCGAGCCGGCCGAGCCGGCTCAGCCTCGATCGCGCCGCTCATTTCTCGCCGAACGCACTACCGCCCCGTATCAGCGCCCTGTCATGGCTCGCCGAAAACCTCCTTGAGCGCTGCCCGGATCGTTGCAACGCCCGTTCGTACGCTTGTCACCGTTTCGCCCGGGGCCTCGTGGGTGCTTGCGATTACCCTCGGTAAGCCGTGATCGACCGCCGCGCGAATTCGTCGTTCGAGTGCGCCGACCGGGCGCACTTCGCCGGCAAGGCTCAACTCGCCGGTCGCGGCGAGATCCGTCGGAATACCGCTGCCGGTTCGCGCCGAATATAGTGCAAGTGCAAGCGGTAGCTCCACCGCAACTTCGCCGATACGCATACCGCCTGCGACATTCACGTACAAATCCTGGTCGGCGAGCGCGAGCCCCGCGTGCTTTTCCAGCACCGCGGCTACCCGGCTCACGCGGCTCTTGTCGATACGGTCGGAAAACACCCGCGAGACTCCGCCCTTCGCCGGCGAAGTCAGCGCCTGTATCTCGACGAGCAGGACTCGCGTCCCCTCGTAGACCGGCGCGACGACAGTTCCCGCCGGGAGCGCGCCCTCACGCCGTACGAGAAACAGCGCCGATGGGTCGGGAACCTCCCGGAGGCCGTCCTTCGCCATACGAAACAGCCCGATCTCGTCGGTCGCCCCGAAGCGATTTTTACTCGCCCGAAGAATACGCGTTGCCGCCTCCGCTTCTTCGAACATAAGCACCGTGTCAACCATGTGTTCGACCACCTTCGGGCCCGCGATAGCCCCTTCCTTGGTCACGTGGGCCACCAGGAACAGCGCCGCGCCGTGCCCACGCGCCCAGTCGGCGAGCTCGAACACACAGTATTTCAACTGATTAACGCTTCCGGGCGTGCTTCCCGCCTCCGGGGAGAAGAGCGTCTGTATCGAGTCGACGATTACTACCGAGGGCGAAAGCGATTCGAGCGCGTGCAGGACGTGCTCGAGATTCGCGCTCGCGAGTACGTGCACGCGTTCGGCGTCCACGCCGAGGCGCTCGGCCCGTCCTTTGAGCCGTCCGGCCGCCTCTTCGCCGGTAACGTAAAGCACGGTCGTATCGGCGGCGAACTGCGCCGCCATTTGAAGCATGAGCGTTGATTTCCCGATGCCAGGCTCGCCACCGATGAGCGCGCTTGCTCCGATTCCTGCGCCTCCGCCGAGAACCCGGTCGAGTTCGTCCATGCCCGTGGCCATGCGCAGGGTTTCGCCTCCTGCGACCGTCGATAGGGCCACCGCGCGGGTCATTGTTGGAGGTTGATGTTTGCCTCCGGGTGCTCCCGCGGTTGTCGCGGCCGACCGAGGACGAGCCGCCTCGAGCGTGTTCCACTGCCCGCACGACGGACAGCGTCCGAGCCATTTCGCTTCCTCGTGCCCGCAGTGCGCGCACACGTAGACTGTCCTGTCTTTTTTCGCCATAAGTGCCGCCGCGAGTATGCGCTGCAACGCGCGCTCAATGCAAACGAGGTCGACCGCCTGCTACGGACACGTATCGACACGCGCCTTCTCAACCCCGGAGGCCGGTCGAGCCCCGGAAGCGCTGACGACCGGTCAGAAGCCGTCGGCTGCACCGGGAATTGCGGGTGTCCGCGGTGAGATTCCGCAAGGGTCTCCCCGGCGACGACGACCTCGATGCGGAGCGCGAGCCCTGCTCAACAGCGCAGAACAGCAGCAGCTGTTGTTCTGCGAATCCTACCGAATACACGAGCAGTCGCTGTTGTTCTGCGAAGCTCGAGCGTAGAAAGTGCTCGGCCTACTGCTGCCTGCGTCCGATAGCTCGGACGGTGATAACGCCGTCGATCGAGCGAAGCCGCTCTATAGAGGATTCGCTCAGGTCCTCCTCGACGTCGATAATATTGTAGGCGATCCCGTCCCGGTGCCTGTTGAGCATATCGGAAATGTTGGCGTGCTGGTCGGCGAGGACCTGGGTGATTTGTCCTACCATGTTTGGAACGTTCCGGTTGGCGATAACTACACGGAAATCATCGGATACCGGCATGGTGCAACTCGGAAAGTTTACGGAATTCACGATATTTCCGGTGAACAAAAAATCACGCAGCTGTCGCGCCGCCATTACCGCACAGTTTTCTTCCGATTCGGGAGTGGATGCGCCGAGGTGGGGGATCGGGATAACCGAGCTGTGGCCAACCAGGTCAGCCGTTGGAAAATCGGTCACATAGCGCACGACAATGCCCGTATCGAGCGCGGAAATCATCGCCTCGTCGTCGACAAGAGGTCCCCGCGCGAGGTTGATCACGCGAACGCCGCGCTTCACTTTCGACAGAGCATCCGCGCCGATAAGCCCGGTTGTGCTCTCGGTGAGCGGCGCGTGCAGGGTTATGTAGTCGCTCCGTGCGAGAAGATCGTCGAAAGTGTCCGCCCGCTCTACGTCACGCCTGAGGCCCCAGGCAGCGTTGACGCTGATATATGGGTCGTAGCCGACGACTCGCATGCCGAGTTCGCTCGCAGCGTTGGCTACCATGACGCCGATCGCCCCGAGACCGACGATACCAAGGGTTTTTCCCGCGATTTCCGGGCCGGCGAATTGCTTTTTTTCCTTCTCGATACGTTCCTCAATACTCCCGTCGGTGTCGGCGAGCGACCGGGCCCAGGAGATGCCCTCGCTCACGCGGCGCCCTGAAAGGAGAAGCGACGCGATGACAAGCTCCTTCACCGCGTTGGCGTTCGCACCGGGGGTGTTGAATACGACAATGCCCTGCGCGGTGCACGTCTCAACCGGAATATTGTTCACACCGGCGCCGGCGCGCGCGATTGCCTTCACCGATGACGGCAGCTGTACGCCGTGGAGATTGGCGCTTCGAAGCAGTATGCCATCCGGCGCGTTCGCTTCCGGGTCGATGGAAACCCGGGGGCCGGCGAGTTCTGAAAGCCCGGACTCGGAAATGGCGTTGCGGGTCTGTATGGTAAACATCAGTCTTTAGAATCCTCTTGTTCAACGCGGATACCGAGCTCGCGCAGCTGCTGCTCGTCGACCTCGGAGGGCGAATCGTCCATGGGGGAAACGCCGGCGGTAGTCTTCGGAAAGGCGATGACCTCGCGAATGCTGTCCTCGCCGGCGAGAATCATGAGCAGTCGGTCAAGGCCGGGAGCGATTCCTCCGTGCGGCGGGGCACCGTACTTGAAGGCTTCCATGAGAAAGCCGAAGCGCTTCTCCGCTTCTTCACGGCTGAAACCGACGATGTCGAAGATGCGCTGCTGAATATCCGGGTTGTGAATACGAATGCTTCCCGAGGCGAGCTCGTAGCCGTTGCAGACGAGGTCGTACAGATCGCCTTTGACCGCGCCTGGGTCTTCCTCCATCGAGTCAAGGTAGCCTTCCTGGGGCATCGTGAACATATGGTGGGCGGCTTCCCACTTTTCGTTATCCTCGTCCCACTCAAAAAGGGGAAAGTCGACAATCCACGCGAAGGCGAAGCGATTGCGATCGATAAGCCCAAGTTCCTGCCCTAGGCGCGAGCGGACGGCGCCAAGCGCCGTCGTAGCAACGTTCCATTTATCGGCGACAAAAAGGACAAGGTCTCCTTCATTCGCTCCGAGGGCGCGGATCTCCGTTTCTTTTCCCGCTATAAACTTGGATATGCCTCCCTCTAATCCCTCTGCGCCGATTTTGCACCACGCGAGCCCCTTTGCCCGGTAGGTCCTGGCGACGCCTTCGAGCTCGTCGATCTGCTTGCGCGAAAGCTTCGCGCCGTCGGGCACGACGAGAACCTTCACTGAGCCGCCGGACTCGATAGTCTGCTCGAAGACCCGGAATCCGCTCTCGCGGGCGATACGCTCGCCGTCTTGCAACTCGAGTTCGAATCGCAGATCCGGCTTATCCGAACCGTAGCGGTTCATCGCGTCGTGATACGCGATCCGGGGGAAGGGCGTTGTAAGCGTACGCTCGAGCGCGCCTTCGAAGACGTGTGACATCATTCCCTCGACGAGCTCGAATACATCGTCCTTGGAGACAAAGCTCATCTCAATGTCGATCTGAGTGTGCTCGAGCTGCCGGTCGCCACGTGCGTCCTCGTCGCGAAAACAGTGCGCGATCTGAAAGTAACGGTCGAATCCGGAAACCATGAGAATCTGTTTGTAAAGCTGCGGGCTTTGCGGCATTGCGTAGAACTTTCCCCGATGCAGGCGGCTGGGAATGAGAAAGTCACGGGCGCCCTCGGGTGTTGAGCGAATCATGGTCGGGGTTTCAATTTCATGGAAGCCGCGTTTACGCAGGTACTCGCGGACCCGGAATGAAACTTCGGCGCGAAGCGCAATCTTGCGCTGCATACTGAACGACCGCAGGTCGAGGTAACGGTACTTGAGCCTCGTCTCCTCGCGGGCTTCGCTTCTTTCGTCGATCATAAACGGCAGCGTTGCGCACGGGCTCAAGATATCGAGTCTGTCGGCCGCGAGCTCGATCTCGCCGGTCGCCATATCGGGATTGACCATCTCCTCCGGGCGCCTTCTCACCGTCCCTCGCACGGCGACGCAATACTCGAGTTTCGCTTCCTCGGCCGCCCGTTGCAGGGCCGGGTCGGCGTCCTCATCGACCACCACCTGGGTAATACCGTAGCGGTCGCGGATGTTCAGAAAGTGCACGCCTCCGTGGTCGCGTGTACGGTGTACCCACCCGTTGAGTATTACGCTCCTGCCTTCATCGGCGGCAGTAAGCCGGCCGCAGGTAACATTACGTCTCATCTCTTCCATCGATTCTCGTCTCCCGATATACACATGTCCCGAAACAGAAACCGCCGCAACGTTGCGCTGGTGGAACGTACTAAGTTTTCCAGGTGACCGGGGTCGCGTTCGACACCGACCGATTATTCTGAGTAAAGCGTGAGCTCCTGCCTTCCGGCACGAGCTCAGCCTCGTGAGGATATAGCGTGAGCTCCTGCCTCTCGGCCCGAGCTCAGCCAGGCGGCCAGGTTAGCTGTCGACCGCCGAGAATGTGAACGTGCAGATATTCGACGGTCTGCTGCCCGTGCTCGCCGTTGTTTACGACAACACGATAGCCGCTTTCGTCGAGTCCCAACTCGGTGGCGACCCGGGCGGCGCCCTGAAAAAGGATTCCAGCTTCTTCGGCGCTGCGCCCCGGTAGTTCGCTGAATCGCTCGGCTCGCTGTTTCGGAATCACCAGAACGTGCACCGGAGCCTGCGGATTAATGTCACGAAAGGCCAGCACGCTATCGTCCTCGTAGACCTTATCCGCCGGAATCTCTCCGGAAAGAATCTTGTCGAAGATCGTCGGTTCCATTATTGCTCTTCATCTCCGGGTATGGTCTCACCGCGTTCCCGGATTCGTCGTAGAATATCTTCGTACACCTTACCGGTGATAGGATACTTGCTCAAGATGAAGATCCCGGCTATGAAAAAGACAACCGGTACCGGACCGACGAGAAGTCGGATCGCAGTAAGCGCCTCCTCCGGCTGCTGCATAACCTCTTCCCCGGCGACCGGTTGAATGTAGCCAAACACCGATAGTAGGAGCCCGGTGATACCCACGCCGACTGCCTGCCCGAGCTTGCTCATAAACGTCCACATTCCGTAAAAAACGCCTTCTCGGCGGGTTCCCTTTTCCGCATAGTCCCACTCGACAGCGTCGGGGATAATGGACCAGGCCATAACGTAATTCGTGGCGAGGCCGGAGCCGGCCACGACCATGGCCGCGAAGGCGAACCAGATACCGAGATAGGGACTACCGAGGAAGAATACGACGATTGCGGCGCTGACAATGCCCATACCCAGGTTGTAGCTTCGTGTTTTTCCGAGCCTCCGCGAAATGACAACCCAAATCGGGATGAACACGAACGCGGTGCCGAGAAGGGCCAGTAGCGCGACGAACAGCAGGTCCGGTTCACGGTAGATATAGGTGAAGTAGTACACGAGGGAAGCCTGAATGACCGCTACTCCGGCCATGTGCATCGTGAATGTGCCGACCGCGGTGATCATAGGCCGTTGCTTGAGTACTTCGAAGTAGCTTCTGAAAATATTGGCTCTTGTCCCGACCGCCGTGCCTTTGGAGGTGTTTTCGCGTACCCCGATGACCGTGGTCCACGCGGTAGCGAGCATAATCGCCCCCATGAATGCTCCGGTGGCGGTCCAGCCCGTATTTCCTCCTCCGAAAAGGTTTACAACAACAGGATACGCGGCGCCGCCGACCATTGTTCCGATTACCGCGAAGGTATGCCGGTATCCGTTCAGCACCGTTCGTTCCTGATAATTCGACGTTAACTCGGGTGTGAGGCTCGAGTACGGTATGCTCAGGAGTGTGTAGAAGGTGTTAAGCATCATGTATGAAAGCGCCGCCCAGATGAAAAGCGGTGATTGCGCTTCGATTTCCGGGTTGGTGAACATGAAGATCATCCCACCGAACAGGAAAAACGCGCCGACGAACATATACGGGCGTCTTCGGCCCCAGCGCGTGCGCGTGTTGTCAGAGATGTAACCAACAACTGGGTCCGTAATCGCGTCCCACACGCGTCCGAGCGCGATGGCTGTCCCGGCGAGCGCAGGGGCCAGACCGACCACGTCGGTCAGATAGAACAGCAGGTGAAAGCCCACGATGGAGAAAAATAGATTACCTCCGAGGTCACAGATGCCGAATGAAACCTTGACTCTCCCGGATAATCGCGGCTCGGAGTTTGGTGTATGCTCGGTATTGGTCACAAGGTTACGCCCCCAGCATCGCATCATACATGCATAGGGGTGCATGCTACAATTAGCAGGTTATCCGGACGATGTGCGGTTTGTGCGGCACGCGGTACACCCGAGAACACGAACGTGCTTCTTGCGCCCTCGGCGTTCGAACATTCGTGCCACAAGGTGTCCGTCCGGATTCACCTCTCCGCGGCAGACCGGACAAATGCGGGGATTTCGCCGGTTTGCCGGATAACAGTGGGGGCAGCCGAAGATATGCGTTGTGTATTCGGTTATTTCGCCGTGTTGTACGCCGTCCCTGTAGACCACGCTCTTGATCCGCTCGCCTGCGGTAAGAGGAGATCGGCAGACCGGACAGGTTTTCGCTCGCTGCCCGCCTGGCGCCGCGTTCTTCTTACGCGTTACCGAAGGTCTTTTCCTGCCGGGCGGAGATTCGCTTCGGTCGTCCACGGGTACCGCTGTGTTATCGCGCAGACGCAGTTTCGGCGTTGATCGCGAGGAGGACAGGGATGGACGCCGTACCGCAGGGAACAGGACGGCCACTACGATAACCGCCCCGATTCCGAGCACGATGTATTCGATCATGATCGTCTTTTATTGTAGCCGGATGAAGGTTCGCCCGGATAGACTGGGCAATTGTGGCGGTGCTGTACGTTGTTGGAACCCCGATAGGCAATCTCGCGGATATCACCTATCGCGCGGTGGATACGCTTCGGGGGAGCGACCTTATTCTCTGCGAGGACACGCGGCAGACGCGAAAACTGCTCTCCCATTACGGAATACAGGTTCCGATGGCTGCGTTCCACGCGCATACCGCCGACGAGCGCACGGCGGCGCTTGTCGAGCGGATATCCGGGCATTCTGCATGCTGCCTTGTCACCGACGCGGGTACTCCCGGCTTAAGCGATCCGGGATCGGTTCTGGTACAGGCCTGCGTCGATGCCGGGATCGATGTACGCCCGATCCCCGGTGTCAGCGCGTTCACGGCGCTCGTCAGCGTTTCCGCTCCGTTGGGGCGCACGGTCTTATTCGACGGATTCCTCAGCCCGAAAACCGGGCGTCGCCGCCGCCGAATCGAAGAGCTGCGCGATCGGGGAGAACCGTTTGTCGTGTATGAGTCACCGCATAGGCTCGTAAAACTGCTCGAGGTCCTCGATGAGGTCTACCCACGCTCGCAGGTGCTTGTCGGCCGTGAAATTACCAAGGCGTTTGAGGAGTTTTTGCGTGGAGAACCGGGCGAACTTGCCGATAAATTCACCAACAGGGGTC
>JBKGYS010000031.1:0-19959 GCA_046545955.1 Spirochaetales bacterium | reverse complement strand
CGACGTCGATATGGCCGAAGCTCTGACCGATATGAGAATGATGGAATACACACAAGAGGCGGCACTCGGTGTAGCGGGGCGTATGCTCCCGCAAACGCTGCTGGACTTCCTGCGCTGAGGTGACTATGACAATTGAAACGAAAGCATATGGTGAGGTAGAGATCGACGAACGGCAACTGATTAGCTTTCCGGTTGGCCTGTTCGGGTTCGAACACCTGCACCGGTTTGCGCTGATTGACGCTCATCAGCATCCGTTTTACTGGTTGCAGAGCATCGAAGAGGTCGATGTAGCGTTCGTGCTTCTCAATCCCCTTGTTTTCCGGCCCGACTATACGCTCGACGCCCCGAAGACGGATATCGAAGCGCTGGAAGCAGAAGATCACAAGGACCTGCTTGTTTTCTCTATTGTTACCATTCCCGAGGATGAGCGGCAGATGACCGCGAATCTGCAGGGCCCGCTTGTTATTCACCGACGGAAAAGGATCGGTCGCCAGATCATCAGTATGAATCCAAAGTGGATGATACGCCATAATATCCACGACGAACTCGCCCGGATGAGGTCCGACGCATGCTGATTCTCGCTCGAAAGCTTAAAGAGCGAATCGTAATCGGGGACGATATAGAGGTTTCGGTTGTCGAAATCAAGGGCGACCAAGTGAAACTGGGGATCAGCGCTCCGCCGGAAGTCGGAGTCTACCGCCATGAAGTGTACGAAGCTATTCAATCCGAGAATCGCGCTGCGGCCGGTTCGCAGCCGGATATCCCGGAGTTCAGCGAATGGCTTGAGGAAAGGGATAAGCGATCGGGAAAAGACGAGTCGTCCCCCGGTCGGTAGTTTCAAACGCCGGGCCGTTTCTTCTGTATCGCAACAATCAGTGACTAGTGCTGTGTATTCGACTCACTCTTCGGCCTGGCTCGGGCGCAGATACTCGGGACCGCTGGCCTCGTCGAGGAGGAATGTAGTTTCATCCTCCGAATCACGAACGCACGCTATGAGCGCCTCGGCGACCCCGTCAAAATATGCCGTATCCGGCTCGAGACGCCGTGCCGTTTCGGCGCTTACCGCCTCGATTTCTTCGATGAAACGCCTTGAATCCGGGCCGATGACGTGTATCGTGCTGCCCTTACCACTCGGGAAGGGATGGAAGGCGGAGCCGCGAAGAGTACTGATCGCGTCTACAATGCCACGTGGTTCCACGTCGACGGGACCGAATAAACTTTGCCGCCCTTCGAACAGCTCGGTATAGAAACGGTTCTTTCGCCCGTCGATTGTCGATATAACAAGCTGCCGAGGAGACGCCACGCGATAGGCGGTAAGCGTCGGGACTGCGTATACCGGGAGATTCTGAAACGCTGCGATACCCTTCGCGGTTGCGATGCCTATCCGTAGCCCTGTGAAGCTGCCAGGGCCTCGACAGCAGACTATCCGTGCCAGCTCGCGGGGGTCGGCGCTCCATTCGGCGAAAAGCCCACGGATTGCCTCGGCGAGAAGCTCATTGTGACGCCGTCCGGCATCAGTTGTATAGCGGCACGTCTCGGTTCCGTCTGTGAGTACGACGTCGAGTATCCTAGACGAGGTGTCGAACGCCAGCGTCAGCCCGGCGAGAGGGGTTTGTGTCGTCAAGGCGCGTGCGCTCCCGGCGAGTCCTCGTCGAGAAGCGCCTTAAGACGGCTCTCGGCCGATTGATCGTTCATTACTATCGTAATCCTTCGGTCCGACTCCCCGATGTAGGAAATTGTTACATCGATATCCGCGTCCTCGAGTAGCGATCCTGCTCGTTCGGCCCATTCCACCACAAGTATTCCGTCCGAAGCTTCGGCCTCGAGATCCAGATCCGCGTATTCCTCCTCGCCGTCGATACGATACAGGTCGGCGTGATAGATAGGGGGAACGGTCGGGTAAGTGTTAACCAGCGTGAACGAGGGGCTGCGCACCTGCGTCGAACTATCGTACGCGGCGGTAAGTCCACGAACGAATTCCGTCTTTCCGGTGCCGAGGCCTCCGAAAAGGCGAAGAACCCGTCCGGTCAAAGCCAGGCCGGCCACACGAGCGGCGATATTACGTGTCTGTGTCGGCGAATGGGAAACAAGTTCGATCAGTTGAGCTTCCCCCTCGCGTGCATCGTGGTGATATACGCGTGTAGTGCCCGCATAAGCGGGATAACCGGGTATCGAGCACTACCGATAAGTCGTATCTTCACTTGTGTCGTACCCGCGGCAGTCTGCTCGAGATCAAACTCCACAGGCTGCCTCGTTTCGCCGCTGTTTTCGCCGTCGAGTACCGCTTCGGCGGTGAACGTCCGGCGATACGCGAGTGGAACGTCCTTGCGTTTCAGATCTCGTAACTCTCGAATCTGCATAGTTTCCTCAGAGTATTGTGCGTGAATGTAGGCGTCTGGCCGGAGGCGCGTCAACGGACCGTCGCCTTCAGGCATCACTCGTGGTCGACGTAGCCGTACACGTATTCGAGTATATCCGCCATATTGGCACGACTGACCCGAGTGAACATTATATGCACAAGATTGCCTCGATAGCCGGAATCAGTGCCACGGACCTTTCCGTATACGGCGACCGGCGTGCCCCGTTCCATTTCGAAGGAGATTTTAATGAGGCTCCCGGTCTTCGGTGAACCTCTAACACGAAGCGCGCATCCACCGGCGGAGATATCCTCGAGCGTTCCAAGAGCCCTTCTGCTGTCGTCGACCACGGCTTCCCGTTTCGCGTTTCTCCCGCTTCCCGACTGAACTACCCGTATGGGGTAAAAATAGGCTGGTCGACGGAATTCTCGACGTGGTGACTTTCGTTTCTGAACCGACCGAACGGTGTCGCTATGCGCGATAAAGAGCTGATGGCTCGCCCGTTGTTTTCGATAGCCGAGGACGTGGGAACGGAATCCGAACAGCGTTCCGTCTGCACCGCGAAAAGTAACTTTGAGCGGAGTTTTCTTGTCCCACAAGATGGTTTCGCCGCCGGGAGTTTGCGGTGCCTCGAGGACCAGCATCGACTCGGCGTTGGCTGTGAGTCTGCACTGGTATTGCGCTTTCGTTTCGGTAATAAGCGTCAGCGTGGTTCCGGAACGAAGCTGCGATGTATTGTCGACACCTTCCGCCTTCTCCGGGCGAATACGGTCGAGTTCTCGACGCAGGTCGAGGAGATGGAATCTTCGCTGCTGCTTTTCCGTTTCTGTGAGATTGGTGCTGTCGATGGTTCTGAGAGCGCGACGAATCGCGCGATCGAGTTGATTTCGGCTTGTGAGAAGCCGTTTAGGCTCAGCGATTCCCTGCTCGCGCGCGATTCTCTCGAGTACACGAGTGTGGAACCGGGTAAGTCCTGTCTTACGTGCGGCTCGCCTGAATCCAAACCGGGAAAACCGCACCGTGCTTCCCCCGGAGCCGCTGCGGGTCGAGTTGGCGCTTATGCGAGTTCCGATGACTGCGATAATCACAAGCGCAATGAAAATTCCCCCAAAAACAATTCCGTGAATGGGGTCGGGTTCAGCGAAGAATTGCGTTCCCTGTTGAGGTGTGATCATGCTCCTTTCCGATAGTCGTGCTCTGCGACCGCCTCTTCGATCGCGGGTACTATCTCGTATTCGAGAAGATCGCCGATGAGAACGCTGTCGTTGGCATTAAAGGCATCCACAAGTTCATTGAGCTTCGAGAGTAGGGCGTCTGTGTCCACATCCGGATCGAGACGTGTAAACTTTGCCACCAGATCGCTGAATCGCGCGATACGGGCCATTGCCTCTTCATCTTTACCCTGCTGAAGAAGAATCGCGGTTTCGGAGACTCCGGGCAGATGTTCGGCGAGAAGCGATGCGGTGATACCGAGTTCTTTCTCAGGCCTGATGATTTCACTTAACCGTGACTGCAACGCCGACAGAACGGCGCCTGTCGCGTGGAGTGCCTCGGATTTCAACGTGTCGAAGTCCTGGCCCGAACCTTGGTCGATCGACTCTCTCAGCGACCGAACGGGTACGAGCGTATCAGGAGAGACCCCGGTGACCCGAAGTACTCGATTAATAGACTGGCTAAGGTATCCGAACTCGCCGAGTACATCCCGGAGTGCGCTTGTGTCCCCGGATTCGAGGTTTCTCTTTAGAAGTTCGAAGTACTCTACAAGCGTTACAAGAGAGTTTGGATCTCGCTCCGCCGGTAGTACCGCCTCAACGGTCAGCGTCTCGATCTGCTCGATTGGAGTCGTGGCCCAGCTTTCCCGGCTCCCATCGGCGACGTCGTTATCGTCGAGACTGCATCGGGTAATGCTCATTCCCGAGTCGGCGAGCCATTGCTTCAGTTCGTTTACGACGTCTCCGACGGTTTTCTCATTCTCGTAGGTAACGTCGAGTTCCTGTTCGTTCACTACAATTTTCATGTATTACTGTCCTAATTCACCCGTTGCGGCAACCTAATTCTGCCTGCCTTGATTCTGAAGTCCTTCAAGGCGCCCCCGGATACTCTCCGATTCTTCGACAGCGCGTTCCATCTCGCCGAACTCTCGACGCAACTGCTCCTCGCGGCGATCTATCCTCTCGTTCTGTCGGCTTATTTCCGTTTCCGCTCGCTCTATGCTGGAATCAATTGTTCTGTCACGATTTGCCAACAGTCCTCCGGTGCGGGTGTACGCCTGAACATACTGTTTGACTTCGTAGGCAGCTCCGCTGTCGATAGTCCCGTCTCCGTCTGAGTCTCGACCGAATAACTCTCGGAGCGCCGCGTGATCGTTGACTATGCTGGTATCAAATTGTTCTTCGTCGAGTTCAAGATAGCCACGCATCCTGCTCATGTCGACACCCTGTCCGAAGCCGCTGCTGTTGCTGGAAACCCCGATATGCGAAAGTAACCGGATTCGATCACCGGCGCGAGTTTCGTAAGGATTCATCATGATCGTTTGAAGCCTGCTTCGCATCTGGTTGAGCGTGGTGTTTCCTTGAAGCATCCCGAGGCGTTCCTCAGCCGCTTCGACTTCGTCGCCCTCGAGCCAGTCGAGCTGATCGATTATCTCGCGGTCGGTACGAGTGAGAATGTTAATCTCGCTTATGAGCTCGTTGTAGTTCGACAAGAACTCTATGGTCCGTTCCTCGATACGTTCGAAGTCCGGTTCGACGTCGAGGGTAACCGGTTCGGTGCCTGCCTTCTTCAACTGAAGAGATATATCGTCGATTACGTCGTCGATTTCGTTGGTATCGCGAGTAACCCTGACCCCGTCGAGCGTGAAAACCGCGTCCGCGGCTTCCTCGACCGCAAGCCGTGGACGGAAACCGTCGCTTGACTCGGGATCGCGCACAGTGGCATTTCGAACGCGTACTTCTCTGAATGTGTTCCGATTCTCGATGCGAAAGCCTTCGAATGACTCGACAAGATCGCCTACAGGGATTTCGAGACGGACGAATCCGTCGGTGTCATCCAACTCTCCGACCGAGACCTCTTCGCCGTCGGATAGTACGTAGAGAAACTCGAGGTCTTCCACCTCTTCAGGGGGCTCCGGTGCCTCCCAATCGGGGATTTCGACAATCGAATCCGCGAAAGGCACGGTGACCCCGTCGAGCTCAGTGTCGCCGACGGACGGAATATCGGGGCCCTCCGGTGGCTCCGGCTCCTCCTCTTCGGGCCGACCGAGGTTTTCGACGGCGACTTCGATGTCGAGAATATATTCATCGTCGATATCAAGTGATTCGGTCTCAACAGTGGCTTGAGCGGTCGGCCCAACCTTCAGCAATTCATCCTCTTCGAAGACCGCTTCTCCACGATCTCCGTTTTCTAGCGTCGTGTTTGCTTGCGTCGGTTGGGCGTCGAGCTCGTCACCGCGCACTTCCTCAATCACTCCCGTATCGAGCGCGAGCTCTTCGGCGGCATCTTCGAACTGAAGTCGGTTCTGGGCACCTGTGAATTGCGACTGAAATACCAGGACTCTGGTATCCCGCGAGTCTCGAACCGAGCGTACCTGGATTAGATCGGACATACGCTGGTTTATCTCGTTGGCAAGGTCATCTATGGTCCCGCCGTCGAACTCAAGGCTACGACGCTCGTCGCCGACAGCGAACGTGTATTCGCCCGATGGAACGTCGTAGTCGATGGGAACAGGCTCCGACTGAAAAACGTCGGCTGATGCTATGCGTTCGACCTCTATGACTGCGCGTTGTTCTTCCGCGTCGCGGTCGGCTTGAGCGCTGACGGCCTCTGAGTTGCTACTTTCGACGCGTCGGTCGGCGAACGGATTGCGAAATCCGAAGAGATTCTCGGCGGACTCCTCCAGGGCGGATAGGCGGTTGCCGATCTCTCTCCAGGCATCGCGTTCCTGCTCGAGTTCCTCGATTCGATCCTCCTCGCGCTCTATGGGCTCCCGTTCAGCCTCGAGTATATCCTCTATCATCCCCTCGGTGTCATTTGGGTCGGACACCCCGGGAATGTCCTGTGCAACGGCCGTGTTCGTAACCAAAAACGCTAACAGCGCGATAAGTGCTAATCGTCTGTTGTCTCTCTTGAATCCACCCATGTAACGCATATCGCTGCAACTCCGGCAGGGAGAAGGTGTTTTCGGTCCAACTCCGCCGTCCTCCACTTCTTCCCGTCAGGATATCACGCACAGTTCGTGATCATCGAGAGTCGAGGCTTAAGCAGGCGCAGCCCTAGCCTGTTTCATCGAGAAGAAGCCCGATCGCTTCTCGAAGACGTGCCTGCACCCTTTGGAGCGACTCCGGTGGCAACTCCTTAATGACTTTGTCGGTGCGAGAGTCCACCACCTTTACAACGATCCGGTCGAGATCCTCGTTCATCGTAAAGCGCAGACTTTTATGGATAGTTTCGGTACTCGTTTGCAGCTCCTCCACCATCTTTTCGAACTCTTCACGAGAAGGAACCCCTATCGTCAGGTTATCCTCAAGGCGGCCGTGTGCCGACGTCCGCTGCCTTCCCGTCGAGATAGCGGTGTCATGCGGCCGTAGCGACGGAACGTATCGGTTAATTTCCATACTCATACATCTTACCTCCGTGTAAGACGCGGCCGGTGGAGGGCGCGAGACCTCCAGTGACGGCCGGCAAATTAGTGAAACAAATTCGTCATCGCGTAGGGAGACGACGTCCAGGAATCTCCACGCGTGCCGACGAAAGGTATTACAAGAGCGTTTGTCCTGCGAGATTCGGAGGGTTCTTCACAGGAGACAGGCTGCTCAGCCGAGTAAATGAAGCACCGATTGCGGCATAATGTTGGCCTGTGCCAGCATCGCGGTGTTGCTCTGCATAAGAATCTGATTACGAACGAATCCGACCATTTCACCGGCCATATTCGCGTCGCGTATCTGTGATTCCGCTGCCTGCAGGTTCTCCGCGGCAATCGCGACTCCCTCAGAAGCCATTTCGAATCGGTTCTGATACGCTCCGAGATCCGCTCGCTGTCGCGAGAGAATCTGCAGCGCCTCGTCAACGCGTCCGATGGCATCATTCGCCGATTGGGGCGTCGAGATGGAAATAGGATCAGCCCCGTTTCCATTCTCCCCGTTCCCGTCCTCAGCTCCCGTCAGACCGAGTCCGGCGGCTGTCATAGTCCCAATGAAAACGCGCGTATTCTGGTCCATATTTGCGCCTACCTGAAACTGCATGACTTCCTCTCCGTCCTCGGCGAATCGCCCGGTCAGCATATTCAGTCCGTTAAACTGCGCATGCGAAGCGATCCTGTTGACTTCATCGACAAGTTGAGACACCTCCACCTGGATCAGCGCCCGGTCCTCATCGGTATAAATACCGTTTGCCGACTGTACGGCCAGCTCTCGGATCCGGTGCATAATATCCTGGGAGTTCTGGAGATATCCTTCGCTCGTCTGAATGAAGGATACGGCATTCTGTATGTTACGTTCGGCCTGATTCAGTCCACGAATCTGGCTTCGCAACTTTTCAGAAACCGCTAATCCCGATGCATCATCAGCCGCCCGATTTATGCGCAATCCCGAGGACAGCCGTTCTATGCTGGTCTGCATTTCCGACTGACGGTTCTGCAACGATCGATTGGCGAACGCGGCACCGGTATTATGATTAATGATCATATTGCGCCCTCCTTGAACACAGTGTTCCGAAGCGGTCCCTGCTTCGAATCTCCCGGAGAGCGACGCGGAAGTTGTACTCGCGCGGCTTCCGCTCCGATCGCCGCTCACACGACGGAGAGTGTGGTCGTCATCGAGTCTGACCTGAGGGCAGACCTACGACTGACCAGCAGACCCTTCGCCGCCGGGATACAAAAGGAGAGCTATGTCAAAGAACTATCCGAGGTCGCGTGTGGTCCGACGATACAGATCACCCGGTAATGACGTCGGAGTGGACGACCCATACTCTAAAGAGTAGTGGCTTACTGAATAAGCTGCAATACTGACTGTGGCGAAAGATTTGCCTGAGCAAGCATTGCGGTGCCGGACTGCTGCAGAATCTGGTTACGCGTGAACTCGACCATCTCCGAGGCCATATCGGTATCGCGTATTCGGCTTTCGGCTGCATGTAGGTTTTCGGCGCCAACGTCGAGTCCGCGTATCGCGTATTCGAGACGATTCTGATACGCACCAAGATCTGCTCTCTGGCGACTTACCGATGCCAATGCATCGTCAATCTGGCCGATCGCCGCGTTGGCGCTGTCAGGGCTGGAGAGGGATATGATATCGCCGTCACCGAGGTTGCGCATTCCGAGGCCGGTAGCCGTCATCGTACCGATGTGTACCTGCATCCGCTGGTCCATGTTTGCACCGATGTGAAAATGCATGCTCGCCGTCACGGTATTATCCCCGGTCTCCGCTGCGAAGCGTCCCGTGAGCATGTTCAGGCCGTTGAACTGTGCGTGCGAAGCGATTCGGTCGATTTCGTCGACCAGCTGAGAGACCTCCACCTGGATCTGCTGTCGGTCTTCGGCGGTGTAGATACCGTTTGACGATTGCACCGCCAGTTCGCGAAGCCGCTGGAGAATATCCTGTGAGTTTTGCAGGTATCCTTCGCTTGTCTGTATAAACGAAACACCGTCCTGGGCGTTTTCCGATGCCCGTTGCAGGCCTCGGATCTGTCCTCTCAGTTTTTCACTGACAGCAAGCCCTGAAGCATCGTCACCCGCGCGATTAATGCGGTGACCGGATGATAGGCGCTCGATATTCGTTTCGAGCGAGTTCTGGGTCATACCAACTTGGCGCTGAGCGAAGGCTGCGCTGGTATTA
Organism: Spirochaetales bacterium; assembly: GCA_046545955.1. Lineage (GTDB taxonomy): Bacteria > Spirochaetota > Spirochaetia > DSM-27196 > SKKC01 > SLAN01. The sequence goes on along the minus strand of JBKGYS010000031.1, from coordinate 10,775 downwards.
TGATTAATGATCATAGTCTCCTCCATGGATCGAAGAGTTACAGGCATCCGTGCCTGTTTACTTGTTTTACGATCGAGTCGGATTTCGGCATCAACGATGCCCAACGGATCCGACATGAACCGTGTCGTCCGTTATTCTTTATACCTCCTCATGCTAAAGTTTTAATGTCGGCGAGCCGACATTCTGATTAGGGGAGGAGAGAGTCTTTGGTAAAGAACGAAGACGCGCGCTCTTCCCCCGAATTGTCTTTCGACATCCTACGTCTTAAACTTTAATGAGAATACGAAGAATTTCAAACGAATTTACCAATTTGCTCTCTCACGAGCGGGTATAGAGTCTTCCTGACGGCCCTCGCACGAGACCAACACCGATTAATCCCGTCGTGCGGCATTCGTTCAGACATTGATGTGTGCCGCAAGTGTTCAGATAACGCGGCGGCAAGCGTGTAGCCGGGGCAGGCGTGAGGCGGCGGCAAGCGTGAGGCGGCGGCAGGCGTGAGACGGCGGCAAGCGTGTAGCCGCAGCAAGCGTGAGACGGCGGCCAGCGTGAGGCGGCGGCAGGCGTGAAACGGCGGCGGGCCCGGGAAGGCAGATCGCTCGCCACCGTGCAGACAGCGGCCGACCGCGGCCCCGCCGAGAGGGCGCGGAGGCTTTTCCGCTATCCCTCTTCGAGCTGCTTAAGGTATTCGAGTGCAACCGGGTCGTTCGGATCATACTCGAGAACCGAATGGAAGAAGCGCAGGGCGTTTTCTGGATCGCCCTGTTTCAGCAGCACAATTCCGATGTTGGACATAACCTTGGTGTTTTCCGGCTCTACCGACAAGGCTTCCTTCAGACGATCGAGACTCTCGCTGAGATTTCCCGTTTCCATAAGACAGATCGCGAGTTCGTTAAGCGTGTCAGGGTTTCCTCCGCCGAGCTCGATCGCCTTTTCGAATGAAATGCGGCCTTCGGTGTAGAGGGATTTACGGCGCTGGGCCCAGCCCAGGATAAACCATGCGTTCCAGACATCCGGATGCTTTTCGATAAACCGCTGAATACGCTCGATCGCGTCGTCCTCGCGTCCGAGCTTTACAAAGTCGAACGCTTCCTTGAACAGAGTATCGTCAAGCTCGCGGGCACGAATCTCCTCGACGATTTTTTGCGCTTGGGCCCGACGCTCCTGAGTCTGGTAGTGCTCGTCGTCGGCATCCTCCACGTCTTCGGTCTCATCGCCCTCGCGGGTCTCGTCGAGATACCGCTCGAACAATTGAAGCGCGCGCTCATGATCGCTACGTCGAAGGTAAAAGAATCCCGCGTTGAAGCTTGCCTCGGGAGGGGCTTCGTCGTGTTCAAGCACTTCCCGATAGCAGGCGATCGCACGTTCCTCACGTTGCCGGCGGCGCGTACTTTCTTCCTGTTCGGACTCGGCTGCCTGTTCGTAGAGTAGGGCGAGATTCAGGATCGGGAGCGGGTTTCCCGGAACCAGCCCTCGAAGGGCTAGAAAGATCTCTTCGGCGATAGCGAAGTCCGAGTTTTTCGCCTTCATGACGCCCGTTTCGGTCAATTCGTCAATCAGCTCCGGCTTCGCCTTGGTAATAAAGCGGCGGTAGTAGTCGGCGTCTTCGTGGTCCGGATGGTACGCAAGAATCTTCAGCATTCCGGAAATGATCATTTCCCAGGTCAAGCTACTCCGGTCGCGGGGGTCGCCGTCCGGCGGATACTCTACGGGAAGCTTACGGCTCGTGTCTAGCGGGAGCTCGCCGGCCTTATCGGCGAGATGATCGGGAATCTCGATAAAATAGATATTTGCAAGCGCGTCGGTTTGTCGTGACATAGACTTTTGTTCATCCTTCGTTCGGTGTAAGAATCGTCCGACTGCGGAAGCACCTCGCGTCGCAAACGGACGGTTCGCCTTTTGTGGTACGGTATACCGATCGATACATGACGCTATTGAACGCGTCGGGCTACTGTTCGCTATCCTCGGTACTGTTGTCAGTTTTGTCGCTCGTGTCGCTCTGCGCCCGGGAGTTCCGGGCCTTCTTCGCTGCTTCGGCCTTCCGTGACTCGAGCGCCTCGTTCTGTTGCCGCGCACGCTCGGCCGCTCGTGCCTTCGGAGACGATTCGGCGTTCAGGTACTCGCTGAGCTTCAGCTTGTAAGTCATCGGAAGCCGTTCGGCGTCGAACTGGATCGCGAACGCGGCGATATCGCTTCTTCCCTCTACCGGTTCGAAGCGGATCGCAGTCCCTGGGAGGTCAAGTTTCGGCCGATCGTGTTCCACCAGAGGTATCCGCAGGACAACTTCCTTGTTCAACAGAAACTTCGGTATACCCATGAGAATTACCTTTGCCCCGCCGAAACTCAGATCCCGCAAAATGCATTTCCGCGGAACTCCCTGGACGAAAAGCTGAACCCCCTGTATCTGAAGTCCTATGGCCGAGGCCGTATCTTCGCTCATAGGGATTCGTTCGTCGCGACGCTGCGTACTGTTCTGGTTCGCCTGGAGCAATCCCCCGAGAACCTCGATTAGTCCGTCGGGTGGACGCTGAGTGAATGTAAGCGACAGAAAACTCAAATTTCTGTTCTCGCTGCTGTAGGGGGTGAATCCGGAAATCTTTGCCGAAACGAAGAAGCTGACCGGATCGGTCTTGTCGGAGTGCGCGAAGCTGAATCGAAGCGAGACAAGACTGTTGGATTTTCGAATAGCTCCTTTGAGGCTGTCGGTCATGTTTACGATGACCTTCGCCTCGGTCATGGAACTGGAATAAATGATGCAGGGCCATTGATAGCCGAGGCACCGAAGATGCACCTGTTTGGTAAGCAGCCGAGTCGTGCGCAGAACTTCTTTGGTGAAAGTGATTTCCTGGTTTGCAAACGCGTCGTAGTAATGAGAAATTTGCTGACTGGTGTTGATCGCCATACTTCTAGCTTGTCGATAGTACGCGTTGACAGCTGCGTGCGTCAAACACGACACGATAAACGCGCAAAGAGGCGACCGACCCCGCAGCCGCGATCGAATCGGAGAAAATCACGACTGCGAACTCTCGCCGTCGTCATTGTCCTCGAGCGCCGCGTCGAGTTGTTTTATGAGGCGATCGGCGAGTTCCGAAAGGTCTCTCGATGCGGGATTCTGATGTTCGCCGGCGGTATTCAGTTGGCCGGACGGCGGGAATCGGTCCGATTGAGAAGGATCGGAGTTCTCGTTTCGGTGGCGCTCTTTAAAGAGTTCGTCCACCACCGTCAACGCGCCGAGAATAGCGATCTTGAGATCGTCGCTCGTGTTGACCGATTGCCTTACCTCGGCCAGTTTATCGCGATAATACCCTACGAGGTTACGGAGGTACGCGGGATTCTCATCGCTCTGAATGGTAAAACTGGTCCCGAGCAGGTCAATTCGCATTGAGCGTTTCACAGTAACGCGTACCTGGTGTGCATCCCGAATATAGCGAGTGGACATCCGGTTTCGCTAGAAAATATCAAGCTCCACTCCTTGATCTTCCTCGGTCTCGCTACCGTCCGGTTGCTCATGCTCGACGGAAGGCGCGGCATTGTTGTGCTGCGCAGTTGATGATTCGGATTTCGAAGGGGCGGAGGACGGAGCTTCGGGCGACTGCGTCGCGTTTGTCCCTTCGCTGTACCGCGGAGTCTCGCTCTCCGGATTCGACTCGGGGGCGGGTCCGACGCCCGCGCGCGTATCGTTTGCAGCCGCACCTTCGGCCTGGGACGCCGTTTCACCGGTAACCTGATCCTCTAGTTCATCGAGCTGCGACAGCGCGTTGAGAATCCCTTGTTCGATGTCGTTCTGGCTGTCTTTGAACTCGTTGATAAGCACTTCGAGTTCTTCAATCCGCTTCTCGTAACGGGCGAGCCGGTCACGCAGAGTTTCGTTTTCATCCTGCAATGCTTCGATTTTGCGTACCGCTTTCGTTACGCGCGACTCGAGCAACTGAATCTGGTCGACCGTGATCATGCCGTTGTTCCCCCGTTTCCCAGAAGTGGTGCCCGGCAAACCGGCACGAGGCAACTCGGTTGCCGCGTGCGCGTGAGGTTTGCGGTGGTACCGATCTACTACTCGAGACTCCACGTGAGCGCGATAGCAACCGGGCAGCTAATGCGCGCTATCCCGTGGGCGTCGTATTCTCCTTAGCCTTTTCCACAAGACTTCGGAATGCATCCGGGTCTTCAATCGCGAGGTTCGAAAGCGCCTTTCGGTTCAGCGCGACGTCGGCTCGCTTGAGCCCGCTCATAAAACGGGAGTAGTTTACTCCCTCGTTTCGACAAGCCGCCGAAATCCGTGCTATCCACAGGCGTCGGAAGTCTCTCTTACGCTGACGCCGGTCGCGGTATGCGTACATACCGCTCTTGGCCACCGCATCTTTTGCGGTTCGATGCAGCTTACTCCTTCTTCCCCAATAACCCTTCGCCTCGCGAAGGATCTTCTCTCGGCGATCTTTTCGCCGTGTTCCGTCTACTGCACGTGGCATGTTTCAAGTCTCCTGAATGTGAGTATTATTCCGGGCGCACGTTCGCCCGCGTTGGTCACGGCTACGCGTACGGGGTGAGCTGACGCGCCCGACGCTGCTCTGCGGGACTGAGTACGCCTGTCTTGCGAAGCCCGCGTTTCCTCTTTGTCGACTTCTTTGTGAGAATATGGCGCAGCCCCTGCTTCTTGTATTTCACCTTGCCGTTAGCGGAAATTCGGTAGCGCTTCGCCGCGCTCCTGCGTGTCTTCATTTTCGGCATTATATGTTTCCTTATCCTACGATGTTCTTCAGTTGCTTAACCGGCTACCCGAGGTGCAGCGTACCGGTATCTTAGAAAACCTATCGGGGTCACCGACCGGTGTCAGATAGACTTCCACCGTATCGCGGCCCGGAATATTACGACGAGACAGCCGCCTTATGCAAAGGGTTGGTCCCGTTTCCTGTAGTCCGAGGCAGCCCTCGACTGCGAAGTATACCGCCCTATTTCTTGGACTTAGGACTGACGATCATGGACATGAACCGTCCTTCCATTGAGGGAGCGCGATCTAGCTGCGCGTGTCCGTCGAGGAGGTCGTAGATCCGGTCGAGCACATCCTTTCCAAGCTCGGTGTGGGCCATTTCGCGTCCGCGGAACCGGATCGTAACCTTGACCTTGTACCCGTCATCAAGAAACTCGCGTATATGCTTCGTTTTGAACTCAAGATCGTGACCTTCGATCTTGGGCTGCATTCGGATTTCCTTGAGCTTGACCTGCTTCTGGTTCTTCTTGGCGTCACGGTTCTTTTTGTCCTGCTCGAACTTATATTTACCGTAGTCGAGAATTTTACAGACCGGTGGCCGAGCCTGCGGTGCCACTTCGACAAGATCAAGTCCCCTCTCTCTAGCGAGCTCGAGAGCTTCCGGAGTTGCAATGATTCCACGCTGTTCGCCCTCATCGTCGATGAGGCGAACCTCACGAACGCGAATCATCTCATTTAGCCGTAAATCCTTTGACGCCAATATACCTCCTACGGTCCATGTACGACAGGGGGTGCTGTATGGCCGCGCGTCGAGACGCACGGCCTGATCCTGCAGACCAACCTGAATACCCGGCCCCGACGCTACAGGGCAGGGAGAATACATACTGAAACTATAGCAAACCTCCGGGCGTTGTGTCCATATAACCGCGCGAAGCGCCGGGTCAAGTTGCCGAGAGAACGAAATACACCGACCGCGCGAACAGATTGGACAGCATCGGTGGCACGCGGTGACGACCCGAAAAGCAGATTTCCTCGTGAACTCTAATACTGAAATCCCGGCACAGGTTTCGGAAGTCTCTGCGGGTACAAAGGTGAATGTTGGGCGTGTTGTACCACTCGTATGGTAGCGACCGGTGCTTGGGCATATGCCCGAATACGCCGAGCTGAACGCGGTTTACGACGAATCCGAAGTTCGGAAACCCGACGATAACGCGACGGCCGACCCGTATCATTTCCTTGAGAAGCAGAACCGGCTCGTGCACCACCTGTATCGTCTGGTTCAGAATGACAAAATCGTACGTCTGCGAGTCGTAGTCCTGCAAGCCTTCGTCGAGGTTACCCTGAAATACGCTTATTCCTTTGGCGATGCATTCACGGATCATGGCTTCCTCGATTTCGACACCGCGTCCCCGCACGCCGCGTTCCCGAACGAGACGATCGAGTAAGCTGCCGTCCCCGCAGCCGAGATCGAGGACGCTGGCTCCCGGGTCCACGAGTTCAACAATCTGGTCGTAAGACAAGCGCTCACTATCCACCCGTTGGCCCTCCCTCGATTGTTTCGAGAAACGCCGATACGAGCGGCGCCTGTCGTTCAGCTTCGAGCAGGAACGCGTCGTGCCCGTAAGGGCTCGAAAGCTCCGAATAGCTGACGTCTTTACCCTGTCGCATGAGCGCTCGAACGATCTCCTTCGAGTGGTAGGGAGGATACAGCCAGTCGCTCGTAAACGATAGCACGAGAAACTTGCACGTTGAATCCCGAAAGGCGTCATCGATGCTGCCGTGAGCCGCGGCCAGATCGAAATAATCGATCGCTTTACTGAGATAAATATAGCTGTTCGCGTCGAACCGGTCGACGAACGTGCCGCCTTTGTGCTCGAGGTAGCTTTCCACTTCAAACTGGTCGAGAAAATCGAGCTCCGCCTCTGCGCGCTCCTGAAGTCTGCGGCCGAATTTCATCCGCATCGACTCATCGGAAAGGTAGGTGATGTGCCCGATCATACGGGCGATCGCGAGTCCCCGCGCCGGAGGTTCGCCTTCATAGTAGTCACCGTTATTCCATCTCGGATCGCTCATAATCGCGTTTCGTCCCACTGCGTCGAACGCAATAGCCTGGGCGCTCAGTCGGGCGGTCGTCGCAAGGCACAGTGCCGCCCCGATACGCGATGAATACTCCGAGGCCCACTTGAGCGCCTGCATTCCGCCCATCGATCCTCCCGCGACGGCGAGAAGCTTTGTGATTCCGAGGTAGTCGCACAGGCGGATCTGCGCTTTGACCATGTCGTGAATTGTAATGACCGGAAACTGAAGCCCGTAACGCTCACCGGTCGCCGGATTAATCGAACCCGGCCCCGTAGACCCGCTGCAACCGCCGATCACATTCGAACAGATAACGAAATAGCGGTCGGTATCGAACGCTTTGCCGGGACCGACCATAGGGTCCCACCATCCCGGCGCTTTGTCGTCGAAGGAGTGGTAGCCGGCCGCGTGTGCGTCACCCGAGAACGCGTGCAGAAGGAGAATCGCGTTGGAGCGATCGTCGTTGAGGGTTCCGTACGTCTCGTAACAAATCGTAAACGGCCGCAGCTCCTGGCCTCGGTCGAGAAGTATTCCCGGCTCATCCGGGTTCGCGGCGAACGTTACATACTGTGGTTCTACAAGCCCGTAGTTTCCGGCTTTGACATCGGTCTCTGACATCGGAGTGGCTGAAAGGTAGGCACTGCAACACACCGCTGTCAATGGGCCGCCCCGTGCGCCCCCCGTGCGCCGCCTGGTGAGCCGCCTCAAGGGCCGCGCCCCGAGGGCTGCCTGGTGAGCCACCTCAGGGGCCGCCTCCCGTGGGCCGCCGATAGCCGGCATTCCGAATCGCCCCTTTGTCGCCGGTTACTTGATCAGGGTTCACACGCCGTGCTACCTTCCGCATTCGGCTATGGCGGTATTTTTGCTGACTGCGGTCCCACTGACGTTCCTCCTGACTGTCGCTCTCATGGGAGCGCAGGGCCTTCCCCGTAAAACGCTGGTCACACCGGGGATCCGCGGCGGTATTTTTGCACTTGTCTGCTACGCGCTCTTCTACTGGATAGAGCAGATGCTGGTTATTTCCTACGACCCAGCGCAGCTCTTTCTCCGGGCGGTAATCATCGATACCGCGGGGCCTTCGATAGTAATGATGCTCGGATGCGCGATCCTGTGCCGATGGCTTGCTATTGAGCGCTCAACCGATTTCTTTATCGGGTGGCTTTCGTTCGCCGCGGGCTTCTACACGATTTTCGGTGTTATCGAGGCTGTGTATCCGATCGGCTATCCTTCGATCTATCAGCTTTTTCTCCTTCCGGCGCTGAGAGTCTCGCTCGTGCTGGTCGTGGCCTCCTTTATGACTGCGATTCGCGGCAGCCGGGTATGGATGCGCCTCGCGTGGGCCGCGGCGCTGCTCGGCTTCCTCGGCCTCTCTGCGTTTGCTCCGCAGCTTTACGAGCTGCGCTACACCCCGTATTCGGTTCTTGCAACGGTTGCATTTGCCGGTGCGTCCGTCGGAGTCACCTACCTGCTCCAGCGGGTGTATTTTCGGTCGTTTCTGTAAGAGTATCTTAGGCTGATGTTTTCCCGATCGCCCGATCGCGCTGCGACCGCCTTCTCGATTGAGCGCCGCCGGGCGTCGTCTGAGCGCCGCCGTGCGCCGTCCCGACCGGTGCGAGCGGCCGTCCTCTGCCTTGTCGTCGCGCTCTCGGCCTGCGCCTGCACGCCGGAGCTCATTGTCGTGCTCGACGAGACGAGCGCGGAAGCCTACGGCGGCGAATCGGAACTTCGACACACGGCCCGCCGCGTATCCGGGGTAGCGTCGCGCATTGAACTGAGGGTCGTCGAAAACGACGTCGGCCCGGCGATCCGAGCCGCGTATCGCGACCATCCCCGAAGCCGCATTGGTATACCGGTACTGCGTGCGGATTCGCTACAGTCTTTGCCGGCCGATGCGCGGCGATCGGTTATCTTTCTCGGGGGTGACGCCGAGAGCCTGCCGATCGCCGATTCAATTGCCGAGGAAACCTCGCGCGAAACAGCGGCACACGTATACTTTGACGAAGAGGCTGCGATTCGAAGCGCGGCCGAACGCATCGCACGGCTCGTCGAGGGGAAGGAGGGCCGGATAATGCTATTCGCGGATGATAACGGTGAACACATCGACCTACTTCAAGAGACCCTCGAGCAGGAACTCGGCGCCGGCCCGGCCGACTCGGCCGTTGCCGAAGTTGTACCGATGGCCGATATTGCCTCGGACAGCGAGGCGCGGGAACGGGTGGAATCGTTCGCAGACGCGGGTGGGCGAGTTGTCGTTTCGGAAAGCCGCGAGCGCAGGCAGGCTCTCATGACCGCGAGCGAAACGCACGGATTGCGGTTCATTGGCCTTTTTCCGCGTCTCGTGGCATCGACCGGCGAGAGACCGGGAGAATCCTCGCCGACCATGCGGGTCGTGCGGCCTTTCGAGCTGCTGCTCGAACACGCGCGTATCGTCGCACCGGGCGAGCGGGCCGCGGTGGACTCGGTGCTGCGGTAAGCTCCCGGCGTGTGCGTCCGTGTTTGACAAGGGTATAGGCCGAACATATACTTCGATGTACGTTACAGTACCATGGATGGGCTGTGTTTTACTAACCAAGGAGGAGTCAAGAATGAGAGACGGCCGCCTCTTGAAGCTCTGCGCGAGTGTGCTGTTTGGTCTCCTCGCCGCGTCACTGGCCGGTCAGGAACAAACTCCGACCAACATACAAACGCAAGTAATTGAAGACTTTAGTGAGGACGACGGTGTGCGGTGGACCGCGCGCGGCAGCAACTTCATTGCGGACGGGTACCCGAGGGTCGCCTACGTTGCCGCCGGGCCTGACGCCCTCTATACCCAGCAGGGGAACGACACCGAGCGTTCGTCGCTCGGTGTAAATGCGGCGTTCAACCGCACCGGCTTTAATTATCTGCAGCTTGTACCGGTTGAAGAAAACGAGGATGGCGAGGACGAGCCGGTCGGTATTCCGATACCGGGCGTCGCCGAAAGCATCGATATGTGGGTGTGGGGGTCGAACCGGAACATGTACGTCGACGCGCATCTTCGCGATTATCAGGGCGTTGACCATGTAATCAGAATGGGCGATATCGCGTATAACGGGTGGAGAAACCTGACCGCGCAGATACCCTCGCGAATCCCGCAGACCTCTCCAACGCTACCTCGATTCCGTGAGCTGGAATTAACCAGACTGGTCGTCTGGGCTCGTCCAGGTACGCCCGTTGAAAACTTCTATGTGTATTTAGACGATATTAGCGTGTTGACCGATCTGTACGAATCACCTTACGACGGCGAAGAACTAGCGGACCCGGAGCAGGTAGAGGAACTCTGGGATGACGCGGAAGTCGAGGAGTTCTCGGATGATCAATAGTATAGCGAGCGCATTCAAAACCACCGTACTCGTTTCAGCGATTGCAGTTGTTCCGGTCGCGACCGGATTCGCCCAGTTCGGAGAAGATATTGACCCCGAAGGACTCGGCCAGGATGTTGCGCAGCAGCGGCTTCAGGAGATTTCGGTAACTAAATTCGAAGAGTCGAGCCTGTTTAATGTCTCCATGTCGAGCGACTACGGACTCACCGAGTTCCGTCGATTCGAAGGTAGCCCCGATGATAAGGAACCGATCGAGGCCGAAGAGAATGTAGGCTTCGGAGATATGGGCGACAGCTACGTGCTCGGCGCGCGGGCGGACTTTTATCGGCGAGGAGCTTCGAGGATAACGATCGAACCCACACGACCGATCGCCGTTCCGGGCCTCGTGAAGACTATGAGTGTCTGGGTAGTCGGCCGAAACGCCAACCACGAGCTCTACCTCCTCGTCGAGGATATTCGCGGTGATCTCAAGGAGATTCGCGTCGGCGAAATGAACTTCTCGGGCTGGCGGAAAATGACCGTGGCCATACCGCCGGATATCGAGCAGCAGGACCCGCGTGTCTCCGACCGTACCGGACTCCGTTTCCGTGGCTTGATGATTCGCCCCGATATGATGCAGACATACGGCAACTATTACGTGTACTTCGACGACCTAC
>JBKGYS010000030.1:0-20830 GCA_046545955.1 Spirochaetales bacterium | reverse complement strand
TGCAGCTGTCGCTACAATGGGCGTCGAGCAACCGTTAGTTCGTTGGAGTTTATATACGTGGGAACTCGACACACCGATTCAGGCATTTTCGAAGCCATTCACCGGAGAAGTACCGAGAAGGATACACTTCTTTGCGTCGGGCTTGAGCCGCGTGTAGAACCCTCGCCCCGTGCTCGCGAGGAAATCATAGCCGAGAGCCGCCGTATAATCGATGCAACCGCCGCGCACGCGGTGGCGTTCAAGCCCACCCTTGCGTTCTACGAGGTGCACGGCGCCCCCGGCTTAGAGGCCCTGAAAGAGACCATCGAAGCAATCCCCGACGACATCCCGGTTATTCTCGACGGAAAGCGGGCGAATTCCGCCGAGGCGGGGTTCGCGGAGGCCCGTATGGCCGTGGAAACACTCGGCGCGAAGGCGGTTACCGTAAGTCCTTACCTCGGTACGCCGGCGGTAAAACCGATTCTGGACCACCGAAATGTCTGTGCGTTTGTCGTGTGTCGCACCGCTTCCGACTCGCGCGGTGAGTATCAGGACCTTGAACTCTCGGAAACCGGCGAACCCTTGTTCCTGCATGTGGCAGATACCATGCTCGACCTCTCCTTGCGGGTCGGTCTCGTGGTAGACGCGGCCGACGGCGTCGCGCTTCGCGCGCTGCGCTCAAGGTTCCCGGGTCGCTGGTTTCTCGCACCCGAAGTGGGCGGAGCGTTCGCCTCCGCTGGTGACGCGGTTCGAAACGGCGCCGATTCGGATGGGGGGCGAATCCTTCCGGTCGCAGTCACGGCGATTCGCGATCGGGATGACCCCGAGACCGCTGCGCGAGCGCTTCGCGAGGAAATCGCACGGGCCCGCAAATCGGTAAGCAAGCGTGGAACTCTGCCTCCCTCCCGCTACTCGCGTGCCTCCGCGCAAGCGGAGGTATCTCAGGCCCGAAACGGATCGAAGGCGAGCGGATCGCAAAACTCGTTGAAAGGTCGACTCGTGAGCGCGCTGTTTGAAAAGGGGTGTTTTCAAACCGGGCATTTCCGTTTGCGCGCCGGCGGACCGAGTCCCTTCTATATCGATCTCAGCAGAATTGCCGGAGACCCGCTGCTTCTCGAGCTATCGGCACAAGCGTATGCAGGCCTTGCTCGCGAGATCGTTTTCGACAAACTCGCGGGCTTACCGGTAAAAGCGCTTCCACTCGCGACCGCCCTCAGCCTGCACATGTCGCTACCCCTCATTTATCCGAGGGTGCCGATGAAGGCGCACGGTTCCGGCCATCGCGTAGAAGGCGAGTTCGCAAGCGGCGAAAGAGCGCTTATGGTCGACGACCTGATTTCATACGGAAAAAGCAAGCTCGAAGCGGTCGAAGTACTGCGAGCCGAGGGACTCGAGGTCCACGACCTGATCGTTCTCGTTCAGCGAGGAAACAAGGGCGAGGCGGACCTCGAACGGCTTGGCGTCCGCCTCCATTCCTATGTTCATGTGACGGAACTTATAGAGGCAGGCGCAAGCGACGGATATATTACCGAAGACGAGCGGGCACGAATTGATGCGTACCTCGAACGCGAGAGCTAGCTCGTAACGCGCTCGACGTATTCCCCGGTCTCGGTATTCACAAGCAGGCGATCGCCGTCCTTGATAAAGAGCGGTGCTTTCACCTTCAGGCCCGTTTCCAGCGTAACCTGTTTCGTCGCGCCGCTTACGGTGTCGCCGCGCAGAGCCTCCGGGGCCTCGGCAACTTGAAGTGTCATTTTGAGCGGAAGTTTTATGTCGATAGCCTCGCCCTCCCAGACGACCAGTTCGTAGGTTTCGCCCTCTTTAAGATAGTTCAGTTTATCTTCCAGCCCTGCGAGAGGTACCGTGAACTGCTCGTACGTTTCAGTATCCATGAAATGGAAGTTCTCTCCATCGGCGTAGAGAAACTGTGCTCCCCGGTCCTCGACTTCGGCTTCTTCCATTTGTTCGTGCGACTTGATGGTCTCCTTAAGCGTCTGCCCGCTTTTCAGACTCTTGAGCTTTACTCGAACAAACGCCTGTCCCTTTCCGGGATTAACAAACTCCCGTTCGGTGACGAGATACGGCTCGCCCTTGATAAGCAAGCACACACCCTTGCTGATCGCTCCGGCTCGAATCATGTGGCTATTTCCTCATTTTTCTGGTGCAACAAGTGCCAGAGGGCTACCTGTTAGTCCTTCAGGGTAGCATGAAGCGGAGATAAGATCACCCCCTCTATCGTGTCGGCTCCGGTTATGCACATAAGCAGCCGGTCCACGCCGAGTGCGGCGCCTGCCACATCCCGGGTTCCCGTGAGCGAATCGGCGAGGTCATCCGCGGCCGGCACAGAGGAGGCCCCGCGCAAACGACGAGCTTCGTTCTGCCGGGCGATGAAGCCGCGAACGGCGTCCGGGTCGGTCTGCTCTGAAAAGCAGTTTGCGATTTCAATGCCTGCGAGATACAGCTCCCACCGATGGCGGATTGTGCCCGACTCATCGGTACGAGCGAGAACATCCGAAGCCGCCGGATAGTCGGTTAGAAAGACCGGAGCGTCGGTGGGTAGCGACGGCTCAACGAAATGCGCCATGGCATAGTCGAACGCGTCGTTCCACGTGGAGTCGTCTGAAAGCGGCAGGCCGCGACCGCGGCAGCGCTCCACCAAATCGCCGTCTGTGCTCGATCGGTCCCCACCGAAAAGCGGTATCCCCGCGTACTTTTCGAACGCCTCTTCCACGGTGAACTCCACGGGTTCGGCGCTGAGCATCGACAATGCGTCGCTGTTCATTGCCGCCGATCTTAGAGTCCGGTCTCGAAGAAGATAGCGAAGATAGCTTCGAGTCCGTCGCAGCAAGTCTTTCTCGTCAACATCGGTCTCGTAGTACTCGAGCATCATAAACTCGGGGCTATGATGTTGCGAGACGTTTTCGCGATTCCGGAAGCAGTGTGCGAGCTGAAAAAGCCGGCCTCCCAGTTTGCCGACGAGCGGCTTCATATACCGTTCGGGCGACGGAAGCAGATATAACGGCGTCATTTTTTTCTCGTCGTAGGGGTGCTCGTAGTCGGTCCTGAACAGGTCGATGTGTTCTTCGGGAATCGCCGTGGGTGAGAGATGAGGCGTATCAACTTCGATATAGCCCTCGTTCTGGAAAAACTCGCGAGTACGTCGAAGCAGGTTTGCGCGGGCCCGTATGATCTCCTCGTTCATTTGGACGTATACGGTAGCAAAGGGTGAACGCGCGCGACAACAGGTGTCGGGTAGGTAGTAGAGAAGCGCAGCCGGTAGCGGCAGACGCCGAACGCGGGTCCGTAGTCGAGAAGCGCGGCCGGTAGCGGCAGATGCCGAACGCGGGTCCGTAGTCGAGAAGCGCAGCCGGTAGCGGCCGACACCGAACGCGGGTCCGTAGTCGAGAAGCGGAGCCGGTAGCGGCAGATGCCGAACGCGGGTCCGACGCGTCACCTTTGGCTCGCTTGCAGGTCGCACGAGTGCCGAGGCATACTGGCGCACGCCTATGTCGCGAAAACACATTGTAGATACCTTTGAATCTCCCCCGGTCGCCGAAAGCGATTCGGTTAAATGGGAGTTTGCGCGCCGCATATCCTCCGATCTTGAACCGTACTGGGTCGCGGATATGGATTTTCCGGCTCCGAAAGCGATAACCGACGCGCTTCGCGCTCGGGTCGAGCACGGCTTGCTCGGCTACACCTTTGCGCGCGATAGCGTGTTCGAAGCGTTCGCCGACTGGCAGGAGCGCCGGCTCGGCTATCGTCCGCCCGAGCACTGGGCGTGGATTCACGGGGTCATGGCAGGCGTGCGGGCGGCGGTGTCCTTGTATTCGAAACAAGGCGATTCCGTGATTGTTCAGACGCCGGTGTATTTCCCGTTCATGGACGCGGTCGAAGGACAGGGCCGCACGCTTATGGTGAACGAGCTCGCGCACGACGGGTCGCGATATCGATTCGATTTCGACGATCTCGAACGCAAGGCCGCCTCCGGCGCAAAGCTTCTGCTCCTGTGTTCACCGCATAATCCGGTTGGCCGGGTGTGGGGTGCCGACGAGCTGCAGCGGGTAATCGATATCTGCCGCCGTCACAATGTGGTTATCGTCTCCGACGAAATCCACGGTGATCTGATTATGCCGGGCTACCGGTTTGTGCCGACCGCCTCGCTCGACACCGACGGGCTGACGCTCCTGACGCTTTCGAGCGCAACGAAGAGTTTCAACATTCCCGGACTCCCGGGAGCGATCTGCACGGCCGAAGCCCGGGAACCCATCGACCTGATAAAAGACTACATGCACTCACTCGGGGCGGATACGCCGAACGTCCTCACCCTGCGGGCGGTGGAGGCCGCGTATCGTGGGGGAGAGGAATGGCTCGACGAGGCCATGCGATACATTTCGCACACAGCGAAGGAAGTGCACGCTATCGTCGGCGCCTCGAGTGCGCCGCTGACCGTCGAACCGCTTGAAGGCACCTACCTGATGTGGATCGGATGTGAGCGCGTTTGCGTTGACGATAGAAGGCTCCGCGAGCAGCTGCAGCATGAGGCGAACGCGTGGCTCGTGGAAGGCTCGAGATTCGGAGCCGGGGGCGAAGGGGCGCTGAGAATGAACATAGCGGCTCCGCGGAGGAGGGTGTGCGACGCCGCTGCGAGAATCGTCGGAATACTGGAGACTGTGTCGTGACTATCATTCTGGGCGCAATGGACGGCGAAATCGTGGAAATCGGAGGCCTGGTGGAGAACCCGGAAAGCCGGTGGATCGGTCGCTACCAGACGGTGGCAGGTAGGATTACAGGGCATCCGGTACTGGTGTCGAAATCGGGGGTCGGTAAGACCTATTCGGCGATGCTTGCCCAAAGGCTCATCGACGAATACCGACCGACTCGCGTAATTGTTACGGGACTTGCGGGAAGCATTAATCCGGAATTGGATATCGGCGATACGCTTGTGGCACGCGACTGTATGCAGCACGATCTCGATGCATCGGCGGTGGGATTCGTCCGCGGCGAATTCCCCTACGAGAATGTCCGCGAGATCGCCTGCGACGCGAAGCTTGTTTCTATCGGCGAGCGTTTCGTGCCCGAGGAAGGCCGGGTTCACGTTGGTCGGGTGCTCACCGGCGACCAGTTCATGGACCGGGCGCGATTGCGGGCTTCGCCATGGCTGCGACACGAGCCCGCCGGTGATGTGGTGGAAATGGAAGGTGCGAGTGTCGGCGCGGTCTGCCGCTTCAACGACGTGCCGTTTCTGCTCGTGCGTACCGTGAGTGACAAGGCAGATGAAAACGCGCGCGTTGATTTCGAACGATTCCTGTCGAAAGCCTCTCGCAATTCCGCGGCCTTCGTCGCGTTTCTGCTCGAGTCGCTTTAGGGGTTCCGCGGCATGGGCGTCCGTATCGCGATGCGCACCGCCATTGTATTGTCTATCATGGCTGTCGCGCTTGTCGGTTGTGGAAGTATAGAAGTTCCCGACACTCAGCGGGTAACCGAGCCCTCCTCCGCGCTCAGTCCCGTGCAGGTGGTCGAGGCACAGCTCGACGCACTGCGCCGCAACAGGGATGACGACGAGGGTATAGCGATACTCTACAACTTCTTCTCTCCAACGAACCGTGAACGGACGGGCCCGCTGGAACGATTCCGGCGGAGGTTCGATAACTCCGTATACGCGCCGCTTCTGAATCATCGTGAGTTCGAAGTATACGCGCCGACTGTCGTAGTCGATCTCGCGATGGTTCCGGTTCGCGTGATTGCCTCCGACGGCGAGCAGATCGATTATGTGTTCGTTTTAACTCGACAACAGGATGAACCGTATGAGAGTATGTGGATGACCGACGCGGTCCAGATGCATTCACCCGATGATCAGGACTCGGAAGCGTCGGCGGAAGAATCATGAGTCAGTTTCACTACAACCCGGATCGCCTTTCGCACGAATCGCACTTAATCCCCTTCGGGAATCGTAATCCGAGAGTTCATCACACGGTTTTTCTCGCCGACGGCAGTAGGATCGTCGGAGACGTAGAGATCGGCGAGTACGCGAGCGTGTGGTACAACGCGGTCATACGTGGCGACGTGTACTACGTCCGAATCGGAGCAGGAACAAACGTGCAGGATGGAACGGTCATCCACGTAACCCATGGCGAAAACCCCGCCGTAATCGGCCGCGACGTGACAATCGGCCACGGTGCGATCGTGCACGGGTGTACCCTCGAGGATACGTGTCTCGTCGGGATGGGCGCGACTGTACTCGACAAGGCTGTAGTCCACAGCGAGTCGATGGTCGCCGCCGGTGCGCTCGTTCCACCGGGATTCGAAGTGCCGGCCGGAACCCTCGTTGCCGGTGTTCCGGCTAAGGTGAAGCGGGAGTTGACCGAGGACGAACGTCGTGGGCTGCACGAGTCGGCCGAGCGCTACCGCGACATTGCTCGGGAATCGATGAGCGCCCTCGGTAACGCGGCGGGCGGCGACCGCGGGAAGACTTCCTTTGCCTGAGTACGGGCCGCATTCTATGCGAGTAAGCGATTTGCCGCTGCGAATATGTTGCGCCAGTACCAAGGCCGTGTTATAACCATCCCATATGGTACTCGTCTATAGGGCTCGCACAGACGTCGACTCGACCGTGTGTCGTGGGCTACGACGTATGCTGCGGTTGTGTAGTGTGGCTTTGGGGCTTTCCCAAGCAATGCCGGCGCGGCTCGGACCGATAGCGCGACCGAGCGGGGACGAGCACCAGAGCTGTTCAAGGAGCAACCGATATGACCTATGAGTTCGATACGGTAGTTGTGGGCGGAGGCGGAGCCGGATTATACGCGGCTCTTGAAGCCTCGCAAACGGCCAGAACCGCTGTAGTCAGCAAGCTGTACCCCATGCGCAGCCACACCGGCGCCGCGCAGGGTGGAATAGGTGCGGCCTTGGGGAATGTGGACGCCGACAAGCCGGAGTGGCATGCGTTTGACACGGTGAAAGGCGGCGACTATCTGACCGACCAGACGGCGGCGAAGATCCTCTCGGAGGAAGCGGTAAAGGCGGTCTACGATCTTGAAAACCGCGGACTTCCTTTTTCCCGGACGCCCGAAGGGCGTATCGACCAGCGGCGTTTTGGCGGGCATACGAGTAATTTCGGTGAAGCCGCGGTGAAGCGCAGTTGCTACGCCGCCGACCGTACGGGCCACATGATTCTTCAGACGCTGTATCAGCAGTGTATCAAGAATAATGTGGAGTTCTACGACGAGTTCCAGGTCGTCGACGTTATCATGGACGGCAAGCGGTGCCACGGTGTTATCGCGTTCGAGCTGGCCACCGGCGAGATTCACACATTCAAAGCAAAGGCCGTACTCTTTGCCACCGGTGGGTTCGGACGGATGTTCAAGGTCACGAGCAACGCGCACGCGAACACCGGGGACGGACCCGCGATTCTCGCGAGGGCGGGTATTCCACTCGAAGACATGGAGTTTTTTCAGTTTCATCCGACCGGCATTCGGGGAATGGGGATACTTATTACCGAGGGCGTTCGCGGAGAGGGCGGAATTCTGCGAAACAGCAAGGGCGAACGGTTCATGGAGCATTATGCGCCGTCGATGCTCGATCTTGCACCCCGAGATATGGTCAGCCGGGCGATTATGACCGAAGTCCTCGAAGGACGCGGGATCCGGGGAGACCGGCGTATCGACGATTATGTATATCTCGACGCGACCCACCTCGGACGTGAAACCGTCGAATCCAAAATTCCGGATATTCAGGATTTCTGCAAGACCTACCTCGCGATCGATCCGGCCGATAAGCCAATGCCCGTGCAGCCGACTGCTCACTATGCAATGGGAGGGATTCCTACCGATGTCGACGGGCGTGTGGTGACAGCTGATGGCGCGATCGACGGGCTGTATGCCGCAGGCGAGTGCGCGTGCGTGAGCGTGCACGGCGCGAACCGACTGGGCACCAACAGTCTTGTGGACCTGATTGTCTACGGCCGACGCGCCGGGCGACACATCGCGGACTACGTCCGGCACGCCGAGAGTCCGAGGGATATACCCGAGGCCTACGAACGCGGCGCCGGACGGATTAACCGAATCCGGGATAACCGCGGAAAAGCCGGCGCGCATCCGGGCGACCTTTACGCCCGAATGCAGGAAACCATGATGACCAATGTGGGTGTCTATCGAAACGCCGATGCTATGGCCGAAGCGGTTTCAGACATGAAGGAGTTGCGCGCTGAATTCGGTGACATTGAACCGCAGGATGACACGAAGGATTTCAACGCCGAGATTCTGGGACTGCTCGAACTCGAGAATCTGATCGATCTGAGTATTGTAACCGCCGCGAGTGCGCAGAATCGAACCGAGAGTCGAGGTGCGCACAGTCGCCGCGATTATCCGGACCGGGTCGACGAACAGTGGCTGAAGCACACCTTAGCGACGTTAAACGAGGACGGATCGGTCGATATCGACTACAAGCCGGTTGATATAAGCATTTGGAAGCCGAAGCCGCGGGTGTACTGAGCTGCGCGCGGCGAGATTGCAAGGGAGCTGGAAAAACGGATGAAAGTAACGCTTGAAATACTGAGACAGAATGAAGCCACTTCGAATAAGCCCGAGTATCGAACCTATCCGGTGGAAGTGGAAGAGACAGACCGGGTTCTCGATGCGCTTATGTACATTACCCGCAATATCGACGGAAGTCTCGGATTCCGTCGAAGCTGTGCGCACGGCGTATGCGGCTCGGATGCTATGCGGATAAACGGGCGCGAGCGGCTTGCTTGTAAGACGCTGTTTCGCGACGTGGTAGAAGAGCCACGATGGGTCCGCAACACCGGGGAGAAGGCTACGCAGGTCCAGAACGAAGAGCAACAGGACGGAGTAAAGATCACTATAGACCCGCTTATGCATCTTCCGGTTCAGCGCGACCTCATGGTTGAGCAGGATACGTTTTTCCGAAAATTCCGCTCGGTCAAACCCTACATGATACCGAAGGAGACTCCGGAGGACGAAGAGATCATCCAGAGCCAGGAGGAGCGGGCGCTCTTCGACGACGCAACGAAGTGCATAAACTGCGCAGCCTGCTACTCGGCGTGCCCTATTCTTGACGAAAACCCCGACTTTCTCGGTCCGGCCGCGATCGTTCAGGCTGCTCGATTCGTTCGTGACAGCCGCGACAAGGGGCTTGAAGAGCGCATAGACGAGCTCGACCAGCCGAACGGCATCTGGCCTTGCACAAGCCATTTCGAGTGCACGCGGGTGTGCCCGCGGGGTATAAAAATTACCAAGCTTATCAATCTTACAAAGCGCGACATAAAGAAGTACCGCGAATCGCGCGGCGAGTCGGTTAATGACGGCTCGTAGGATATAGTTAGAATAATACGAGAGGGCGGAGGCAACGGTGAACGTACACGAGTATCAGGGAAAGCAACTGTTCCGGTCCTACGGCATTCCGGTGCAGGATCAGGAAGTGGTTACCTCCGCCGACGAGGCGCGAAAAGCCGCCGAAAAACTCGGCGGCTTTGTTGTGGTGAAAGCACAGGTCCTTGTCGGTGGTCGGGGTAAGGCCGGTGGTGTAAAAGTAGCGAAAACGCCGGATGAGGCGGCGCAGAAGGCGAGCGAGATTCTCGGGCTCAGCATTAAAGGTATTCCGGTGGAAACGCTGTTGCTCGAACCGGCTGCGGACATCCGCAAGGAGTACTATCTCAGCATTACCGCCGATCGCGCGAACAAGCAGCTTGTCTTGATTCTAAGCAAAGAGGGTGGGGTCGATATTGAAGATCTCGCGGCCAATCACCCTGATAAGATCGTCAAGTTTCCGATTTCCATTTCAGACGGAATAGACGAGACCGCCCTCGATCCTGTTCTGCGCGAGACCTTCGAGTCGGAGGACCTCGTCTCCGATGCGCTCGACGCAATAAAGAAGCTCTACCGTCTGTTCGTCGACAAGGACTGCAGCCTTGTCGAGATTAATCCGTACGCGATCGTCGATGGTGGACGCCTTCTTGCGCTCGACAGCAAGGTAAACTTTGACGATAACGCGCTGTTCCGTCATGAGGACGTTCGGGCCATGAAGAATCCCGAAGAAAACAGCGAGGCCGAAACAGAAGCGCAAGCGGCAGGGTTGAGCTTTGTCAGTATGGACGGTGATATCGGATGCATGGTCAATGGAGCCGGACTCGCGATGGCGACGATGGACATCATAAAGCTTTACGGCGGGGAACCGGCAAACTTCCTTGATGTCGGCGGGAGTTCGAACCCCGACAAAGTCGTTACTGCGATGAAGATCATCACGGCGAATCCGAAGGTCAAAAGTATTCTTATTAACATTTTTGGCGGTATCACACGTTGCGACGATATTGCCAACGGCCTTTTGACCGCGTTGAACCAGCTTAATGTTACGGTTCCGATCGTGGTTCGCCTTATTGGTACAAACGAGGAAGCAGGCCGTAAGATACTTACCGATGCGGGATTCGAGGTGGCCGAGGGCTTGTCCGAGGCGGTCGAGAAAGTTGTCCGGATCGCGTGACTCGAACCATCAATCTGGAAATAGAAGACCATGAGTATATTAATTGACGAAAACACGAATGTAATTGTCCAGGGAATCACCGGACGCGATGGAAGCTTCCATACGCGGCAGATGGTCGCCGACGGGACCCGCATTGTCGGAGGCGTCACACCAGGGAAGGGCGGGCAGGATCTCGACGGAATTCCTATTTACAATAGCGTCGCCGAATGCACGGCCGAACAGAAGGTGGACGCTTCGGTCATCTTTGTACCGCCGCGCTTTGCGACAAGCGCGATTCGCGATGCAGCCGACGCCGGAGTACCGCTTATCGTGTGTATAACCGAACATGTACCGGTGAACGACATGCTCGCCACCTATCACTACGTGAGAGATAAAGGGCTGCGGCTTATCGGGCCGAACTGTCCCGGTCTTATCAGTCCCGGGAAGTCCAAGATCGGTATTATGCCGGCACGGATTACCCGGCCGGGGTCGATCGGAGTCATTTCTCGAAGCGGTACGCTGACCTACGAGGTAGTGTATGCTTTAAGCGAAGCGGATATGGGGCAGAGCACCTGTATCGGTATCGGTGGTGACCCCGTAATCGGTACGAGCTTTATTGATCTTCTGGAGATGTTCGAGAATGACCCGGCAACGCACGCGGTCGTCATTATCGGCGAAATCGGCGGCGAAGATGAGGAGGCGGCTGCCTCCTATATAAAGGCGCATATGACAAAGCCGGTCGCCTCGTTTATCTCGGGACGGACCGCGCCCCCGGGACGTAGAATGGGGCACGCGGGCGCTATCATATCGGGGGGAACAGGGACTGCCGAAGCCAAGGTCAAGGCGCTCAACGATGCCGGTGTACCGGTCGCAGACAAGCCGGACGAAATTCCCGGGTTATTAAAAGAACGCCTATAGCGCACGGGCCGGATGCGTCCCGGGTCTCGGTGTGCACGCGCTGTGATTGTCGGCGATCTAACCCGCGTGCCGCTGAAACATAGCGCGCGATTCGCACACGCGCACGCGTCAGGAGGATGCGGAATGATGCAACCGAGTGAACTCGATCTGACAAATGCACGATTCGTAGACGACTTGTTCGAACTGTGGAAACAAGACCCGTCGAACGTCGAAAGTGCTTGGCGCGAATACTTCCAAAAGTGGGAGTCCGGCGCGATTGCCTTTGTTCCGCGCGAAGAGGGGCCCGCCGGGAGCGTTTCACCCGCTAACGGGCATCCGAAATCTTCGACGGCGTCGGTGAACGGACACGGCGCCGGCGCAACGTCCGCGGAAAGCGGGAGATTAAACGGCCATGCGGGCACCGGAAGTCTCGAAGATGACTCGATGCGTTACGCGTCGGGTCGTCTCGAAGCCGGCGATCGCCAATTCGAAGGCGGTGATGAGACCGGCGAGTTCCTTCAAAGCCGCGTGGATTCGCTGCTGTGGGCGTATCGCGACGTGGGCTACCTCTACGCCGATATTAACCCCCTCGGCGATTACATGACGCCTGAACTGCGGTATATGTTCTATACCTCCGAGGGCTACTATCAGAGCCTGGACATCAAGGCGTTCGGTTTATCCGACGAACACCTGGATATGGAGTTCCGGGCGGGCAAATACTTCAAACCCGAGCGCGCGCCCCTTCGTGAGCTCATCGAGCTGTTTCGAAGAACCTACTGCGGAACAATGGGAGCCGAAGTTCTGCATATTCAGAACAAGGTTATGCGGCGCTGGCTAATCGAGCGCCTGGAGTCACCATCGAAACGGCGTGAGTTTTCCGATTACGAGCGGCGGCTCATGCAGCGAGATCTTATCCGGGCCGAAGAGCTCGAGCATTTCATTCATAATAACTTCATTGGCCAGAAGCGATTCAGCCTTGAAGGCGGTGAGGTGCTTGTTCCCGCGCTGCGCTACCTTGTGAGTTCCGCCGCGCAGCACGGGCTTCAGGAGATCGTGCTCGGAATGGCGCACAGAGGCAGGCTGAATGTGCTGCTCAATGTAATGCAGAAAAAGCCGGCCGATGTTTTCGCCCTGTTCACCGACAGTTACAAGCCGCACATGGTCGGCGGAAGCGGTGACGTGAAATACCATCTCGGACACAGCCTTGATATAACCGACGAGTCGGGCGCGAAAATCCATCTGAGTATGGTCGCCAATCCGAGTCATCTCGAGGCGGTTGATCCTGTCGTCGAGGGCAAGGCGCGCGGGATTCAGCGCAGGCGCGGTGACAAGCACCGAAAGCGGGTGATGCCCGTACTTATTCACGGTGACGCGGCGTTCAGCGGCCAGGGAGTTGTCGCGGAGACATTGAACCTGAGTCAGCTCAAGGGATACCGCACCGGCGGAACGGTTCACATCATCATAAACAATCAGATCGGGTTCACTACCGCGAGCCGCGATGCGCGCAGCAGTTTCTTCACGACCGATATTGCCAAAGGGCTTCCGATTCCGATCCTGCATGTCAACGGAGACGATGTCGAGCAGGTGCTGCGGGCTATCGACCTCGCGATGCGCTACCGTCAGAAGTTCGGATACGACGCGATTGTCGATATTATGTGTTACCGCAAGCTCGGTCACAATGAGGCAGATGAGCCGAGCTTCACGCATCCGCTTATGTACAGTCGGATTAAAGAGCACAAAGGAACGCGTTCCATTTTCGGTAAGAAGCTGCACGACAGCGGCGTTTTCTCGCTCGACGAGCAGCAGAAGGTCGCCGACGACGCGAAGGCGGGATGGAAATCGGAACTCGACATCGCCAAGGGTGACTACAATCCGGATATAAACGACGCGTTTGAAGCGGGCGACTGGACCGGTATGCAGGCGAAGTATTCGCACGAGCCGGTTGAGACCGCGATTTCGCGAGAGCGCCTCGATCATATCGGAAATACGCTCACCGCGGTTCCCGACGGGTTCGGGTTGCATCCGAAGTTGAAGCGGTTTGTAAAAGACCGTCGAAGCCGGCTCGACGAAGGGGCCCGTTTCGACTGGGCACTCGGCGAGTCGCTGGCTATCGGATCGCTGTTGCTCGAGGGACACCCGGTCCGTCTCAGTGGGGAGGACTCCGGTCGGGGGACCTTCAGTCAACGCCACGCGGTCTGGTGGGATGTGGACAGTCCGATACCGCGCAGCTATACACCGCTTCGTAACCTTTCGCCGCAGCAGGAGCCTTTCAGCGTTTACGATAGCCCGTTGAGCGAGTTTGCGGTGCTCGGGTTCGATTACGGTTACTCGATCGCGCAGCCGAACATTCTCACCATGTGGGAAGCACAATTCGGGGACTTTGTAAACGGCGCCCAGGTCATAATCGACCAGTTTCTCGGCGCCGCGGAGCAGAAGTGGTTTCGCTACAGCGGGTTGGTCCTGCTCTTGCCGCACGGCTACGAGGGACAGGGCCCCGAACACTCGAGCGCGCATTTGGAGCGATTCTTGCAGCTGTGCGCCGAGGATAATTTGATTGTCTGTAATGCAACGACACCGGCGCAGTATTTCCACCTTTTGCGCCGCCAGATGAAGCAACCCTTTCGAAAGCCGCTTGTCATCATGACTCCGAAGAGCCTTCTTCGCCATAAAGAAGCGGTTTCCGATTGCGACCAGTTTATCTCCGGGTCTTTTCAGACGGTTATCGATGATCCCGAGCCGCCCGAGACTGTAGAGAATCTTCTCATCTGCTCTGGAAAGGTCTACTACGATCTGAAAGCCGAGCGGGAGAGCCTCGGCGATACAAGGACCGCGATCGTTCGCGTCGAACAACTGCATCCGCGACCGGACGCCCGGCTCGCCGAAGTGCTTTCGCAATACCGCAGCGCCGGCCGTGTCGCCTGGGTGCAGGAGGAATCGCGGAATCGCGGTGCCTGGACATTTGTGCGGGACTGGATTCCCCAACAGTTAGAAGGGAAGGAAATCGAGTACGTCGGCCGACCCGCGAGCGCGAGTCCGGCTGCCGGCAGCCACAGAGAGCATCAGGAAGAGCTTCGAGCATTGCTCGATCACGCTTTCACGAAGCAGTAGAGGAATATCATGAAGACCGATGTAACGGTTCCCGAGGTGGGAGAAAGCGTCGCCAGCGGCGTGCTGGCGGTATGGCTTAAGAAAAGTGGAGACGTGGTCACCGAGGGGGAGGATTTATTCGAGCTGGAAACCGACAAAGCAACCTTGAATGTCCCTGCCCCGGCAACCGGCGTGCTCGAAGCGAACGTGGAAGAGGACACCGAAGTCGAGGTTGGCCAATCGGTGGGCAGTATCGACACCAGCGCCTCCGGCGAGGATGAAGCGCGGCAGGCAACGCAGGCGGGCGCCTCCGGCGGGGATCATTCGCAGCAGGCGTCATCGCAGGCGGGCGCCTCCGGCGAGGATGAAGCGCAGCAGGCAACGCAGGCGGGCGCCGCCGGCGAGCCGGGCGGACGCGTCGAGAAAGGCGCTGCCGACAGGCCTTCCGCGGGGGAAACCACCGGGGAGCAGAGTGGAACGGCCGCTGATGCCGGCGCGGGACCGGCGGCATCTGACGCGGGGAAAAATGCCCCGGGTGCGACCACCGGCTGGACATCGGATGACCTTCCTCCCGGGGCGCGGCGGGTGGCCGCCGAACATGGGGTTGATGTTTCCTCGATCGCCGGCACCGGGAAGGGAGGACGCGTGACCAAAGAGGATGTCCTTCGCGCGGTCGATGAACAGTCGGGCTCGGACACTGCGCAGAGCCGCCAGAGCGAACCGAAAAGCTCCCGGCCGGGGAACGCTTCCGCGCCTGCGAGTGGCAGACAAGGTCCCGATGAATCGGGAAAAGCTGAAACACCGGGGACAAGCGAATCCGCACAGACCCGCAAGAAACTCACGTCGTTGCGTAAACGGGTCGCGGCGAATCTGGTGCAATCCAAGCAGAATGCGGCGCATCTGACAACCTTCAATGAGGTGGATATGTCCCGGGTTATGGAGATCCGTTCGCGCCACAAAGAGCGATTCGAGAAGAAACACGATGTGAAGCTCGGTTTTATGAGTTTCTTCGTCAAAGCCAGCGAGAAAGCGCTCGCGGCCTATCCTGAAGTGAACGCGTTCCTCGAGGAAGAGGAGATCGTGTACAATCACTTCTACAATATTGGCGTTGCGCTTTCGAGCGACCGGGGGCTCATGACCCCGGTGATCCGAAACGTCGAGTCGCGGAGTTTCGCCGATATCGAACGGCAGATCATCGAATTCATGGAGAAGGCGAAGAACAAGCGAATCATGCCCGACGAATTAACCGGCGGGACGTTCACGATTTCGAACGGAGGGGTCTTCGGGTCGATGCTTTCCACGCCGATCCCGAACCCGCCGCAGACAGCCATTCTCGGTATGCACAGCATTCAGAAGCGCCCTGTTGTGGTTGACGACGAAATCGTGGTACGGCCGATGATGTACTTAGCACTGAGCTACGATCACCGAATGATCGACGGCCGCGAAGCGATCGGGTTTCTAAATACGATAAAAGAGGCAATCGAAGATCCCACGAGGATGCTTCTGGGCCTGTAATCCGGACTGAAGGCATTGAAGCGGGTGAGGCATGGAGAACAAGAGTCTTGATGTAGTGGTTATTGGAAGCGGCCCGGGGGGCTACGTGGCTGCTATACGAGCTTCGCAGCTGGGGCTGTCGACGGCCATAGTCGAGAAACGAAGCTCGCTCGGGGGGACGTGTCTGAATATTGGGTGCATACCCTCCAAGGCGCTTCTCGACTCGAGTGAACAGTTTGCCAAGGCGAAGCATGGGCTTTCCGCGCACGGCATCGAGGTAGACGGGGTACGATTGAATCTCGCCGATATGATGAAGCGCAAGGACGATGTTGTTGGTCGACTGACCGGCGGCGTCGCGACGCTCATGAAAAAGAACAAGATAGCGGTCTACAGCGGGCTCGGCAGCGTCCGCCGCTCGGACGACGGAAATCCTCTTGTGTCGGTTCGTGACGAGGAAGGCAACGAAGAGCTTCTGGCGACACGAAATGTGATTCTCGCGACGGGAAGCGTTCCTGTCGAGCTACCGTTTATGCCTTTCGACGGAGAACAAATTGTAAGCTCGACCGAAGCGCTGGCTTTTGACGAAGTGCCGAAGTCACTAACCGTCATAGGCGGCGGTGCGATCGGGCTTGAAATGGCGAGTGTCTGGAGCCGGCTCGGGAGCGAGGTGGCGGTTCTTGAACTCATGCCGGGTCTGATTCCAGGGTGGGACGAAGGGCTTTCCAAGCAACTCGCGCGAGAGCTCAAAAAACAGAAGGTGTCAGTGACCACCGGTGTTCGGGTTACCGCAGCGAAGGTCAACAAAAAAAGCGTGTCGGTGAGTTACAAGACATCCAAGGGCGACGAAAAGACTATCAAGAGTGATCGGGTACTTGTTGCCGTCGGCCGCAAACCCTACTTCGAAGGTGTGGGGATCGAGGAACTCGGCGTTGCCGTCGACAACGGCCGTGTCGTTACCGACGGGCGTTTCGAGACCAACGTTCCGGGAATCTATGCCATAGGCGATATCGTTCAGGGACCCATGCTCGCCCACAAAGCCGAAGATGACGGGGTTGCGTGCGCGGAAAATATCGCGGGCCGAGCGGGGCACGTGGACTATGAAACGGTTCCGAACGTCGTTTACACGTGGCCGGAAGTGGCCTCGGTGGGTAAAACGGAGCAGGAACTTTCCGAAGCGGGGATAGAGTATGTGAAGGGGCAGTTCAGCTTCGCCGCCAACGGTCGTGCTCTCGCCATGAACGAGACCGCGGGGTTTGTGAAAGTTCTTTCCGATGCGAAGACCGATCGGTTGCTCGGCTGCCATATCATCGGGCCGTGGGCGAGCGATCTTATCGCGGAGGCAGTAACGGTGATGCAGTTCCGCGGTTCAAGTGAAGATCTCGCCCGTACGGTGCACGCACATCCGACGCTCCCAGAGGCGCTGCGAGAGGCGGCCCTCGCAGCGAGCGGAATGCCGTTGAACAGCGTGTAGCGTTCGCACGGTGTGCTCGAAAAGCACGCGGCTCGCACGCGCTCTATTCCTCGCACACGCTCTATTCCATAGATATGTAACTACCCGCAGAATCCCGCGCGTCTCAAAGGCGAAAACGCCTACACCCGTAAGCAGGCGTCTTTTCGTTCGGTGGAATAAGGTATGTTATGCGAGAGATGCGGGTGCCACGCTTATGTGGTTTATGGACGAGCCCTCGGCGAATGGATTATAGTTGCAGTCAAGGTTATGAGTGATACCAAAAAGTGCGCCCGCAAACCCATGAACGACGAGCTTGTTCACAATCTATCGCAGGTGCCTGAGTTCTGTCCCGCTACGCAGATCGGCAGAGCATATAAGTCTATACTTCGGGTTTTTGAAGAGGCGTTTCGGTCCGCCTGCGTGACTGCCACGCAGTTTCAAGTACTGGTTCACATTGGCTTTCTTGATGAACCCGGTGGCACCGAGCTGGCAAAACGGCTCGGTTCCGACCCAAGTACGGTTTCTCGAATCCTTGAGACGCTCGAGAAGAAGGAGCTCATCGAAAGCCGTTCCGGTCAGGATCGCAGAACGCGGCAGTACGCACTTACAGACTACGGAAGGAGCGCCGTTGAGGACGGTCTTGCCAGCTGGGAGCTCGCTCGCAATCGCGTGCTATCGGATATGGATGATTCCGACTGGAACTCGGTTGTGTCGCTTCTCAATGAAATCGGACATTCGTCGTAGTTAGTCGGGCACGTAGTCGCGGGGCACGCGTCCGATAAGACGTAAGCTCAGACCAGACGCGTCATACGGGTTCATGGTCGCGCACAGGTTTCGCCACACACCCCACTAATACATCCGACGCATTACTGTAGTTGCAGCTCCTCGGGATTGTGACGGGATTCGAGAGTTGCGACGAATCGCTCCCATGTTGCTGCCTTCGCAAGCCTGTAGGCCTCGCGGAGGTGCGGCAGCGCCTCCTCGGTGCGATCGAGCGAGGCCAAGTATCGATGGTAATGATAGTGTGCGGGTATCAGAGTGTTGACGTAGGATGCTTCCTCTGAAATTTCGATCGCTTTCAGGAAAAGCGCCCCGGGGGATCGGTCGGGTATCCCGTAGTAGGCGAGGATATCCTGAAGCTGACGTTCAGCCTTATCCGAGAGGGTTGGCTGCCGGGTAAGCGTCCTCGCAAGGCTAAGCAGTGAAAGGCCGTTCTCAGGGTCGTTTCCGACATCCTGAATGGCGGCAAGATGGTAACTGCACAGCGAAACAACCCTCTCGGGATCATTGCTTCGAGAATAAAGCGCTGCTAGATACGATAACGGAAAGGCGTAGTACCCCTTCGCGCCGAGCGACCTCATTATTCGCAGCGAATCCTTCAGATACGATAATGCCTTCCTGTTTTCGAGCATCCTGTAATATGTCGATCCCATGCTGAACAGCGTGTAGGCAATGGCGAGTCGCTCGCCGATGCTTTCGGCGATTTCGCGCGCCTGCTTAAAATACCCTATGGCGCCTTCGAAATCCCCTCGTCGGTCACGGAGGACGCCCAGGTTCAATACGGCAGCCGAGGCGCCGCTCCTGTATCCGGTGTTGTTGTAGACTTCGAGGACCTGTTCGAAGTAGCGCTGCGAGGTTTCGAGATCCCCTTCGTATTGCAGAAGTACCGCCATATCGTATATCGGAAATGTCGCGAGTTGGCTGTCGGCGTGCATTCTCAGCCGTTCCTCGGAGCGCCTGTAGAATTCCAGTGCACCACGAAAGTCGTTCCGGTCCCGCCGGATTACTCCGCAGTAATACAGCGCGAGCCCTTCGGTTTTCCCATCACCCTGTGCGGTGGCAATTTTGACGCTTCGTTGCAGGCGCTCCTCAGCCTCCTCAAGCCGTCCTTCGGTCCATAGGGCCCGACCGAGGCCCATGAGCCCTTCGGCAAGTTCCGGCTGTTCTCTCATTTGCTCGGAAAAAAAGACCGCCTGAAGTCCCGCGGAAATAGCGGCCTGCGACTGGCCCATCCGCCCGAAAACTCGACAGAGCTGGTTCAGAACGCGCACTTTGTACCGTTCCGATTCGGCCAGCTGCGCGAGGCCCAGCGCGTATGTTAACGAGTCCGCGGCATTCTCCCAGTCACCGGTCTGTTCGTGGATAGCGCCGAGCTTAATGTACGCCTCGAGAGCGTGAAGCTGGGGTGGTTTCTGGGCCAGATAGCGATTCAGAAAATCAACCGCTTTGGCGTTCTTGAAGTTGTCCCGGGCAAACTCGAACGCAAGCCAGAGATGCGCACGCGCTTCCTTCGGTAATTCAGCCGACTCGGCGTGGTACGCAATATCCGCGGCAAGCGCGGGGTCACTACCGTAAGAATCCTGGAGGTATTGCATGACCTGCCTGTGAACCGTCCGACGATTGACATCGAGCTGAGTCGAAATAATCGCTTCGCGAATCAACGGCTGACTGAATCGGTATGTTCCCGCTTGCGCTTCGTACCACAGATCGGATTCCACGCCCTTGGCGATCGCTGCGGCAACGTCAATGTCCGGTACAATCGCTTGCAGTGCAGCGAACGAAAACTCAAGACCTAATACCGCGGCGACAGAGCTGACTCGGCGGACGTCACTCGAGTAGGTATCTATTCGTTCGATCAACACTCCGAGAATGTTTTGAGGCACCTCCGGTGAATTGGCGCTTGGTTCATACCCATCCCTTCCCTGCCGAAGTCCTCCGCTGTCCTTCAAATACGAAAGCATCTCGATGGCGTAAAACGGATTGCCTCCGACGCGACTCGACAAAAGATCCGCGAGCGCATCCGAGGCAGGGCCTCCGAGTCGTCGTGTGGAAAGCTCGCGCAGCGCGGCACGGTTGAGCGGTTGCAACGCTATTCGGTGTCGGATTGCCTGCTCGGGGAGGCGCAAAAATGCACCGAGCTCGTTGCCGGTCGACCGGTATAGCGCAAGTACCGTAAGGGCTTCGTCGGAAAGATCGAACAGCGCTCGTTCGAGTGCACCGAGGCTGTCCTCATCAGCTGCGTGCAGATCATCGATTATCAGTACAAGGTTTTTGCGGCGGGTTTCGAGTCTTACGAGCTCTACGAGAAGCTCAACGGTCATTTCGAATCGAGCGCGAGGCTCTCTACTCTCGTAGCGTTCGCCTCCGGTCGCACCCCTCAAAACCGGCAGGGCATCGGCCAGCTCGCGAAGCCGCTCCCCCGTCTCTACGTCGATCGTCGATGCAGCTTCGATCAGTTCCGTAACCCAGGAATTCCCCGAGTTGTCCGACGGGAGCGCGATGGTAAGTTCCCGGCAAATCGAAGGCAGGAGGTTGTCGAACAGACTCAGGCTCTTTCCGAGAATAGGATCCGCCCGAAGCGCTACGGCCCCCGCGCGTTCCTCGGGGACCCGCGCGATTGCTGCTGACGCCAGAGCCGTTTTTCCGATTCCCGCTTCTCCCGAAAGGTCG
>JBKGYS010000029.1:0-22043 GCA_046545955.1 Spirochaetales bacterium | reverse complement strand
GAAATGGGTACGGGCGGTGCCGGTCACAACTCCGTCGAGATCGAAAATCGCACCCTCACAGAATATCGTA
Organism: Spirochaetales bacterium; assembly: GCA_046545955.1. Taxonomy (GTDB): domain Bacteria; phylum Spirochaetota; class Spirochaetia; order DSM-27196; family SKKC01; genus SLAN01. Next base: position 21,973 of record JBKGYS010000029.1, on the reverse strand, counting down.
CTCATACTCTTCCTCCGGAACGGCCATGTTCAGCCCGGCCACAAGCGGCTCGAAAGAATCGACAAAAACAGCCTCGACTGCCGCCCGTTCGACCCGTTCGCGCACACCGGCGGATGCGCCGACGAACACCGCATACACTCGCCCACCGGCCTCCGATACCCGCTCGAGCATGGGCACATCGCTTTCGGTGTCGCCGCAAACAAGGACTGTTCTTCCCTTGAGCGCGAGACCGAGCTCGCCACAGAGATACGTCACCCCGTCGCCTTTGTCAAATCCATGGTCTCCGCACACGCCCTCTCGCAGAGCGACTTCGATTTCGCGGCCCGTATCCTCGGCGCCGAGTACCGGCTCGCCGGCATCCCGGTTCGCCCGCGCTACCGCGGCGAGCACTTCTTGTCTGAAACTCTCCGAGAGGTCTTCCGGTACGCTGCCGGCTGCATCCTGGTAGGCGACGGCGAGCATGCCGTGTTTACGCTGCAGGCCGCTTCCAATATACGGCAGGAGGCAGAACCGATCCTCCGTTTGAAGGCCCGATGCTATCTCCGCCACCCGCGCGAGTGCCTTTTTTCCCCGCTTTGGGAGTTCCTGCGCGCCGGACTCGCCGGTTTCGAGCAGATATTCCCGCCCTTTCGAAGCGGCGAGCACCACAGTCGCCTCGGGCATGGTAGACAGATCGGCGATACCCGGTCCGCGCATGGGACCGGCGGTAAGCAATACCACCCGATCGCAACACATATGCGCGAAGCGGCTGAGGGCGAGCGCGGCCCATGCCGGCTGGACCGACGTGGCGTAGCGTGCACAGTAGCCATTAACCGTACCATCCCGATCGCTGATACACGCCTCGAAGTGAACCCCCGAAAGCCGTTCGGCAACCTCCGTCGCCTGCTCTGTCATGCGGGTCGTATACCGCGCGAGCTCGGCGGACACACCGTCGTCGGAAGCTTCGGTGACCGGCGGCGCGTAGAACGCCGGAAGAGTAAGCGCTTCGAAGCCGCTCCGCGCGAAAAGCGTATCGCGACGCAGTTCGGTGAGCTCGTAGCGCGCGTGCGTCCGAATGGGGCCACCCGGCGTTTCGAGGGTTAAGGCGGCATCGTGGGCACACAGCGGAAGAATGGTGCGCCGGATTTCGTAAAGCCGGTCGCGGGCGTCGTTGTCGCTCATGCCGGAGAGCATGCTCTTGCAAAGGCTGCGGCGCGGCTCGATGGATGCATTGTTGGTTTCTACGAAGGTCTCATAGGTCATTGGCTCTATCCGTGCAGCTTCGGGTCGATTATGTCGATGTTTCCCCTCGTGCGACGCTTACTGTAGCAGAGGCCCGCCGAAATGGCGACTCCATCGGTCACCCTCTCCAGTTCTCCTCCTGCCGGCCCGGGTCAGCAGGGATGACTCGTTTGACATAGGAGAAGGTCATCAATATCTTACAGAAGATATAAACTAAACTGTCCCTGCCCTACGTTTATATTTAAGGAGTCAGCACGTCAGAGAATGCGCGCTGAGGTTAGATTTTATGCCGCAAGAGCCGAACAAACAGCACAATGACCAGGACGGGCCCAACCAAATGGATTCACAGCATCCCGAACGCGGTCCGAACAACAGTTACAAGTACTTCGTCTTTTTCCTCATTGCTATTTTCCTCATACCGGTGCTCACGAACCTTTTCGTCGGACAGGAGGAAAGCAATCAGATCAGCTATTCCCGCTTCCGGGAAGAAGTGCGAAACGACAATATCAGCGAAGTTGTCGTCCAGGGCGACCGGATCGAGGGAACATTTCGGACACCGGAAGGCGAAAACGGACAATTTATTACATTTCTGCCGTCTTTCGGCGACCCGGATCTCCTTTCGATACTCGAAGATCAGGAAGTCCAGGTGCGCACCGAACCCGAGCAGGATTACAACCTCATCGGACTGCTGTTGAACTTCCTGCCGATTATTATCTTCATCTGGATCGGTGTCATCCTGTTCCGAAGCATGCGGCAACAAGGCCGTGGCATTTTCCAGATGAATCAGAACAAAGCGAAGCTCTACAAGAAGACGAAGGAGAGCATAACGTTCGACGACGTTGCCGGCGTAGCGGCCGCGAAAGAGGAGATCCGGGAGATCGTGGATTACCTCAAGCATCCTGAACGCTACCAGGAGCTCGACGCGGTCACCCCTCGCGGCGTTCTTCTGATCGGCCCCCCGGGAACCGGTAAAACTCTTGTCGCCCGCGCGATCGCCGGTGAGGCCGACGTTCCGTTCTACAGCATGAGCGGATCCGATTTTATGGAGATGTTTGTCGGCGTAGGCGCCTCACGCGTGCGAAAGCTCTTTGAAGAAGCGAGGCGTAACGCACCAAGCATAATTTTCGTCGACGAGCTCGATTCGGTCGGTCGGCACAGAGGCGCCGGCCTCGGCGGTGGTCACGATGAGCGGGAGCAGACGCTCAACCAGATTCTCAGCGAAATGGACGGCTTTGAGCCGAATGACTCGACCATTGTAATCGCAGCGACCAACCGGCCGGATATTCTCGACCCCGCGCTGCTTCGCCCGGGACGTTTCGACCGTAAAATCACGGTGGGGCTCCCGAGTCTCGAGGATCGCGCGGCAATCCTCAAAATCCATGCGAAGAACAAGCCGCTCGACGACGAAATCGATCTTTACGAAGTAGCTCGCGGCGTGCCCGGTTTTGCCGGTGCAGACCTCCGTAACCTACTCAATGAATCGGCATTGCTTGCCGCGCGGGCGAATCGAAAGAAGATCACGATGGATGATATCAACAACGCCCGCGACAAGATTCTTATGGGCCTTGAACGCAGGAATCTGAAAATATCGGATGAAGAGCGGAAAATTATCGCCTATCACGAGGCCGGGCACGCGATACTGGCGGCTATATTGCCGCACACCGATCCGCTGCACAAGGTGACGATTGTTCCGCGCGACAGCGGAGCCATGGGTGTGACCCAGCAACTGCCGGCAGGGGAAAAGTATGTCTACAGCAAGGAATACCTGCTCGACCGTATCGCAGTCATTCTTGGAGGACGTGCGGCCGAAGACATTGCGATTCACTCGATATCCACCGGCGCGGAGAACGACTTTAACGAAGCAACCAAACTCGCGCGGAACATGGTTGCGCGCTGGGGTATGAGTGAAAAACACGGCTTCTTAACCGTTGGTGGCGACCGACAGAATGTCTTCCTTGGGGAAGATCTCGGAAAAGCGAAGGAGAACGCAGAAGAGACCATCCGCGAAGTGGACATGGAAATTAAGGACATTCTTCAGACCGCCTACGAAAAGGCCCGGAACACGCTCGTGGAACAGCGGGCAGGGCTCGACAAGCTTTCTGAAATGCTACTCGAAACGGAGGATGTTTCCGGTGCCGAGGTTCTCGACATGCTCGGACTCGAACCCTCCGATGCCGCTGCGGCTTCGTCGGGCGCCGAGGCAACCGGCGGAACAGTGGACGTAAGCGTCGACGACACCCCGACCTCATAAACGCAAAGGGAACCCGAGCGGGCCTCGCCCGCGCGGAGCCCCGCCACCACGGGCGAGGCTGAACCTCTTCGTCGTCACGGGAAGACGGTAAAACGCGCCTGCGGAGAAGGCTTATACGCTTCTACGAGAGCGCGCGAAGAATAAGGATACCGTTGTGCCCACCGAATCCTAGTGTGTTGGACATCGCCGCGCGCACGTTAGCGGAACGACCGACATTCGCTACATGATCGAGGTCGCACTCCGGGTCCGGAGAATCGAGATTAATCGTCGGCGGCAGAAAGCCACGTTGAATCGCAAGCGCGGAAAACACCGCTTCGATGCCGCCGGTGGCGCCAATCAGGTGCCCGGTCATCGACTTTGTCGAGGACATGGCGAGTGAATCCGCGTGCCGACCAAACACTTCGCGCACAGCTCTGACCTCGGTAGGATCGTTAATCGGCGTGCTCGTGCCGTGAGCGTTTATGTAGTCGATTTCCTCCGGCTGCATATCCGCATCCGCGAGTGCCTGACGCATCGCCGCGACGGCGCCCCTTCCTTCCGGATGCGGCTGGGTAAGGTGACTCGCGTCGCAGGTCATCGCCGCGCCGGCCACTTCCGCGTAGGGAACGGCTCCGCGCTTTTCCGCGTGCGAGCGTCGCTCGAGCACGACTACTCCGGCTCCCTCACCCATAACAAACCCGTCGCGACCCGCATCGAAAGGCCGGGAAGCCGCCTGAGGGTCGTCGTTTCGCGTACTAAGTGCGCCGATCACGTTGAATCCGGAAATCCCCAACTGAGTCACGCAGGCCTCGACCCCGCCCGCGATAACCACATCGAGCGCTCCGTCGCGAAGCCAGCGGGTAGCCTGGTTAATGGCGTCGGTGCCCGAGCTGCACGCGGTCGCCATCGAGAAGCAGGGTCCGAGCAGCCCAAGTCTTATGGCGACGTTGGCGGGACCAATATTGCTGATAAGCTTCGGAATAGTCATCGGTGGAACGCGCGATGGACCCTTATCGAACAGTTGCCTGTAGGAGCTTTCAATCGTTTCGAAACCGCCTATTCCAATCCCGAGCATGACACCCGCGCGAGCCGGGTCGATTGCCGCTGAAGAAAGCCCGGAATCCTCCCAAGCCTGTACGGCGGCTGCAACCGAGAAATGGGAAAAGCGCTCCATCTTTCGCGCTTCTTTTCGATCCATAAAATCCTTTGGATCGAAATCCTTCACTTCAGCGGCGAACGTCGTTTGATATCCTTCGGGATCGAAGCGGGTAATCGGACCCACTCCGGAACGGCCGGCGCAAATCGAACGCCAGCTCTCCTCGACGCTATTGCCGAGAGGGGTCACCGTGCCCATTCCCGTTATTACTACTTGCTCACTCATATATCACCCCTGTTTCTACCGATACTACATGGACATACCGCCGGTTATGGGCAGTACCTGACCGGTCATATACGACGCCATATCGGAGGCGAGAAACAGCACTACCGATGCGACCTCCTCCGGCGCGCCGACTCGACCCATAGGAATCTGCTCGATTAACGTCGTCCGCTGATCGCCTTTCAGTTTATCGGTCATCTCGGTATCTACAAACCCCGGCGCAACTGCGTTTACCCGCACGTTTCGGCTCGCGACCTCCCGCGCCAGGCTTTTTGTCAGCCCGATCATGCCTGCTTTAGCCGAACAGTAGTTGGCCTGCCCGCCGTTTCCGATCATGCCCACAACCGAGCTTACGTTGATAATGCTTCCCGACCGCTGCTTTATCATGCGCCGTGAAACCGCTTTGCTCGTGAAAAACGCGCTCGAGAGATTCACGCGCAGAACCTCGTTCCAGTCCTCCGCGCTCATGCGAAAAATGAGCCCGTCACGGGTAATCCCGGCGTTGTTGACGAGAATGTCGATACCACCCCACTCGCCGGCGGCGGCTTCAATAACCTCGGCGACAGCCGATTCATCGCCCACATCGGCGCTTCGGAACACAACCTCCGCGCCGTGTTCGGCGGCGCGTGAAACAAGCGCCTCATGCTGCGCACTCTGCGACCGCGCGATGTAACAGACCCTCGCCCCCTCATCGAGGAATCGCTCGACAATCGCGAGACCAATTCCGCGTGACCCACCGGTCACAATTGCTCGTTTGCCTTCCAGCATCATGTTTGTACCACCTTCCGAGATATTCTAATTCCGACCTCCGCGTGATCACGCGGATTGGTCGGTTTACGGCCGAATTTCTCCAACGATAGCATAGCCCCTACACTGTTACAAACGCTTCCCGGCGCAGTCCATCTGCCGACCGGAAGCAGGCTCGAGACCGAACTGCAAGCGTTGGGAATATCGATCTCGGGGTGTCTTCGGAACCGGGCAAGCGCCGCGAGCACCGAAGAAGTCCTCGCGAATCCGGGAATGGCTCCTATAGCGGGCGGTAAGCGGCTTCTGCTACAATGCGTTTGCTATGAACCGCGGTCGCTCACAAATCATTCTGATCATCGGACTCCTTCTCGCAGCCTTTTTCCTGCTCGATCCGTTCAATATTCTGCCGCAGCGACGCGTGAGACGGCCGGGCTCCGATCCCGACACCGTTGAGGAAGCCGCACAGTGGTATGAACGCGAGCATCGGACGCCGGATAACTATCTGCTCGACCGCTTCGAAGAGGACCAGGTCGTAATCGTCGGCGAGCTCGGAAGAATTCGGCAACAGATTCAGTTCATGATCGACGCTGTCGAAGTTCTTCCTCTCGCCGGGGTGTACGCGATAGGATTCGAACACGTGCTCGCCGAAGATCAGGATATTCTCGATTCGCTTGTCGACGGTGAGGGCGATTTCGACCGTAAAACCGCTTCCGACCTCCTGCTCCGTGCGGATGTGCTGAACGGATACGAGGGATATGTCGATGTTCTCGAGCGGGTGCACCGTTTAAACGCGTCGCGCGAGGACGACTCACAGCGGATGCGCGTTGTCGCACTGGCACCGCGGTTTCGCTACGACCTGGTAGAGACACGCGAGGATATGAACGATCAGGACATTCTGCGGGAGGTCGTCGGCGATACGGCTCCGGATGAGTTTATGGCCGACGTGTTCGAACGCGAGGTACTCGAGGAGGGGAACAAGGCGATTGCCTTCGCCACTCTGCCGCATGCATTCCGCGGATACGAGGCGCCGCATCTCGTCGAGGAAATGCAGCAGCTCGGCTTCGACCGCGCGCGGCCGTTCGGCAGGCGTGTTGAGGAACGCGCCGACGGCAGCGTGTCAACGGTTCTGCTTCACGGCCCCTGGCCCGACGAAGCACGACCGTCCAATCTTAACTACGCGGCCGACGGGTATATAGATTCTGTGCTCGAGCTAGTGCCGAGCCAGATGCGCCACGGCGGGTTCGACGTCGATGCCGAAAATCCGCTCGGAGCCTTTCCGGTAACGGTCGGCCAGTGGGCCGAGTACCACGACGAGCTTCGCGTGGCCGATTTGACCGACGGCTATATCACCCTCGGCCCGATCGCAGACTACCGTGCCGCGCGTGTCATTCCCGACTTCTACACGCAAGACACACTCGAGTACGCGCGACGTAACTTCCCTGGTCCCACCGAGGACGAGCTTACTACCGACGAACTGCAGCAGTATCTGCGGGGATCGGCGAATTCGTTCGGGCAGTGGTTAGGCGAGTTTCAGTGAGCCTATTGCTCTCGCGCGGGCGGTTCGCCGGAAACTCCGGTGCGGCCACTATAGTCACCTGTCTCCTGACGCTCCTCGTGGTAAGCGCGTGCCGCTTTGAGCCGGAGTTTGAGCGACTCGAAAGCCGCGTGACGTTTGACGGGGTTGTCATCGAGCACCTCGGCGAACAGTGGAGCGGAACGCGGAGCCACGCCGTAGACCCCGGCGGCGCCGAGAAAGACGTGTTTGTGATCGTTTCGAATCCAAGGAACGCCGAGCGCCGGGCCTCGAGTGTGTATGTGCCCGAGCGAGAGGGAACGGAGGCAGCGAGTTCCGGAACTTCCGGTGCTGCGGCGTCGGATACGGCAGACTTCGATTACGACTCAACCCTGCTTTCAGGCACATCGGCCGAGCTGCCGCCGTTGTCCGCTTCAGGCGAAGCGACGGTGTCCTCGCGGACTTCGGCTGAAGAGGGGACAAAAAGGACCTTTCACGGACTGACCGACGGGGGTGGAGACCGAGATCGATTCGAGGCGGAACTGATCGAACGCCGCAGCAGCAGCGACGATACCAACGTCAATGTGTGGGTTGCCCGCGACCTTATCGACAGCGGTCCGTATTCCGAAGTCGCCGAAGCGATCGCCGACGCCTTCTTCGAGGACGAAAACGGCAATCCCGGTATCTTCGAGCTGAACACCTCGCTCTTCGGTGAGTTCTGGGGGCCGAACGATCGAAGCGCGGTGATAGGGGATACCGATACGGTGGATGTGGTACTCTTCGATATTGCCGGCGCCGGCGCTCCGGGAAGCAGCGAGGAAACCATTCTCGGCTACTTCGACCCGCGAGACTTGTACCGTCGATCCATTGTCGAGAACTCCGCCGAGCGGGCTGTGGTCTATGCCCACGGCCCTGCCTTCGCCGAAGCCGATGAGACCGGCGGGAATGGATGGTCAATCACAGACCGCTGGCCGGCGGAAATGCTTCTGACGGTGGCTCACGAGTTTCAGCATTTGATCAACTTCTACGAGAAGCAGGTCAGACGCGGGGTGCCGGTCGATACATGGCTCGACGAGCTTAAGTCGCTCCAGGCCGAAGAGCTCGCAGCGTCCCTTCTGCAGCATCACAGCGCACTGAGCCCAAGCGGGAGCAACGCACCAAGCGGGAGCAACGCAACCGAGGGAATTCTGCACTCACCGAGAGGGCTTCCCGCCGACTGCGCCAGGGCGGATAAGAACGGCAGCTCCTGCGATATAGACGACACCTTCGCTCGCACCAGAGTGTACAACCTCGACGACAACCACACGCGGTCGGTAACCGCGTGGGAGGACCAGGTTGTACGCTACCGGTCATCGACTCCGGCAGCCGGCGACGACTACGCGACAAGCTACCTTTTCGGCGCGTGGCTGCTCAGAAACTTCGGCCTGCACGGCGAGCTTTTCCACGCGGTGAACGACAATGTCTCCGGCGGCCGCGATGCGGTAACCGCGGCGGTGCGTGAAAGCGACGGTGCGCAGGGGCTCGAGCGCAGCGAGTACAGCTTTGGTCAGCTGCTCGATCTGTGGAAAAGCGCGCTTGTTCTAAGCGACCTCTCGGCGACCGGCGACGGGGTTCCGGTTCCCTACCGTATGTCGCAGGCGCCGCCAGGCGAGGACTCGAGCGAAGCGTTTTTCGAGTTCGCGCCGCAAGGGCGGTCCGCCGGTTTTTCGAACGAACCGCTGCTCCTCGGCAGCGTGGATATCCACTCCTACGGCAGGCCGAACTACGGCAGGCTCGACAGCGAGGGCCGCTGGGAGTCTCCGGGAAGCAGCATGGAACCGACATCCGCCCAGGTTCTACATATTAGCTCGGTCACATCGGAGATTACCATCGACTACTCGGTACCCCCCGGAGCGTCGGTGACGGTCATCACCCGCCCACCGGTCAAAACCGAGTAATTGACCGGCCATAGGTCGAGCCGATACAGTAACCGCTCACCATGGAAGCAATAATTCGCGGAATAGGCTCGTACGCACCCGAGCGTCGGGTCACAAACGACGAGCTCGCACAGACGCTCGATACCTCCGACGAATGGATCCGGTCCCATACCGGGATTCGAAGCCGCCACGTCGCCGCGCCCGAAGAGGCGGCCAGCGACCTTGCCGTTAAGGCGGCCACTCGTGCGCTCTCGGAGGCAGGTTGCGATCCGGAATCCGTCGACCTGATCCTGCTTGCCACATCGACGCCTGACTACCAGGGGCTTCCTTCGACCGCTTCGGTGGTTCAGCATCGACTTGGGTGCAAAAACGCCGGCGCAATGGACCTCGTGGTGGCCTGCAGCGGCTTTGTCTACGGCCTGGAGACCGCGCGCGCCTACATTCGCGGCGGCATGTCGAACAATATCCTCGTGATCGGCTCGGAGGTATACAGTCGCATTGTCGACTGGAGCGACCGCTCTACCTGCATACTCTTCGGCGACGGCGCCGGCGCGTGCCTCCTTTCGAGCTCCGACGGGCCGGCGGGAGTAATAGACAGCGTACTGCGAAGCCGCGGAAGCGACGCCGAGAGCCTTTACCGGCCGGTCGGCGGCAGCCGTTCGCCGTTAGCCAAGGGCGAAACCCCGGGCCCGGACAGCTATCTCCAAATGGACGGTCGCAAGGTATACGTGTTCGCCGTGAGCGTGCTCGTCGATATTATTCGCACGCTGCTCGAGCGAAATAACATCAGCATTGAAGAAGTAGACTTCATTGTGCCCCACCAGGCCAACATGCGCATTATCGAGGCTGCGGCCAAACGCGCGGGAATTCCCATGGAGAAGTTTTTTACCAATCTTCAGGAATACGCCAACACTTCGGCCGCGAGCATTCCAATAGCACTCGACCAGATGCGACGCGACGGTCTTCTGAACACCGGCGCGCTCATCCTCACCATAGGGTTTGGCGCGGGACTTGCCTACGGCGGAAATCTGATTCGACTATAGCCTTCGGTGGCCGCCGTTTTAGCACCGCGCTACGCTCACCCCACCGCGAAAACCGGCTCGGGAGCTTCCCGCCGGCGGCGGAGCGCGACCTTACGGCGAACCCTGCCGGCGCTAAACGAGCACTCGGTCGTAGACCTCGTCGTCGAGCGGTCTCATATCGATGATCGCAAGATCCCGCATTGAAATGATCACAACCCGCGGGTCCCGCTCGAAAAGCCCCGCCGCGGCTCGACGGTAGAGATCCATCTGCATCCGGTATTGCTCGGAATCGAGACGCCGGTCGGTCTTGAAGTCGGCGACCACCGGACCGAGATCCGTTTCAAGCAGCAGGTCGATCGAGCCGCGAACTTCGCGGGGCGGCCGCCCGGTATCTCCACAGCCGGGACAAACCATGGCGAAGGGAAACTCCGCGTGCGCGGCGCGGATAGTACCGGCGCGGGAAGCCAGCTCATCGACGGCGCGTATTGCCCGGTCGAAGGCTTCGCGGGTGATGTCTTCGCGCAGATGCGGCGGAAAGGCTGCGACGATGCGCTCGGGCAGGCGGCGGGCGACGGTGGCCGGCTCCGCGTCCGCGCTCAGCATGCCGCCGGTGTATTCGGCGGCGCACCAGTGCGCGAGCGTACCGAAGGCGGCGTGCAGCTCCTCGCGGTCGAGCGACGCCTCGCAGCGGAAATCGGGAAGGGGCGGCGCGGCCGAATCCACTGCTTGCGCGCCCAGGATTTCGCTGCGGTAGATATCGTTCAAGCCGCTTGGAGATACCGCGGACGGCTCGCCCTGAGTCTCCCGCACGGGGGAGGACACGTACCACGCGTCGAGAAGCGGAGCCGGCGGCGCGTTTATGTCGACTCCGGCGCTACGACGTTGACCAACCGTCCGATCGCCTATCCACTCGGCAGGCAGTCCTTCGTCAATCAGCGGCGCGAGCAACTCGAGAAAACTATTCGGTTCGCGCGCGCTCGAGTCTTTGGGCGGCTTGTAGATACCGCTAAACACACAATGCGACTGCGCCCGCGTAGCCGCCACATACAGTAAGCGCCTCAGTTCGGCCGCCTCCTCGGCGCGATTCTGCTCGAGGGCCCGCGTCAGAAAGACATTCGACGCCGACCGTGCTGTGCCGCTGTTCATCCCCTCGGGAGGCTTAAGGTTGATGGTTACTCCGTGCTCGGGATGCGAGCTCCACAACCCGGCCGAATCTCTTCCCGCCTGCGTCACCGAGCCGCATCCGACGACGAAAACGACAGGAAACTCGAGTCCTTTCGAACGATGCACCGTCATAATATTCACGCCCCGACTGCGCCTGCCGAGGACCTCGAGCTCGCCTGTTTTCTCGAACTGCCCGAGCTGCGGCCGTACGGCGTCGAGAAACGCCGCAAGCCCCTCGGTTTCGTATTGAACCGCGAGCGCACACAGAAAATCATAGTACTCGAGGTACCCGTGATTCGCCGGATGGTCGAGGTACACGTGCCGATAGCCGTAGTCGTACCACGCGGTATGAAGCAGCGAAGTAATCGGTTCGCGATCCGCCCGCCCGCGCAAGTCGTCATACAGAGCGCGAGCGCGTTCATACCGGTCAGCATCCTCGGGACCGATTCTGCGGCGCAGCGTCGCGGTAAGCTCGGAGAACGGTTCAGAGCGCTCGACAAGCAGCGTGATCATGCTCTCATCGCCGATGGAAACCAAGGGGGAGCGCAACACCGTCGCGTACGCGTAACGGTCGGCCGGGTAGACGCACAGCTGTAGCAGCGCATACAGGTCGTTGGCCGGCGCCTCGAGATACAGACTCCGTATCGCATCGCTGTGATAGGGAATGCCGAACCGCCTGAGCATACGCTCGTACTCGTACTGGTTACCGCTCGTACGCATGAGAAGCGCGATATCTTCGTAACGAACCGGCCTCACGCCTCCGTGCCCGTCGGGTACCGTGAGATTACCGGCCTCCACCGTTGCGAAGATCGTCTCGACAACGAAGAACGGTTCGATCTCGCTGTCCGCGAGGAGCGCCGAATCCTCTGCGTTCCCGTTCTGGGTATTATCGGCTGCATTTCCAACCGCGGTGTTTCCGCTGTCTTCGCGGAGAAAAAGCCGAACCTGCGGTTCGTCGGGGGAACCGCAAAGCGCGACTCCCCCATCGTGAACGGCAACATCCGGCGCATACCCGGGCGCTGTCGACCGAGGCGGGGAGGCGTTAGAAGCCTGCGGTACGTTATCGCGCGCGTGAAGAGGCGAGAACTCCGCCTCGTAGTCGGTACCACCGGTTAGAACGGCCGAAAACATCCAGTTGAAATACGAAAGCAGCCTTGGCGCACTTCTGTAGTTTGTTCGCAGTTCGACGCGGTTTCCACCACGCTCGCGCATCGCCTCGGACAGCCCCTTAAACACACGCACGTCCGCACCGCGAAAGCGGTAAATGCTCTGTTTCTCGTCCCCTACGAAAAAAAGCTCACCACTCTCCCCGGCAACGAGCTCGAGTAACCGCTTCTGGCGCTCGTTGTTATCCTGAAACTCGTCGACCATGAGATAGCCGATACGTTGCCGGTACCAATGCGCCACGGCTTCATTTTCTTCGAGTACGGCGATGGCAAGCTCCATAGCGTCCCCGAACGACAACTGGCCCGAGGCCCGTTTCCGCGCGATTACAAGATCCTGAAACTCGTCGAGCAGCTCGTACAAACGGCGCATATCAGCCTCCGCTTCGAGCAGCACCAGGCACTCGCGAAGCGTGGAGAGGCGGTCCCGGGCATCGAGGAACGCGGCTCTGAACGCGATCTTTTCTTCGGTTTTCACCGACGACGGCGGCGTTCTCAGCCCGTCGAGCGCGGAGAAGACTCGTTCGGCTTCTTCCGGCGATTCGGGGGCGTGTTCGACCGATGCGAAACGGGCCGAAAGCTGTTTCGCCGCAGCTCCGACCGACGGGGTGACCTCGCTCTGCACGTAGCGCCGGAACTCTTCGAGGCGGTCGGCCGCACGCTCGGCAAGCCGTCGGGCCTCGGTGAGCTGAGCTTCCATCATTGCCGAAAAATCAGTCGGATGGACCGGACTCATGTACTCGGCGGCGATCGGAGCGAGTCCCTCTTCGGTGAGCGCCGCCGGCCCACGCTCCTGCGCAAGCCGGCGCAATACCGGCTCGCCGCTTTTTGAAAGCAGAAACTCGGATGCCGCCTGCATACACAGCTCCTGGAGTTTCGCCTCGTCGGTTGAAAAGGTCGGCGGAATACCAAGATCGGCCGACGCGCTGCGAGCAATCTCGGAGACAAAACTGTCGAGCGTGGATATACGCGCCTGGTCGAAGGAGCGAAACGCCGTCTCGAAGTTTCGATTTTCGGTTCTACGCGCGGCGAGCAGGCCGTATATTCGCTTGTGCATCTCGGCTGCCGCTTTGCGGGTGAACGTCAGCGTGAGTATGCTCGAAACCTCGGCGCCGTCGGCGAGTAACGACAGGAACCGCTCGGAAAGCACGGTAGTTTTTCCCGAGCCCGCTCCCGCGGTAACCACGGTATACCCGCGCGCTTCAACCGCGCGCGTCTGGTCGTGGTCGAGCGCGGGGCGTCGCCTTGTGACATCGCTCGGAGCATTCCCTCCGGTCATATCCTACACCTCCCGCCCGGCGCTTCGATGACTGTATTTCGCCCGACAGATGGCGCGCGTCCGACACCCGTTACATCCGATCCACGGAGACGGACAGCGAAAATCGCCCTCGTCGATACGAGCGGAAACGGCAGCTACATGGTCAACTAACGCCTCACGGCGCAGCGGCCACGATTCGCCCGAAATGCCGATCCGGGTGCGGCTGTTCAACGCTTCGGGAAGGTCTCCGATGGCGACTCCCACCTTACCGTCACTCGCCGATACGTACACCGCGTTCGCGACGACACACCCAAGCTCTTCGGCCATAAGCACGTAAATCGGAAGCTGCGGCGCAGCGAATGCCGCTACATCCCTGTTCGACGGTATACTCGCGGCACTCCGCTTAAAATCGACAATCAGGCTTCGCCCCGCGGCGCGGGCAACCGAGTCGGCTCGGCCCGACAGCGCTACTCCTTCAAGCACCTTGGACTCCATTTCCCATTCCTGCCTGACCGGCACGTAGGCGGAAAAGATCTCGGATAACCGCGCGAGTACGGTCAAAGTCTGAGCCCGGAATCCTCCCTCCTGCATACGAAGTAAACGGGCCGGAACCGGAGAATCGAACACAGCCCGCTCGCTCATACACCGCGAGAGCTCCTCTTCGACAATCGGCGCGAGCAACGTCGGGTCCGCCTCACCGTAAGGGGTTGCGGTACGCGTGAGCTCCGCCTCGGCGGCGCGGATCAAACGATGCAGAAGTGCCCCCTCGGACCTCGGGTCGGTGAGGCACACCGCCCACCGCTCTTCTTCAATCCCGGCAACCCGCGAGAGCAGCAGAGAGAACGGGGTACCGGTCATCTGTTCGACCGTCGACGGGCTCAATCGAATCCGCAGGTCCTCGGTGAGAAATCGCTCGCGGAAGGTATTCACGAGAGAACCCGAAACAGGATGATACCGCAGATCCCGGACCGATCCCCCAATTTCCGGCGCACGATCGGTCCCTCCACGAGACTCGGAGGGGTAGTTCCCCGGTGCGGCCTCGGCGATAAGTCCGCGGGCGTACGCGGCGGAAACTCCGACGGTACGGATGTGGTGGCTTAGATAGCCCGATCGCTGTACCGGATAGACCGGAGCAGGAAACGGCGTGCCGGCGTGACCGTTACGAGTCGTGTTCTCCGCGGCGGCGAGCGCTCGCCGCTCGAGCTCGAAGCGATCGGGGTTTCCCGATATTGACTCGAGCACACCCGGTGGAGCGATCTGCGCACCGGAGCGGGTATTGAGCGCGTATGAGAGCTGCACGTTGTCGCCGCTCACCGTGTAGGCCCGGTGAAAGGCGGTGGTAAGGTCGAGTCCCGCCTCGCCTCCGGCGGCTTGCGACTGCTCTATCCGCTCGCGCTCATCCTCGCGGACGAACGGAAGTCGAGTCTCGGTAATAGTAGTCGACCGGCGCGAAAAGCCGATTACAAAATGATACGCGGGACAAATACCGGCGGAGACCCGGTACGGATATACCGCGATACCGGCGGCGTCGCGCTTTCGCACGTAAATCGACTCCGCGAGCGAGGCACGGAAAAGCGAAAACGGGTCGTCGGCAGACAACCGGCTCCGCGTTTCGGTTTCGACCCATTCAGCGAGCGTGGTCATGCATCGCTGAAATACCGGCTCAATCTCTTCGCCCCACTTCCCGGTATCCACGAACCGCCCGAGAAAGGTGTAGGTCGCGCGGCGAAGTTCTTCGAAACCACGCGCGCGAACGATCGCGCGCAGCGCGGACTCGAGCGAGGAGAACGCCTCGACAACCTCTTCCGCTGCGATATCGGCTTGGTCGAGACGCCGTCGGTACTCTCTGCCGAATCCGACGCGGAAGAGCTCATACCATCCCGAAGCAGGCCGCCCGCCCGCACCGAGACAGCCATGATCGATTCCGGCCCGAGCAACAAGATGCATGAGCCGCGGGGTCTTCCAGGGAATTGCCGCGTGATGAACGAGCCGCTTGACCGCGTCTGCGTGGAAATCCGTGTCCACGCATTCGGCAATCCGGGAGAAAATCTGTCCGGCCGGGTGGTCGGACAAGCGAACACCGGCACGAAGACCGAGCGGCAGGCTACGACGCCGCGCTTCGCGCTCGATTTCGTCGCGGAGCGCGTCGAGGTCCCCACAGGTAATCGCGATCTGCGACGGGGCAACGCCGGAATCGAGCAGCGTCTCAACCCGGTCGAGGACGTCCCGTAGTTCGATCACCGAGTCGGGGTATTCCAGAACCACCGTAGCGTGTTCGTCTATGGACTCAGGAAGCGGGACTTCCCGAAGCTCCGACAGGTCACGCACGAGCGGTGCGAACTCGGAGAAGTCTTCGATAAGCTGCGGAAACACGATGACGTAGCGACCTCCTCCGGTGTGTATCTGGGCAGGCACCCATGCCGGCTCGAAATACCCGGTCGCGTCGAGCATCGCTTGGTATCGATCGGATAACTCGCGCACATCCGAGGATAGAAGCGCGTCGAGCTGGTCGTTTCGCTCGATGAGAGCCTGAAGGCCGGGGATTCCCTGGCGGATTACGTCGGCGAATAAGTGCGAATCGGCCGCGTACTCGCGTGGGACAATGCGTGCAAGAAACGGTGACGCGGCATTGTCCGCCGTGAGCCGGCGTGCCGCGAGTCGACGGAGGGCGCTGTTGGCCGGAGCGCGGTCCTCCCGCGAACTCGATGTCCGCTCCTTGAAGGTATCCCATGAGATAAAACGATCGCTTCGTACTACGCTGCGCCGCCCCTCGCGATACCAGCGGTGCAAGCTTGCCGACCTCCAGAACTCCGTGGCCAGCTGCGAGGGAAACACCAGTGTTTCGCCGGCGTCGTATGCGGCGTCGATTTCCGCTTCGAGCGATGCCGACAACGAACTCACGACTCGTAATCCACTACCGCTCGCGAGTCAGTCCGCTCGGTAACGAACCC
This sequence comes from Spirochaetales bacterium, assembly GCA_046545955.1. Lineage (GTDB taxonomy): Bacteria > Spirochaetota > Spirochaetia > DSM-27196 > SKKC01 > SLAN01. Next base: position 5,410 of record JBKGYS010000029.1, on the reverse strand, counting down.
TGCTACCTCCTGATGAACCGGATCATCCCGGTACCGCGCGAGTGTCTCCCAGTCGCGATGGCGGGAGATAAGCACCACATCTGCTGCGGCATTGCTTTCGTTCTCATTAATTCCGACCTCGAGCGACTCGAAGTGCGGCACTCGACCCCGCATCGACTCGATTCGTCGGCGTATTTCCGCCGCAACCTCGCCCCTCGAACTCGTTCCATCGACTTTCACAGTCCACATAACTACGTGCGTTACCATCGGATTCTACTCCTTACGGTTGTCGGGCTTACCGCTTGCTATGTTCGCATTCCTGTCAAACCTGACGCCAAAGCGGCCGAAACCACTATAATGAGGGAGTGATAGAATGCACAAGAAATACCGTGTGAAAAGCACTGAGCCTTCGACCACGACCATGGAAATTACCCGGGAGGTTCCATCCGGGTATATGGTACTCATCCGCACGACGGGGGAATGGAGGCGCGGCGAGCGGGTGGAGTTCATTTCTGAGTCTCTTTTCCAGACGTGCCTTCGCACCGGCTACATTACGGCTGTGTCGGAAACGAGAGCCGAGCAGCCGGCCGAGGACTCGGCACGCTCGCAGAGCGTACCGGCCTGAGGAGTTTGCCGAGCGAGCTCCGGCGTTCAGCCGGTAGCCGGTATATCGTGCTCGGCACCCGGCTCTACGGCAACCACCCGTCCGAACGCGTGTACCGGCACCGCTGCATCGTTGTCGGCGCACGCGCGAACGCGAACGCGGGAAACATCAACCTCAAATCTTACATCCCGTCCGCGAAAGGTCATCAGAAACCGTATGCGGTTCCACTGCGGCGGAAGCTTGGGAGAGAGATGGATACCGTCGGCGTGAACGACCGTGCCGGCGAACCCGAAGACTACGATTTGCCACGAAACGCCGCTCGCCGCCGTATGAATACCGCCGATAAAGGTACCGCCGCTTACCGATTTGGCCGTGCTGAAGAGGTCCACGGTACAAGAGCGCATGAAGTACTCGTGGGCTTTTTCGAGGCGACCGATCCACGCGGCGACCATCGCATAGACGGAGAAACTGAGGCTACTGCCGTGCTGGGTGCGCGGCTCGTAGTATTCGAAATTGGCCTTCATGGTATCGACATCCCAGAGATCCGAATGGAGCGTGAACATCTGAGCGATGTCTGCCTGTTTGGAAACCTGTGTGTGAACCGCCACGCCGTTCGGCCATCCCCAGTATTCGCCTGGGTCCTGAAGGCGTGTCTTGAGCTCTTCGGGCGTCGTATCCTCGAGCTTGAAGAAGCCGTCGAACTGCTCGATAACCCCGGTTTCCGGGTCAGGTTGCTTCACGTACAGGCGCTCCACCATGTCGCGCCACTGGCCGATTTCCTTATCAGAGAAGCCCACACGTGTCTTGAGTGCATTCAGCCGGTCGGGCGCGTGTTCCGAGAGAAGATCATGCATCTGTAACGCCCGTGAGAGTACATAGCGGGCCTGCACGTTGGTGAACGGGTTGTTGTCGACGTTTTCGTGGTACTCGTCCGGTCCAAGAACGCGGATGTACTCGTAGCGTTCGCGGGCAACATTGTAGAACGCACGACTCCACAGGAAACGGGCTACCTCGAAGAGTATCTCGGCTCCGTAGTCGCGCATGAAATCGAAGTCGTGTGTCGCCTGCCAGTATTTCCAGAGGATATACGCCACGTCCGGCGCTACGTGAATTTGCCAGTCGTTAAAGTGATTTCGAATTTGACGCCCGGTGAGCACGTCCTTAAAGAAAAAACTAGGGCATATTTCGTCGCCTGAATCCGAACTGATCCAGGCGTAGAAAGCGCCTTCATAACCGAGATTCCGTGCTTTCCGGCGCGCGCCGTCGAGGGTACGATAGCGGAACATTAGAATGCGTTTCGCAATCTCCGGCTCGGTATACAGAAAAACCGGAAGATTGAATATCTCCTGATCCCAGAACGCCGCGCCCTGATACGCCTGACAGGAGAGGCCCCGCGCACCGATCGGAAGATGATCGGTGTGCATGGGAGTGGCTATCGCGTTCTGATACAGGCAGTATCGCAGCACGGTCTGAGCCGCCTCGTCTCCTTCGATATCGATATGGCACCGCTCCCACCTCGCATCCCAGATCTGCTTATGGTCGACAAGAAGCGCCTCGTAACCGGTTTCAACCGCGCGGTTGAGCGACCTGCGGACCTCATCACGAGGAGAAGGGGTATCGTTGCCGGTATACACGGCCATGTACTGATTAAAGGAGATGACATCTCCGGCCGCCAGATCGAAGTCGAACGCGCGATACGCATCGTATCGCTCGATCCGGGTCTCCTGGGAAACAGGCTGGACGCCCGTCATGCTCACGGCCGAGCCGACGCATACGGGGATTGCCCGCTCCTGGGTCTGCGTATCGACGAAAAGCAGTTCCCCTTCTTCGGCGGGGTGAAAGTCGACGAAGTGATTGCCGTTCAAGCTCCAGACATCCGAGTCTATCCCGGCCGTGAAGCGTACCCGCATATCCGAATGTGCCTGCAGTTGATATGTGGCCGCCACAAGGTGAAGATCGTTATAGTCGGCAAAACGGGCGTCTCGAATGCTGACCTCGCTACCGTTACCACGGCCCCACTCGACCGTGCGGCTGTGCACACCGTAGCGGAAGTTAAGCCTCCGATCGTACGAGAAGATGCTCCCATCGAACATACTAACCGGCGACCTGTCGCCCACGATATCCACAACCTCCGCCTCGGCGAACAGCCCATTCGGAACAGTACAGAGTTCGGTCCACTTCCCGTCGGCGTTGTCGTATGTATCGGTGACGACGCACCCGACGTACTGCGACTTACGCCATTCGGGGAAGGTGCCGCGATACCCCAGGTACCCGTTGCCGACCATGTAGTTGCTTCCATTCGTGACCAGCTGCTGCGGGTCGAACCTGGACTCCCGGATATCCCATCCGGTCTCAGTCGAAAGATTATCTCTGAGCTGCATATAAGCTATACTAACACGCGTTAGTGAATCGAAAAGACGTTTTTTTCGTGTACAGCGGCAAATTTTGGGACAAAAGTTCATCGGTTCTTTACAAGCGTTCAAAATTGCCGCTATGCTCTAACCGCACGTATCGGATGAGCGGGTTGCACTCGTGGCATCGCGGTGGTCTGCGGACACGACAAGGTCCATTGTCACCGGTTTTCTCTCAAATACAAATCCAGGGGGAATACACCACGCTCGCACCCTGCGCCGTGTCGCCGGGCACTATTCACCCTTTTGCATCCGGAATATGATACGGTACATCCGCCGACCGGTCGCGATCGCGACCGGTCTTTTTTTGTGGACTGCCGCGGGTGCGATTCTGTGGGAAATCGAGGGCGCTGCCTTTGTGTTGACAGATGATCGCGCGCCGGACTACATTTCCTCGACACGACAGAAACATCAGAACCAGATCGTATTGGGGGTGTAGCTCAGTTGGCAGAGCGCGTGAATGGCATTCACGAGGTCACGGGTTCGAATCCCGTCACCTCCAGAAAAAAGATCCGTTCCCTCCGAAGCCACACGGAGGAGGGGCTTGATAAAAGGGTGCTCTGGGAATGTCGGCACAATCAGACAGCGAACTCGATCCTGAAGTAGCTGAACTCCTCCCCGTCGATTTCAACGAAGACGACAACACTCCGGATTTCGAGGATCTTTTCGGCGAGTCTTCCGGGAAAAACAGCTCCGGATCATCGGAGAAGCCATTCGATAACGAAGGTTTCGTCGTTCCCGATGAAATCGAAACCGAACCCCACGCGTACTTCAACGACAAACGGTATTACAAGCTCGTACTCACCGACGAGGGGGAAATCGCAAAGCGAATCCACGAGCTCCTTCGCAACTTCCTCAAGGCGGAAGATGCCCAGGACCGAAGCCACTACCGAAGTAAACTCGGCCCCGCCGTCTGGGATCTTTGTGGACAGATTGCATCGCGGACCGGCAGCTCCCTACCCGTGCAGAAACGCCTGTTTCAACGATTTCGCCTTCTGCTACCAACCATGGTATCCGCCGAGCAGCGAAGCGTCCTTGCCCGGGTCATCCAGAAAAACGAGACCGGCGAGCCGGTACATTACGTCGATGAGTGGCTCGAGCAGGTGGCGCACGGAATGGTGAATCAGAGCGCCACCGACGAGACGAAAACGCGAGGAAAAAGCAGCGGTCAACGCATCTCAGCAGAAATTGAAAAAGCACGCGGTCGTTACGAAGCGCAGCTCGCTCTGTGTCGCTCGAAAATCGGCGAGATTACCGGTGAGGAGGCTCGCCTTAAGGAACGCGTCGGGCAACTGTGCAGCCACGAACATCGCCACGACTTCGAGGACCTTATCCTTCCCTACTCCGAACAGGATCGCAGCGCTATCTCGGACATCAACCAGACGCTTCGCAGACTCTCCAACATGAATCGTGAGCTCGCTCGCGCGTACCGGGAGTTTGACGGCATAATGGAGGAGCTCGAAAAACTGAAAAGCAAAGAGCCCGATGGTCAAGATGGAGCTGATCGTGGGCCGGCCGATGCGCAGGCGGCGACCACCGAAATGGGAACCGTTCGTCAAATGGCGAAGATGTGCGTCGGCCGACAGGGAAACCATTTTCCACTGCTTCTGAAGCAGTATTTTCGTGCGTCGATACGCGAGATTGGCTCGCGCGAGAATGTCATCCGTATCCTCGCGGAGGTGGAGCGGCTCGACCCAGGATTGTTTCTGCGCACGTTCAAGCAACAGACAAATCGAATCGTTCCGAACGTCATCCTCGTTCCATGTTACGGCGACAACGGCGTATGCTGGGAACCGTTTGAGCGCTACAATAAGGCAACGAGCCGCGGAAGACTTGCGGTACCGATGTATCCTAAGGATCTGCGTACGGCGGTTATTTCGGCCTGTGGCGATCTGCGCTGGCAGATCGCGAAAGAAAAGGCCGCGCATTACTGGATGGAAGAGGGCCTTACCGGTTGGTACTACCAATGGTTTACGGAGAACCGGCTGAAGGGCGATGTAAAGGACCGTTTTATTGAAGACTACGTTCTCTGGATTACCCGGGAGAGCGAAGGGACACAAAAGCTCGAGCGCGACGTCCGGTCCATCTTCTGGCGCTACATACCCTTCCCACAGGATGTGAAAGAACTTCTAAAGAACCGCGGATTCGTCTACCAGGATCTTTACAAGAAAGATCAGAACCGTTCGGTATCCGACGGGTACTGAGTCTCGCCGCTTCTCAGTGCTGCTTGCGCCTGAAAATCGGTTCAAAGTATTTCTCGAAGTCGTACTTTTCCGAGAGCTTTTTCACCGACTTATGGTAAATAAAATAGGTGATAAGAATTGTGGTTATGAACACAAGGCCAAGGACAACCGTGCCGATCTCCGGGGTCAACACCGACTGAAGCGCAACCGAAACTCCAAGCAGCAGCGCGGTA